>JBKQPS010000355.1:0-4883 GCA_052144915.1 Spirochaetia bacterium | reverse complement strand
CTTTGCCCTTTGACTTGACCCTTCACACCCGCCACTCTGTCCACCCACCGTCTGCCTTCTGCTTACTGCCTACTGCCTTCTGCCTACAATATAGTGCGCCAAGCCTTGCAGCACTTGGGCACGCTCGCCGTAGGGTTCCAGGGCCTTGCAAGCCTCATCCATCAGCCGGGTGGCGATTCGTTGGGAAGCCTCGATGCCGTGGTTCGCCGGGTAAGTCGTCTTGTGCTGTTGTTCGTCTTTACCAATGGTTTTGCCCAATTCAGCTTGGGACCCCAGCACATCCAGAAGATCGTCGGCTCTCGTTCCCGGCGCGCGCGGAGAGGCGGAGATCGGCGATTTCATCGCCGACTGGATGCGCGGCAGCGGCCTCGCGGTGGAGCGGCAGGACACCGGCATCCCGGGACGGACGAACGTGATCGCCGTTGCCCCCGGCAGCGGCGGCGGCAGGTCCCTCATGCTGAACGCGCACATGGACACCGTCGGCGTTGCCGGGATGACCGCACCGTTCGAGCCGCGGGTGGAAGGGGGCAGGCTGTTCGGACGCGGCGCCATGGACACGAAGGGAGCGCTGGCAGCGTTCATGGGGGCCGCTGCCGAGGCCCCCGCACGGCGTCTCCGCGGAGACGTGATATTCACCGCCGTCGTGGACGAGGAATATGCGAGCGCCGGCACGGAGGCTGTCGCGCGCCGCGGGAAACCGGACGCGGCGATCGTCGGGGAGCCCTCCGGCCTGCAGATCGTCACCGCGCACAAGGGATTCGTCTGGTTCCAGGTCGACACCGAGGGCGTTGCCGCGCATGGGTCACTCCCGGAGGTCGGAGTCGACGCGATTGTCATGATGGGCAAAGTGCTCGCCGCGCTGGAGGAGCTCGGGGAGCGCCTGCGGCGCTCCGCGCCTCACGCGATGCTGGGAACCGGAAGCCTGCACGCGTCCCTCATCGCCGGAGGCCAGGGACTTTCCAGCTACCCGGCATCGTGCCGCCTGGACGTCGAGCGCCGCACGGTGCCCGGCGAGACCGCGGAGACCACGGAAGCCGAGATTCGCGACGCGCTGGCGCGACTCGCGAAATCCGACTCCCGGTTCAAGGCGACGCTGCGACGGAGCCTCGCGCGGGACCCGATGGAAGCGCGGCGAGACTCTCCCATTGCCCGCGCCCTGGCAGACAACGTGAAGCGGGTCACGGGGAGCGCCGCGGTCTATGCCGGCATGAGCGGGTGGCTGGACTCGGCGCTCCTCCACGGCGCCGGGATACCCACTGTCGTGCTGGGCCCGGCCGGTGCCGGGCTGCATGGCGCGGAGGAATGGGTCGATCTCCGGTCGGTGGCGGATTGCCGGGACATCGTGCGGGGAACGATCGAGGATTTCTGCGGCTGAGGCGGCGCGAGCGCCGGCGCCGCGGAGGCGGTCAGGGCCGCGGCCGGCCTGGCTCCCGTCCGAGACGATCCTGCATCGCCATGAAGATCGCCTCACAGGTGGCAGGGGAGGCGAGCGGCACCTGCCCGCCGGCCGGCCCGCACGCGGCAATGGCGTCCCGGATGGCCTCGCGGACCGAGATGGAGAGCATCAGGGGAGGCTCGCCCACGGCCTTGCTCCCGTGGATCGTTCCTTCCTGGGCTGCCCGGGGCAGGAGCGTCACGTGGAACTCCAGGGGCGCATCGCTCACCGCCGGGATCTGGTACGTGCTGGCGCTGTGCGTCTGCAGCCGGCCTTGCGCGTCCCAGAGAAGCTCCTCCCTCGTGAGCCATCCCATGCCCTGCACGAACCCGCCCTCGATCTGTCCGCGATCGACTCCCGTGTTCAGCGAGCTGCCCACGTCGTGCACGATGTCCACGCGCAGCACCCGGTGCATGCCCGTGTAGCCGTCCACCTCGACCTCGCTCACCGCACCCCCGCAGGCGAAGTAGTAGAAGGGGTGACCTTCCTGTCTTTCCCAGTCCCACGCGATCCCCGGCGTGGCGTAGTACCCCGTTGCCGCGAGGCTCACCCGGGACAGGTATGCGTGCGCGCACACCGCTGCAAAGGCCACCCGCGGCTCTCCCCGGGCGCCGTGGCGGGCCATGCCCTCGGCAAAGACGACCTCCGCGGCCGGGACGGGCACGCCGGCTTCCCGCGAAAGAAGCTCGGCCGCCAGCGGCGCAAGCCGATCGCGCAGTGTCACGCAGGCGTTTCTCACCGCGGCGCCATTGAGGTCTGCTCCCGACGAGGCCGCCGTGGCAGACGTATTGGGAACCTTGTCCGTGCTGGTCGGCATGACCCGGATGCAGGAAGCGGGAAGGCCCAGCTCCCGCATCGCCACTCCCAGGATCTTCGTGTACAGTCCCTGGCCCATTTCCGTTCCGCCGTGGTTGACCTGCACCGTGCCGTCCTGGTAGATCACGACCAGCGCCCCCGCCTGGTTGTAGGCAGCCCGGGTGAAAGAGATGCCGAACTTTTCCGCGGTGACCGCGATGCCTCTCTTCACCCGCTCGTGGGTGGCGTTCCACTGCTCGATCTTCCGGCTCCGGGCCTCGAAATCCGCCTGCTGCTGGACCTGCCGCCAGATTCCTTCCAGGCGGTTGTCCCCGATGAGCTGGCCATAGTGCGTGGTGTTGGTTTCTCCCGTGCCGCGGTAGAGGTTGGCGGCCCGGACCTGCTCGGGCCGCAGGCCCAGCGTCCGCGCCACCCTGTCCACGATTTCCTCGATGACCAGCATGCCCTGCGGTCCTCCAAAGCCCCGGAACGCCGTGGAGGAGGTCGTGTTCGTCCGCGCGACCCGGCCGGTGAAGTGCACGTGCGGAATGTAGTACACGTTGTCCAGGTGGAACAGGGCGCGGTCAAGGATGGCCTGCGAGAGGTCCAGCGACCATCCGCCGTCGGAGACCAGGCTCGCGCGCACCGCCAGGAGCTTTCCCTCGTCGTCGAACCCCACCGAGAACGTCGAATGGAAAGGGTGGCGCTTGCCGGTGATCATCATGTCCACGTCGCGGTCGAGCTGCAGTCGCACGGCGCGCCCGGTGCGCACCGCGGCGAGCGCCACCAGCGCGCCGAATGTAGTGCCCTGCACTTCCTTCCCCCCGAACGCCCCCCCCATGCGCGGGGCCTCCACGACGATCCTGTTGCGGGGAATGCCCAGCACTTCAGAAACGACCGTCTGGATCTCGGAGGGATGCTGCGTGGAGGAGCTCAGGAAAAGGGTGCCGGCTTCTCCCGGTTCGGCCCACGCGGCGTGTGTCTCCAGGTAGAAATGCTCCTGCCCGCCGGTGAAGAACTCGCCGTCCAGCCGCCGCGGCGCCGATTCGAGAGCCCGCGCGGCGTCGCCGCGCGTCAGCGTGTGAGGCTCGGTGAGGTAGCTGCCCGCGGCCTCCGCCGCGGCCACGCCGAGGATGGGCGTCAGCGGCTCGTAGTCCACCTCCACCAGCGCGGCGGCTGCCCTGCAGGCGGCCAGCGTCTCCCCGACGACCAGCGCGATGAGCTGGCCGTGGAAGAGCACCTCCGTGGAGGCGAACAACGGCTCGTCGTGCCGGGCGCTCCCCACGTCGTTGAGTCCCGGGACGTCTTCCGCCATCAGGACGGCCGTGACGCCGGGGGTCGCGCGCGCCCGGTCCGCGTTTCGCCGGATGATTCGCGCACGCGCCTGCCGGGAGCAGACCGGCCACGCTTCCAGCATCGGGCGCCGCTGGGCCGTGTCGTCCACGTACCGTGCGCTTCCCGTGACGTGGCCCCGGGCGCTCTCGTGGTGGAGCGAGCGCGACGCGTCGACCTCGGGGAAAACCTCCCCGTGGGCGAAGTCCAGGGACCCGTCCTGCGCGATGCTCTGCGCGCCGTCGGCAAACTTCTCCCAGAGGCTCACGACGAGCCCCCGGCGATACGCCGCGCTGCCCCTCGCATCGTCGATGGGCTGGAACTCCGATCGGAGCAGGTCCGCCGCGTGCCCCCGCGCATCTTCCAGTCGTTTGCCCTCGAGGGCTGCCTCGGCCGCGCGGGCCCTGCGGGGGATGGGGGCCACGCCGCCGTAGGCCAGGCGGGCGCTGCGGACGATTCCGCCGGCATCCACGTCCACGCGGAAGCTGGCCGCGACGATGCTGATGTCCAGCTCTCGGCGCTTGGAGACCTTCAAGAAGTCCTCCCGCCGCGCGTATCCAGGCGCCGTCGGCGGCCGGGGGAGAACGATCTCCCGGATGATCTCCCCCGGGTCCAGGTCCGTTTTCCGGTAGCTGGTGAAAAACTCGGCGAGGGCGACGGTGCGTTCCCCCCGGGGCGAGGCGAGGACGAGCGAGGCATCGAGGGCGAGCAGGACGGGAGCGCAGTCCCCGATCGGGGAGGCGGTGGCGAGGTTCCCGCCCATCGTCGCCCTGTTGCGAATGCCGCGGGAGGCGAACACCCGCAGCATCCGGGCCAGCGACGGGTACTCGGGAGCCACGCTGTCCTCGATGTCGGTGAGGGTCGCCGAGCCGCCGATGCGCCACGCGTCCGGGGTTCGCGTGATCCTGCCGAGAGCGGCCACGCCGTCCGTGGAGACGAGGAACGGGAACGAGGCGGACTTCTTCGTGACGTCCACGCCGATCTCGGTGGCCCCCGCCACCAGGCGCGCGCCGGGGTTTGCAGCGAGCGCTTCCAGGAGGCCTTCGAGGGAGGTCGGCCGCAGGAAACGGCCGCCCGCGGCCGCGTAATTCAGCGCGCGGACCGGCCCCCGCGGCGCGCGCAAGCGCTGGGCGAAGCGATCCGGCACCCCCCGGCGGGAATCCCGCTCGGCAAGCGCATCCAGCGCCGCGTCCCGGATCGGCCGGTACCCCGTGCAGCGGCAGAGATTGCCGCTGAGCTGGTCGCTCAGGTCGCGGGCGCGTCGGCAGTCGCTGCGGTAGTACGCCTCGAACAGGGACATGACGAAGCCCGGCGTGCAGTA
>JBKQPS010000354.1:0-3932 GCA_052144915.1 Spirochaetia bacterium | reverse complement strand
CAAGGAAGCGATGGTCCAGAAGCACATTCCCCTGATCGAGGAGGCGGGGAAAAATGGTGTGCAGATCCTCAGCCTCCAGGAGATTTTTCACGGGCCCTATTTTCCGGCCGAACAGGACATCAAGTGGTACAAGACCGCCGAACCAGTCCCCGGTCCTCTGACGGAAAGGCTTGCGCCGATCGCGAAGAAATACCGCATGGTCATGATCGTGCCCGTGTACGAGATGGAGCAGGAAGGGGTGTATTTCAACACCGCGGCCGTGCTCGATGCGGACGGAAAATACCTGGGAAAGATGCGGAAGGTCCATATCCCCCACACGTATCCGGCATTCTGGGAAAAGTTCTATTTCAAGCCGGGGACCCTGGGGTTTCCCGTGTTCCAGACCGCCTACGCGAAAATCGGCATCTACATCTGTTATGACCGCCACTTCCCCGAGTGCGCCCGCATCCTCGCGCTGAAGGGCGCCGAGCTTCTCTTCAATCCGTCGGCCACGACCGAGGGAAAATCCCGCTACCTCTGGGAGCTCGAGCAGCCGGCGCAGGCAGTTGCAAACGGCGTTTTCATCGGCGCGAACAACCGCGTGGGCCTGGAGAAGCCGTGGGAGTTCGGAAAGTTCTACGGGTCCAGCTATTTCGTGGATCCGCGCGGAAAGATCCTCGTGAAAGGGTCGGAGGACAAGGACGAGGTTGTCGTGGCCGACCTGGACATGGACCAGATCCGCGAGGTGCGCGACGGCTGGCAGTTTTTCCGCGACCGCAGGCCGGAGCTGTATCCGGAGATCGTCCAGCAGCTGCCGTAGGCAGGGAGGCCGAGGGCCAGCGAGTCCAGAGACGGACGAACGCGAGTCCCTAGCCAAGGACGCCTCGGCTCGTGGCGCACGCCCTGCGGCATGCCCTCGCTATGCGGAAGATTGCTCGGAAGGGGGTCTCTTTCACTTCACGCCGGCGATCACCATGTGGTTCGGCGTCCACGAGTCGCTTGACGATATCTCGACCCCATAGATGCGGGCTCCATGGTACAAGAGGAACTTCTGGTCACTTCACGCACGCGCTCTCTGTGCGCGAGCCGTGGGCCAGCGAACTGTGCATGGGCTTAAAGCGCGAGGGATACAGGAGCTGGCGCACCCGATATCGTGGCCAGCTTTTGATACAACCGACCGGCAAGGGCGCGATCATCGGCCACGTGGAGGCCACCGACTCGATATAGAGTGATGACAAGTTGTACAACTATACCTCCAGAGAATCGATGTTCCGAAATCAGCGCTGCTTCTCTTTGGGTGTTGCTCAATCCAGGTCGGGTACAAGGCCCAAGACTTGGCCGCAGGATGGACATGCGGCAGACCAACCGCGTCTCATCGCGGCTGGCCGTCTCCGATTTCCTCGGGCGGGCAGCCAGAGCCGCGAGGGCAAGCGAGTCCAGGAAATGCCGCCAGGAGCGGCCGCGACGGACGAGAGCGAGCCCGTAGGCACTGACGCATCGCGCGTCGGGCGTGCCTATCTATCCAGGGACGGCTGCGAACAGCTCCATGATCCGCACCTCGAACCCCGGACAGACGGAGGATGGGACGGTGACCGCACCCACGTACACTTCGGGGTCTGCGTACCGCCCGCCTTCGCGGCCGAGGTACACGTGGAGGTAGCGGTTCCCCGGGTCGACGACCCAGTATTCTCGCACGCCATGTCGTTCGTACAGCGATCGCTTCTCGGCCATGTCGCGGCGCGAGGTGTATGGCGAAAGGATCTCGATGACCCAGTCCGGCGCTCCTACGCAGCCGAATGGACGCAGACGGGAGGGATCACAGATGACCGCGAGGTCTGGCTGCACCACGTTGGGCACATCATCCTCGGCTTGATCGGATTTCTCCGGGAGAAGGACATCGAACGGCGCCGCAAATACGCGGCACCCCGATTTCCCGAGGAACGCGCGGATGGCGTGGCTGAGCTCCATGCTGAGGGCCTGGTGCGCCATCGATGGCGCCGGGCTCATGCTCCAGGCCACTCCATCGAGCAGCTCCCATCTCTCATCCTCGGGCCACGCCCGGTAGTCGCGGTAGAGATAGCGCCGATCATCCCGTTTTGCCGGTTCACCCACTCTCACGCCCCCATTCTACACGGAACAACGGGGGGGATGAAGCCGCCGCTTGCAGAACTCAACTCAGCAAAGGGCTCATGAAAAAAAGCGCCAGGCTGCCCCGGCGCTTTCTTACTGTCGTCGACTGTCAGACAGCCGGCCGAGGTACGGGTTTGCCCGCTCCTACAACGACCTGCGAGGACATCAGCGCCCAGTGCACAAGGAAGGCCGCCGCGAATCCTACGAACCATGCATAGTCGAAAAGGAATCGAAGCGGGTGGACGACAAGACCAATCAAGGCGACCACCACTCCCACCACGAGGGAGATAATGGCCCTGATGTTGAATCCCCCGAGGAAGGTGTACTCGCCCTTTGGCGTGTACAGGTCTTCCAGGTTGAGCCGCGTCCTCCTGATGACCCAGTAGTCCGCGATCAGAACGCCCGCGATGGGTCCCAGGAAGCCGGAGTAGGTGCCCAGCCACCCGAAGATGTACCCGCTGGGGTCCGCCAGCAGTCTCCACGGCATGATCAGGATCCCGATTATCCCCGTGATCACTCCGCCCGTTCTGAAGCTGATGAGCTTGGGGACGGTGTTCGAGAAGTCGTTCGCCGGAGACACCGTGTTGGCGGCGATGTTCACCGACAGAGACGCGACCACGAGACCGACGAGCGCCAGGACCAGCGTAATGGGGTTGCTGAATTTGCCCAGGAGCACCGCCGGGTCCCAGATAGCCTCACCGAACACAATTGCCGATGCCGAGGTGATGACAACGCCAAAGGCGGAGAATACGAGCATGGTCGGGGGAAGCCCGATAGCCTGTCCGATCATCTGCTGCTTCTGGCCTTTGCCGAACCGTGTAAAGTCGGGGATGTTCAGAGACAGGGTAGCCCAGAACCCGACCATGCCTGTCAGTGCGGGGATGAAGATCTTGAAGTACTCCCCGAAAGTCTTGAACTTGCTCGGCTGCGCGAGAAGCGGTCCGAACCCCTTGGCTGCCGTGATCATCCAGATCACGAGGGCAACACCAAGGAGAATGACAAAGGGCGCCGCCCAGTTTTCGAAGATACGAACGGCGTCCATGCCGCGAAGGATGATGTAGATCTGGAAAATCCAGAAAATCATGAACGCGATAGCCCCGTGGACGGTCAACCCGAAGGCGAAGGTGAGTGAGCCGCCGATGGCGCTCCAGCCGGGTATCAGCTTACCGAAGAAGATGTCGATTGCCAGCGAACCGATATACGTGTTGATCCCGAACCATCCGCAGGCCACGATGGCGCGCAGGAGGGCGGGGATGTTCGCCCCGAATACCCCGAACGAGGCGCGAGCAAAGACGGGAAAGGGAATCCCGTATTTCGTGCCGGGGTGTGCATTCAGGAGCATCGGGACCAGGACGATCAAGTTGCCCAGGGTGATGGTGAACAGGGCCTGTTTCCAGTCCATGCCCAGGGCGATCAGCCCCCCTGCCAGCAGATACGTAGGGACACAGTGCGCCATACCGATCCAGAGCGCAGCGAAGTTGTAGGTGCCCAACTTGCGCCGTTTGATCTCAATGGGCGCCAGGTCCTTGTTGTAGAGCCGGTGGTTCTGCGAGACATCCCGCTGCAGCTCATACATCTGTTCCGCCATGGAAACCTCCTTTGTTTCTTAGTGGCTTGGAATTATTCTCCGGCTGGTGACACCCTGTCCCCAGTCAGGTAGTCCATGGGAGCTCGCTCCTCTGACTGGCAGACGCACTGAGCGAAGTAGCTCACTATAAAATGAGCCCCCTCAAAAAGCAAGAAAATTCTCACAAAATTCATAAAGATGCGGGAGAGACACGGAGAGCCCGCTGCATATTCTCGTTGACGGTTCACGCCGCAGG
>JBKQPS010000353.1:0-3471 GCA_052144915.1 Spirochaetia bacterium | reverse complement strand
CCACGAGACTGCCGGTGCAAGAGGCAGGGTCCGCAGGAGCGCCCTTTCCGAATCCGCGTCCTTTCCATCGGCGGCGAGAATGTCCGCGATCTGCAGGCCCACCGTTGGAACGCCGGGGCGGTCCACGTTCAGCCGTTCCATTCGTGATTCCGCCGTGTCGAAGTCACCGCCGTCGTACGAGATCAGCCCGGCCGCCTCGTCGAAGCGCGCGTCGTCGAGCTCGGCGCGCACAAGGCGGAGGGCAGTTCCAATCGACCCCTGCTCCATCGCGAGGATCGCGGCATCCAGCGACAGTCTCCCGTCGCCGGCCCGAAGCGCCGCGACAGAGAACCTGCCCGGATCCGCCACGCCCTCCAGCGCGAGAATCTCGCGGACCAGGTCGTCCGACCCGGACCATCGGCCGCCCCGCCGGAGCTGCGCCTCGCCGCGCAGGGAATCCCCGCCCGACCCGGCGTCCGCCTTCCGGGCGAGAATCTTCTCGGCGCTGGAAAGCCTGCCCGACCGGAGGTTCCCATATGCCGCGATGGCCCTGATCCGCGCGCTGCGCCCGTTGGCCGCGAGCGCCCTGTCAGCCATTTCCGCCAGCAGGGTGAAATCACCCGTGCCGCTTCCCACCTGCCAGGCGCGCTTGAGGAGGCGGAGCTGGCCTTCCTCCGAGGACGGCAGCGAGGGAATGGACGCCAGCGTATCATGCGCGGTGGAGAGGGAGCCGCCTGCGATTGCCGCATCCAGCCCGGACAGCGTGCTCCGCATGTCCGCATCCGCGGCCTGCCGGCGCGGGAGGGTGAGGTACACGGCGGCCGCCGCGGCGACGATCAGCGCTGCCAGGGCGCCGAAGAGGACCTTCGTGCGCATGGGGCGTCAGCTCCCCGGCAGGAGGAGCTTCTTCCGCACACCGTCGAGCACACCGTTCACGAACCTGTACGAGTCTGTCGTGCCGTAGGTCTTGGAGATATCGACTGCCTCGTCGATGGTCACCGTCGGCGGAATGTCCTGCTGGTACAGGAGGCAATACACGCTCATGCGCAGGAGGGCCAGGTCCACCTTGTTCACGCGGGTAAAATCCCAGTTTTCCAGCTGGCCCCGGATCGTCTCGTCCACCCGGGAAAGATTCTCCAGCGCTCCTGTGATGAGCAGACGGGCGAACGCCAGCGTATCCACGGAGGCCGACCCTGGCTTCCCGGGGTCCATCCACGAGAAATCAAGCAGGTCCTCCAGGCAGGCGCCGGAAAGATCGTAGCGGTAGAGAGACTGGAACGCGATGATCCTGGCCTTTCTGCGAGCGCCCATGTCCTCACCACCCTGCCGCGCCCCGACCCGTCCGGGCCTACAGGCTGAGATTGTCGTCGAAGATCTTTATTTCCGCCTGCTTCTTCAAATCGGCGATGATGTCCGCGAGGGCGGCCTTGTAGGCGTCCGCCTGCCGCTGGGTGATGAGGGTGTTGTTGATGGCGTCGTGGACGGTGATCTGGTTCTGGGGAGGGATCTTGTCTGTCAGGCCGAGAAGCCGCGCATCCAGCTTCTCGGTGATCTGCACGATATGAAAACCGAGGTTGGACTGCAGGACGCCGCTTGTTTCTCCCTTCTTCAGCTTGAACAGCGATTCGAAAAAGGCGGCACCGAGGAACTGCTTGTTCTGGGCGTCATTGCGAAAGAAGGTGTTGAACAGCCCCCCTGTATACTTCGACTTGTTGTCCTCCGAGAACTTCATGACGAGGTCCGAGAAAGAGGCTCCCCCCTTCAGCTCCTGGAGGATGTCATCCGCGTGCTTCGCCGCCTTGTCTCGGTCCTCCTTTGTCGTGAGCTGCCGAGTGTCGACGAAGATGTGCTTGACGGTGACCATGTCGTTCATGAAGAAGTTGGACTTGTTCGCGTCGTAGTAGTCCTGGATGTCCTGCTCGGAGGCGGTGTGGGCGATGTCGAACAACGTGGGCTTCTTCTTGCGGATGTAGTCGATCACGGTCTGCTGGTCGCGCAGCTGCTTCGTGAACGCGTCATAGGTGATCCCGTTGCTCTTCACGTACTGCTGCAGCTCCGCGTCGCTCATGCTCCGCCCGAGATTGGCCATCTGTCCCATCTGCCGCTGGTACTCGGCGATGGAGGTCTTCATCTCGGCTTCCGAGACGATGACGTTGTCCCGCGCCGCCGCCTGCAGGATGAGGATGTTGCCGATCAGCGCATCCAGCAGCTGCCTCTTTTCGTCCGCGGTCAGGGGGCGCTTCGCCTGGGCCTCCATGGCGGCGGCTGTCTTCTGAAACGCGCTGACGGTGATCGATTCGGTCTTCGTGAGCCGCACTGTCGCCGCCGGCTTGTCCAGCACCTGGGCAGAAAGAACAGGAACGATAGCGCACGCCATGGCGGCGCAAAGAGTGATTCTCTTCATGGTGAAATACTGCTCCTCTGCACGTGCCTTCGGGAAGCCGGAAGTGACGCCCAGTTAACAGGAGGTGTCACGGATTGTCAAGGCACACGGGGCACCCGATCCTCTCCATGAGCTTTTTCACGCCAGAGAGCTTCCGATCCAATTGTAGCCCCTTCTGCAGGTACTGCAAAGCCGCCTCGTGCTGTCCCAGGGCGGCGTACACCTCGGCGAGCTTCTTGCAGAAGAAGGCGTTGTCCTTCCGGGAAAAATCAAGCCGCATCATTTCCTTCAGCCGGCTGATGGCGTCCGCGGGCACGAGGGTGGGCAGCATCTTGAAGCAGAGCAGGGTGCGCAGCCGATCGACGACCTCGTTGATGAAGTGGTGGAAGTAGGGCTTGTCGCACTCGTAGTAGTAGAGCTTCAGGTACAGCTCGTATGCCTCGTTGTAGCGCTGGCGCGCCTCGAAGACCTCGGCCAGGAGGAATGCGCAGTCCATGTAGTCTTCGCGCGACAGGTAGCGTTCCAGCTCGAACCCCCTGCCGCCGGTGAGACGCTCGTACAGGGCGACCGCTTCCTCCTGGTGATTCGCGAGCAGGTCGTGGAAGATCAGCTTGGACTGGCTCAGGGGGTCGTCGGTGCGGCGCCGGAGGAACTCGCGGTAGTCGAACCCCCGCACCCGGATGAAGGAATGCAGCGCCCGATCGTACTCGTCCCTTTTCTCGATGTCGCTCAATACCTCGTAGGCGGCCAGGAGGAGACGCATCTCCTCTTCCGACCGACTGTCGTTGTCGGGGCGGACATCGGGATGAATCTCCTTGGCCCGCTTGCGGAAGGACTTCTTGATCTCCTGGGCCGTGGAATCCTGCGCAATGCCGAGTATCTCGTAATAATTGATCATGGGCCGGTGCTGGCTGAATGATAGTGACCGAACGGCGCGGCTGTCAAGACGAGAGCCATTCCGGACAACGGCGGCGCCCCGCGGGCCTGCTCCTGTTTGACCCTGCCGGGGGAAGGTGATAGAGTCGAAGAATGTTCGGTTTTCTCGTGAAGAAGGCATTTTTCGACATGTGGGACAACATGTTCCGCATCCTCCTTATGAACCTGGGCTA
>JBKQPS010000352.1:0-11252 GCA_052144915.1 Spirochaetia bacterium | reverse complement strand
CGAGGAACTTGTCCCCTTCCACGATCACCTCACCACGGGAGAGGACCATGCGGGCGTTTCCTTTCACGGTGAATCCCTCGAACATCGAATAGTCCACTTTCATATGGTGCGTGTTTGCGCTGATCGTGTGCGAGGCCTGCGGGTCCCAGAGCACGATGTCCGCGTCACTGCCTGCCGCGATCTCCCCCTTCCGGGGGTACATCCCGAAGATGCGGGCGGGGGTGGTGGAGGTCAGCTCGACGAAGCGATTCAGGGAGAGTTTCCCCAGGTTCACCCCGTGATGGTGGATAAGCTGGAGCCTGTTCTCTATTCCCGGACCGCCGTTGGGGATCTTGGTGAAATCGTCCTTGCCGAGGATCTTCTGGTCCTTGAAGCAGAACGGGCAGTGGTCCGTGGAAACCACCTGGAGGTGATCGTTCTTCAGCCCGTCCCAGAGCTTCGACTGGTGCTCCTTCGGCCGCAGCGGCGGGGTGAAGACATACTTTGCTCCCTCGAAGTTCGGCCGGGCGAGGTCATCCTCCGACAGCAGCAGGTACTGGGGGCAGGTCTCCGCGAAGGCCGGCACGCCCCGGTCCCGCGCCTCTCTTACCTCGTTCAATGCGTCTTCCGAGGAGAGGTGCACGATGTACACCGGAACCTGCGCGATCTCGGCCATTGCGATGGCGCGGTGCACCGCCTCGGCTTCCGCGCGCGGCGGACGAGTGAGCGCGTGGTAGATCGGCGCGGTTTTTCCCTCCGCGAGCGCGCGCGCCACGATCACGTCGATCACGCTGCCGTTCTCCGCGTGCATGCAGACCAGGGCCCCGTTCTTCGAAGTCTGGGAAAGCGCCTTGAAGATCGTCGCGTCGTCCACCATCAGCACGTTCGGGTAGGCCATGAACAGCTTGAAGCTCGCCACGCCCTCCCGGACCATGTCGTCCATGTCCTCCAGGCCGCTGCTGCCGAGGTCCGTGATGATCATGTGCAGCCCGTAGTCGATGTTCGCCCTGCCCTCCGCTTTCTTCCACCACGTGTCCAGCGCCTGGCGCATCCGCGTGCCGCGGGCCTGGATGGCGAAATCCACGATGGTCGTGGTGCCCCCGAAGGCCGCTGCCCGGGTGCCGCTCTCGAAGTCGTCCGCCGAGGTCGTTCCCCCGAAGGGCATGTCCAGGTGCGTGTGCGCATCGATTCCGCCGGGAATCACGTACAGTCCCTTCGCGTCGATCACCCGGTCGGCGGCCTTCGCGTCGATGCCCCGCCGGACCTCCGAGATCCTCTCCCCGTCGACCAGGACGTCCGCGCTCTTCGTCTCTTTCGACGTGACCACCTTGCCATTTCGAATCAACGTGCGTGCCATGCGGCTTCTACTCCTGTCCCGGCTTCGCGTAGACGCGCCCGGATGATCTCTGCTCCCAGCTTTCCTTCGGCTTTCCCGTTTCGACCTCGACCATCGTGATGCAGCTCTCCACGGGGCAGACCAGCGAGCAGAGGTTGCACCCGACGCATTCCTCCTCGTCCACCTTCGGGACCCGCGCCTCGTGCCCGTTGGTCGCGCGTGCGAAATCGAGCTTCGCGATCGGCGTCACGCTGATGCTCGCCCTGCTTCGCGCCTGGCGGGCCGCCGGAGGCTCCCGCGAGCCGTCGTGGTGGATGCACTGGTGGGCGCCGTCCCAGCAGGCGACGTAGCAGAGGTCGCAGCCGATGCACTTCGAGGGGTCGATGCGCGCGACGATCCTGTAGTTCAGGTCGAGGTGTTTCCACTCCGTCATCCGTGACAGCGTGAGGCCGCGAAAATCCTCCAGCGTGGCATAGCCCTTCTCGTCCATCCAGTTGGAGAGACCGTCGATCATGTCCTCCACGATCCGGTACCCGTGGTGCATGACCGCGGTGCAGACCTGGACCGTCCCGCAGCCCATCAGGAGGAACTCCGCCGCATCGCGCCAGTTCTGGATCCCTCCGATGCCGGACACGGGCAGCCCCGTCTCGCGGTCCGCCGCGATCTGCTGGACGAGGTGCAGCGCGATGGGCTTCACCGCGGGGCCGCAGTAGCCGCCATGCGCGGACATGCCGCCCACGTTCGGCCGGGGGGTCAGCGTGTCCAGGTCGATGCCGGTGATGGAGTTGATGGTGTTGATCGCCGACAGGGAGTCGGCCCCTCCCTTGCGCGCGGCGCGCGCGATGACCGTGATGTCGGTCACGTTCGGCGTGAGCTTCACCATCACCGGAGTCCTCGCGGCCTCCTTCGCCCACTCGGTGATCATGCGGGAATACACCGGATCCTGGCCGACCGCGGAGCCCATTCCCCTCTCGCTCATGCCGTGGGGGCAGCCGAAGTTCAGCTCCAGGCCGTCCGCCCCCGCGTCCTCGGCGCGCCTGACGATGTCGTGCCAGGCTTTCTTCGTGGACTCCACCATCAGGGAAGCGATGATGGTGTTCTTCGGGTAGCGCTTCTTTACCTCGGCGATCTCCCGCACGTTGTCCTCCACGGTCCGGTCGGAGATCAGCTCGATGTTGTTGAAACCCATCATGCGCTGGCCATTCCAGTCCACCGAGGAATAACGGGACGCCGTGTTCACCACCGGCTCCCCGATCGTCTTCCAGACCGCCCCGCCCCACCCGGCGTCGAAAGCGCGCATGATCTGCTCACCGGAGTTCGTCGGGGGCGCGGAGGCGAGCCAGAACGGATTGGGAGTGCGAATGCCCATGAACCGCGTGGAAAGGTCAGCCACTGGATGCCCCCTTGCCCGGCCCCGCGAATTGCTCCGCGATGGCCAGCGCAGCTCTCTTCCCGTCCGCCACCGCGTCGACGATTTCCCGGCCCCCGTTCACGCAGTCCCCGCCCGCGAAGTACCGGGGGTTGGACGTGCGGCCGGTGGACCGGTCCACCTTGATGGAGCCGCTGCCGAGCTCGATGCCGCGGCTGCTCTTCAACAGGTCGACGAACCTGGTCTGGCCCAGGGCGGGGATTGCCATGTCGCACATAAAGTTGAAATCAGAACCGTGCAACGGCTCGGCGTTGCGCCTGCCGCTCTCATCCGGCGGGCCCAGCCTCGTTCTGACGAACTTCACCCCCGAGAGACGGCCCTTGCCCTCGATGATCCCGACCGGCTGCGTGAGCCAATGGAAGATCACCCCTTCCGTCTTGGAATGCTCGTACTCGTGGGCGAAGGCAGGCATCTGTTCTTCCGTGCGGCGATAGAACATGTGCACTTCCTGGGCGCCGAGCCTGCGCGCGGCATTTGCCGCGTCGATGGCCGTGTTCCCTCCCCCGATCACCGCGACGCAGGCGCCGACGGGAAAATCCTTTTCCGTCTTGTAGCGCTCGATGAAATGCAGCGCATCGATCACGCCGGGCAGGTCTTCCCCCGGGATTCCCATGCGCTGCATCGCCCCGAGACCCGTCCCCAAAAAGATCACCGAGTACGTGCGTTCGAGCTCCTCCAGGGAGACGTCCGAGCCGACGTCGGCGCAGCGGAACTCCACGCCCATGGCCCGTATCATCTCGACTTCGCGCAGGCTGTCGGACGGCCGGAGCTTGTATTCTGCAATCCCATAGGTGGAAAGACCGCCGGGCAGGGGACGGTTGTCGAAGACCGTCACCGCGAAGCCGCGGCGGCGCAGCTCGGCAGCGCAGGCCAGCGACGCCGGCCCGCCGCCGACGCAGGCGACCTTCTCCGGGTGCGTGACCGGAGCAATGGGGACCCCGCCGCCGGAACGCGCGCCGGCGCCCCGGCCGGCCTCGGCGCGGACGTAGAAGTCTTCCATCGCGTACCGCTGCAGGCGGCCGATCTCGATCGGTTTCTTGTTGTAGGTGTGCATGACGCACGCGCCTTCACACAGCACGTCCACCGGGCACGCGCGCGAGCAGCTCATTCCCAGGACGTTCGCTTCCAGGATGACCCGGGCCGCGCCTTTCACGTTGCCGGTGCCGATGCGCTTGATGAACCCGGGAACGTCGATGTGCGTGGGGCAGGAGGACATGCAGGGCGCGTCGAAGCAGTTGAGGCACCGGTTGGCCTCCGTCACCTCCGAACGCGCGTCCATCGAGGGATGGAGGTCAGGGAAGAGCTCGAGGTTTCTCGGAAGAGGCAGACCGGGCTCGCTCATGCTCGTCCTCCCTGCCTTGAATAATAATCCCCGCCCGGAGCATCGCAAAGGGATTCTTCGTGCTCTTCAATCGATGACCTGGAAACCCTGTTCCGCAAAGGCATCGTCGAAACAGAAAGCACGGTCGATGCCCCGGCGGCGCATCACCTCGAAGCTCACGCAGTCGACGAGACTGAGCGTGCGGCGCGAAGAGACGAGAAGCGCGTGGTGAGCCGCGCGGTGCGTGCCCTCGTCCACCCACGTGATCGTGAGGATGGGCATCACACTCGCGGTGAACGTGCGCACACCCTCCATGCCGATTCGGCTCTGCAGGAGGGCGAGCGTTTCAACCAGCACGTAGTTCGTCGTCTGCAGGCTTTCACGGCCGTCCAGGAGGCGTTCCCATGCACCTCTGGCCGCGCGGTGCCTTTCGTCATCGGCGTCGATGACCGCGTAGAACGCCGAAGTGTCGATGAAAGCAGTCACCGCGTGGAGTCCTCTCCGAGGTACTCGTCGTGGCGCCGCGAGACGTCATGCAGTCCCGAATGATGCTTCCCCGCCGCCTCCCGCGCCTTCTGGTACGATTCCTCCGGAGACTTCTCCATGCGGGAAGCGAGCAGGGCGTCGAGACCCTGCCGGATGAGCTCTGCCATGGAAACGCCGCGGCTCGACGCGAGTGACTTCAGACGACGCGCCTGTTCCTCTGTCAGTTGAATTTGAGTCCGCACCATGATTACATGTCCTTTATCATGATAACATCAATTCCGCGGGCGCGCAAGGTCCCGGCTTGCCGCCGCGTTCCGGGCTGTCTATCTTCCGTTCAATGGTCACCCATGAGAAAGGTTCCGCCGGGGACAGCCCGGCAGTAGTCGTCACGGGAGTTTCGACCGGCATCGGAAACGGCATCCTGCACAAGCTGGTCGGTGCCGGCTATCGCGTGTTCGGCAGCGTGCGAAAACGCGGGGACGCTGACCGTCTCTCCAAAGAGCTCGGCCCCGCGTACACGCCGCTCCTCTTCGACGTGACGGACGGCCAGGCCGTGGCCAAGGCGGCCGAAACGGCGCGGGAAGTCCTGAGCGGCGACAAGCTCGTCGGCCTGGTGAACAACGCGGGGGTCGCTGTTCCCGGGCCGCTGCTGGAGATCCCCATCGAGGAGTTCAGAAGGCAGATCGAAGTGAACCTCGTGAGCGTGCTGACCGTGACCCAGGCCTTCTTTCCGCTGCTGCGAAAAGCGACCGAGGCCGGGGGGAGACCCGGCCGCATCGTCAATATCAGCTCGGTGGCCGGGCAGGTCGCCCTCCCGTTTCTGGGGCCGTATGCAGCCTCAAAACACGGGGTCGAGGGACTCTCGGACAGCCTGCGGCGCGAGTGCATGCTGTACGGAATCGACGTTGTTGTCATCGATCCCGCCACCGTGGCCACGCCGATCTGGAGCAAGGCAGACGGGATGGATCTTTCCTCGTATTCGAAATCGCCGTACCTCGAGCCCATGCAGCGGATGAAAAGCGCGATGGTTGCCGCCGGCCGCAGCGGGTCGTCGCCGGAAACAATCGGCCGGCTCGTGGCCAGGGTGCTCGGCGCGCGAAGGCCGCGCGCACGATACATGGTGGGCAAAGGAAGCGCGCGGATCTGGACGGTGACTCACCTCCTGGGCACCCGGATGTTTGACCGCATACTCGCCAGGGGCATGGGCCTCATCCGGGGCGCTTGACACACCCGTCCACGCTATGTATCTTAGTGACAGCATCAGTGTGCCGCGTTGCGGCGCCTGACCAGCGAACAGAGTGTAAAGGGCCACCGGCGAACCCACCGAATATCCACTCCCACCTGCCGGACTACAGAGATCAAAGGATCAGAATGACTTTCTCAGATTTTTCACTTTCCCGTGAGCTGCACGCCTCGGTGCGGCGCATGGGCTTCGAACAGCCCACGCCCATTCAGCAGGCGGCGATTCCCGCGGCCCTCCAGGGGCGCGACGTGCTGGCAAGCGCGGAAACCGGAAGCGGCAAGACTGCCGCGTTCCTCCTCCCCATCATGAACAAGCTGCTTCCGATGCAGCGGGGCGCCACGCGCGCCCTCGTGCTTGCCCCGACCCGGGAGCTCGCGGCGCAGATCGCCGAACATTTCAAGGAGCTCGCCGCCGGCACCGCCCTCACCTGCGCGGCCGTCTATGGCGGCGTGGGCATGGGCAGCCAGGAGCGCGCCTTCCGGAAGGGCGTGGACATGATCGTTGCCTGCCCCGGCCGGCTCCTGGACCACATGCGGGGACCGTTTGCGGACCTCGCGTCCCTCCAGCACCTGGTGCTGGACGAGGCGGACAGGATGCTCGACATGGGCTTCCTTCCCGACATCAAGAAGGTTCTCGCGGCGATACCGAAGAACCGTCAGACGCTCTTCTTCTCGGCGACACTGCCCTCGACGATCGTCGACCTTGCCGGTCAGCTGCTCCGCAACCCCGTGAAGATCGACATCGACCGAAAGCCGTCCCCGGTCGCCGGCCTCTCCCACGCCGTGTACCCGGTGCCGTCGGATCGGAAGCCGGGCCTCCTCCTGGAGCTCCTCGGCGGAAGGATCTCCGGCAGCGTCCTGGTCTTCACGCGGACAAAGCACCGCGCGAACAGGCTGGCGGATTTCCTGGACAAGAACGGCGTGCGCTGCGAACGCATTCACGGCAATCGCAGCCAGTCACAGAGGACCGCGGCGCTGGCCGGTTTCAAGAGCGGCAGCTGCAAGGTGCTCGTCGCCACGGACATCGCCGCGCGCGGGATCGACGTGGAGGCGCTCGGCTCCGTGGTGAACTTCGACGTCCCTCACCAGCCCGAGGACTACATCCACCGTGTGGGGCGCACCGCGCGGGCGCAGCTCACCGGGGACGCCTACACGCTGCTCGCGCCGGAAGAGGAACGCGACTTCGGGGCGATCGAGCGCGCGCTGGGCAAGCGGCTTCCCCGTCATCGCGCGGACGGCTTCGACTACACCTCGAAGCCGGCCTCAGCGGGGCGCCCCGACAGGCAGCAGGACCGCGGAAACAGGCGACCGGCCTCCATGGACCGCTCGCCGCAGCGCAGGGAGAACTCCCGCGTCTCGCGAAGCTCTGCCGGACCGGGCCGCCGCCGCAGCAGCAGCTGGGGAAAGTAGCCTTCTGACTTCCTAGAGGATGTCCACGGCCACGACAGTCGTGTCGTCGTAGAATTTCCTGTCAGGAAACATCTCGAGGATCAAGCCGATGATCTTCCTGTTGAACTCCGGGTCGCCGCAGAAATGCATGAGGAGGGATCGGACTGCCTCGAGATTGACATAGCCGGCGATCCTCCCCCTCTCCACCAGGCCGTCGGTCATGAACACCACCTTGTCGCCCGGGCGCAGGGGAATGGCACGCTCGATGAACTGGGCGTCCGGCGAAAACCCGCAGGGATAGCCGGGGAGGCCGTAGGTGGTGCACTCGTCGGGCCGGACCAGGTAGACCGGCAGGTTGCCGGCGTTGCTGAAGACCAGCTGCCCCGCCGCGCAGTCCAGGTATGCGGCCGTGAGGGTGATGATGAACTCGGGCGCCTGGGCGAGCTCCCGGAGGATGAGGTGGTTGAGCTTCGCCAGGAAAGCCCCCGGGGAAAATGCCGCTTTCCCGATGCCTCCGAGCTCTTCGCGCGAGATGAGCGTTCGGATGATGCCCGTCACGAACGCCGCCTCCAATCCGTGCCCGGAGACGTCGCCGAGGATCATGATGCACTTGTCCTCCGAGAGCTGGATGACGTGATAGAAATCACCACCGCAGTAGAACTCGCTGAGAGGCTGGTACGTGACCTGCACGTTGAAGCGGGACGAGGGAAAGGTTTCGTGATGGAAAAGGCGTTTCTGCACCTGCCCTGTGCGCTCCAGCTGGGAGATGAGCCGCTGAAGGTATTCCCTGTTGGCGATCTCGGATTCGTGCTGCGACATCGCCTTCTCGATCTCCTTGATGAAGGCATCCGTCTCCCACGGTTTCTGGATGAAGGCAGTGATCCCCGCGGAGACGGCACGCGCGATCCCCCCGACCTCCGAGTAGCCGGTGATGAGGATGGAGCGGATGTCCGGGTAGAGCCTCTTCGTCTCGCAGATCAGCTCGTCTCCGCCCATGGCGCTCATTTTCAGATCGCTCACGACCACCTGGATTGACTCGTGGTTCTCCTTGAGGATGTCCAGTGCGCTTTGAGCGGAAAGGGCGGTGTAGAGCGTGACGCTCTTCTGCGTCTTCCAGAAGTACAGCTCGCGGTCGATTGCCTCGAGGATCTTGGGCTCGTCATCGACAATCAGCACTGATTGTTCACCCACGTTCTGTCCTCCCCTGGTCGCGGAGACACGCCCTCTACCCTGAAATTTAGCCTCCGGAGGACGGAATTTCCAGCGCCCCCGGGGCGCGCCGCGATCCGCGCCTTGAGATCGTTCGAAAATCGGCGTACGCTGACCGGGAAAGGATGCCATGGGCACGGCTGACCTGGAAGCGCTCGCACGCGCAACGAGGGGCATGAAGCATTTCCTTGCGCGGGCAAGCGTGCGCGACGAAGGGCTCGTGATCCACCTCGAGGGGTACCTCGACGAACATGCAGCCCGCGCGTCGATGCCCGTGGTGCTCGAGCTGATAGAAAAGTGGGAAGGGCGGCCAATGGTCGTGTTCGTCCTGGACAAGCTCGAATACATTTCCTCCCTGGGCGTGGGCCTGCTCACCTCGGCGAAGGCAGTCGCCCGCCAGCGCGGATTCGCGCACCTCCTGGAAAACCCTCAACCCGCTGTCCGCAACGTCCTGGAGGTGCTGGGAATGTTCGCCTACCTGTCCGTTCAGGATCGCCCTTCCACGGATTGAGTCGCGGGGACCGTGATGAGGCGGCGGCAGGATCAACGCACATCGAAGCTCCTCGAGGAGGCCCTGCGGCGAAGCGAGGCACGACTTCATGCGCTGGTCAACGAATCCCAGGACATGATCATGACGATCGACAGCACGGGCAGGATCGCCAACGTCAATAAGGCCGGCGCGCTGCTGCTTGGCTACGACCGGGAAGACCAGGTGATCGGCCGCGCAGAAGCGGATTTCTGGTCGAATACGCAGGACCGGAATGTCCTCATGCACCTCATCCAGGAGAACGGCTCCGTCAAGAACTTCGAGGTCATCCTCACGCGCGCGGACGGCGGCACGATCTTCGGGTTGGAGAGCGCCACCCTGATCCGGGACCCCGGCGGCGGGGTTTTCCAGGTCCACGCCATTGTGAAAGACATCACGGCGCGCATCCACGACGAGCAGCTCCGGTGGCAGATGACCATCCAGCTCGCGGAAGCAAACCAGAAGCTCAGGGAATCGCAGGCCCTGATCGTGCAGCGGGAGAAGCTGGCCTCGATTGGACAGCTTGCCGCCGGCATCGCGCATGAAATCAACAATCCGCTCGGATTCATGAAGAGCAACAATTCCGCACTCGCCCATTTCGTCCGAAAGATCGAGGCCTTTCTCCGCAGCGTGGAAAAGGACGACAGCCCGTCACTGGCGGAAGCCCGGGCGGCCTGCGATATCGACTACATCCTGGAAGGTCTCGGCAAGATCCTGGCGGACCTCGACGAGGGGTTTCGGCGAATCACGGAAATAGTCCAGAACCTGCGGCCGTTCTCCCGCATCGATCCGGCCGATTCCTACGCGCCGTTCGACGTCAATGCGGGTCTCCAGAAGACCGTGATCGTGGCGCAGAACGAGCTGAAGTACGCCGCGGAAGTCTCTTTCGAGCTCGCGCCGCTGCCCCCGGTGGAATGCATCGAGGGGGAGCTGCTCCAGGTTTTCCTCAACGTCGTCGTGAACGCGGCGCAGGCAATCAGGGCGCAGGGTCGCGCGGAAAAAGGAAGTATCCAGATCAGGACGGGCAAAGCCGGCGATCGGGTCTGGATCGAAGTGGAGGACGACGGCCCCGGAATCCCGCCCGAGAATCAGCTGAAGATCTTCGACCCTTTCTTCACGACCAAGCCCGTCGGACAGGGGACGGGCCTGGGTCTCAGCATCTCCTATGAGATCGTCGTACACAAGCACCAGGGCTCGTTGACGGTGCAGAGCGAGCCGGGGAAGGGTGCGTGTCTTCGGATAGAACTCCCGGTGGAGCACCCGAAGGTTATTTCGCGGCCAGGTAACCTTCCGCCTTGAGAAGCTCCGCTGTCAGGACTCCGCCGCCGGCGGCTCCCCGAAGCGTGTTGTGGGAGAGACAGACGAATCGATAGTCCAGCAGCTTGTCGTCGCGAAGACGACCGATCGAGATTCCCATGCCCGCGGCGCGGCCGTTGTCCTTGCAGCCGCCGGCATTCCGGTCCAGCTTCACCTGGGGTCGATTCTCCTCGGCGAAGTACTGCAGGAACGGCCGGGGCGCGCTGGGCAGGCCCAGCTTCTGCGGTTTTCCTTCAAAGCTCTTCCACAGCTCGAGGACCTTCTCCCGGGCGGGCTTCCGCGCGAAGGAGACGAACACCGCCGCGAGGTGGCCGTCGGTGACGGGCACGCGGATGCACTGGCTGGTGATCGACGGTGAGCTGGCGTTCATGATGCCGTCATTCTCGACGGACCCCCAGACCTTCATCGGCTCAATCTCGCTCTTCTCTTCCTCTCCGCTGATGAAAGGCATCACGTTGTCCACCATTTCGGGCCATTCCTTGAAAGTCTTGCCCGCGCCCGAGATCGCCTGGTAGGTGCAGACGAACACCTTCTCGACGCCGAACTCCCGCAGGGGATGGAGGGCGGGGACGTAGCTCTGGATCGAGCAGTTGGGCTTGACGGTGATGAACCCGCGCTTCACTCCCAGGCGCCGGCGCTGGGCCTCGATGATTCCCAGGTGATGAGGATTGACCTCGGGAAGGAGCATGGGAACATCGGGCGTCATGCGGTTTGCCGAGGTAACGGACACCACCGGGGTCTCTGTCCGCGCGAAGGCCTCTTCCAGGGCACGGGCCTGGTCCTTCGGCATGTCGACGGCGCAGAAAATGAGGTCGACGCTTCCGGCAACCTCCTCGACCTTCGAGGCGTCCTGCACGACCAGCGCACCGATGCTCGGCGGGATCGGGGTCGTCATGGCCCAGCGGTTCCCGACCGCCTCGGCGTAGGGCCTGCCCGCCGATCGCTCGCTTGCCGCCAGGGTCCCCACGGTGAACCACGGGTGGTCCCAGAGTAGTGACACGAAGCGCTGGCCCACCAT
>JBKQPS010000351.1:0-18339 GCA_052144915.1 Spirochaetia bacterium | reverse complement strand
ATGTGGAAATCCGGCGGTTGAAACGTGATCCTGAGGGCGATCTCCCGCAGCGCCTTCTCGGTGGCCGCGGGGATCGTCTCTTCCGCGGACGCCGGCGCCGCGTGCTGCCGGGGAGGCTCTTTCTCCTGCGCCGCGCGCGCCGTCTCCAGCGCCTTCTTCAGCTCGCCGCGGAAATCCTTCCTGATCTGCTCGTCCTGGTCGGCGGTGGTCACCCCTTCCTCGTGGCACCTTTCGGCGTAGATCGTGGGCGGGTCTTTCTTCTTTTCTATGATCCGGTACATCAGGGGATGGGTGAAGGAAGGGTCGTCTCCCTCGTTGTGGCCGTACTTCCGGTAGCACATGATGTCGACCACCGCGTCACGCCCGAATGTGTGGCGGAACCGAAGCGCGAGGTCGACGCAGTACACGACTGCTTCGGGGTCGTCGCCGTTGACGTGGAACACGGGAACGGGAAGCATCTTCGCCACGTCGGTGGAAAAGAAGGTGGAGCGGGCATCACGCGAAGAGGTCGTGAACCCGATCTGGTTGTTGATGATGATGTGCAGAGTGCCGCCGGTCTTGTATCCCTTCAGGTTGGCGAGGTTGAAGGTCTCCGCGACCACTCCCTGGCCCGAGAAGGCGGCGTCACCGTGAAGGATGACCGGTACGACCTTCTTCCGTTCGGTGTCCTCCCGCTCGCGCTGGACCGCCCGCGCCATGCCCTCCACCACGGGCCCGACGGATTCCAGGTGGCTGGGGTTTGCCACGAGGTTCACCCGCACCCGGGCGCCGGTGGGGCCCACGTGCTCCTTCTCGTAGCCGAGGTGGTACCGCACGTCCCCGCTGCCGCCGTAGTCATCGGGGTCCTCGTGCCCTTCGAACTCGGAGAATACCTCTTCCAGGGGCTTTTCCATGATCCGGTTAAGGACCGTGAGCCGTCCGCGGTGCGTCATTCCGAGGATGATATCCGTGATGCCCAGGTCCGGGGCCGTGTCCGCCACGTGGTGCAGGGCCGGGATGACCGACTCTCCGCCCTCCAGTGAAAAGCGCTTCTGCCCGATGAAGGCGGTGTGCATGAAATGCTCGAACTCTTCCGCGCGGAACAGGTCCTCCAGGATCAGCCGCTTCTTCTCCAGGTGCAGGATGGGACGGTTGCGCGTGCTTTCCATCTCGTTGATCAGCCACCGCCGCATGGGCTTGTTCTGGATATGGAGAAACTCCACCGCGATCGACGAGCAGTACGTCTGCTTGAGCGCGCGGATGATCTCGGAGAGCGTCATGCGCCCCGGGGAGAGCGCGCCGCCGCTGGAAAACTCGGAGGCGAGGTCTTCTTTCCCCAGCCCGAACTCGGCAAGAGTGAGCTGGGCGTAGGTGTGGGTCGGCTCGGTGTAGAAGTTCGACTCCTCGCCCTCTTCCGGGGCAAGCGGATTCAGGTGCGCGTAGATGTAGCCCACCTCGCGGTAGCCGTTGATCAGGCTGGCTACCCGGCTCTGCTTGTATGCCAGCTCCGCCGTCGCGGGGACTGCCGTCCGCGCCGCGGACCTGCGCTCCACCGTGGGGATGCTCTCCTCCCGGCGGAATATCTCGTCCCACGGGCCGTCGACCGATCCCGGATCTTTCTTCCAGTGTTCGTGCAGGTCTTCCAGCCAGGGCAGGTTTGCGACTGTCAGGGGTGAACCGTTTCGCGTCATCGAATGGAACCTCCACGGACGCGGGACAACCTTTCGGCAAGGAGTCCCGGGATCTGGTCGGGACGGTCTGCCACCGGCACGCCGGCGCTCTGCAGCGCCTCGACCTTTGCCGCCGCCGTGCCCCGCCCGCCCGACACGATGGCCCCCGCATGCCCCATCCTCTTTTCGGGCGGCGCCGTCCGTCCCGAGATGAATGCGGCGACCGGCTTCTTCATCGACGAGCGGATGAACTCCGCCGCCTTTTCCTCGTCGTCCCCGCCGATCTCCCCGATCAGGACGACTCCCGCGGTGCCGGGATCCGCCTCGAGGAGCTGCAGCAGCTCGACGAACGTGGTGCCGATGACCGGGTCTCCGCCCACGCCCACGCAGGTGGACTGGCCCATTCCCGCCCTGGTGAGAGCCCACACGACCTCGTAGGTGAGGGTGCCGCTGCGCGAGAGGACGCCGACGCTGCCGGGCAGGTGGATGCGGCCCGGCATGATTCCCGCCTTCGCGGCCCCCGGCGTGATGAGGCCGGGACAGTTGGGGCCGATGAGGCGAACGCCCTTGTCGGCGATCCGCCGGGACTGGGCGATCACGTCGAGGACGGGGACCCCTTCCGTGATGCACACGATGAGCGGAACGCGTGCGTCCGACGCTTCCTGGAGGGCCGATGCGGCAAACCGTGCGGGCACGAAGATCACCGTACAGTCCGCGCCCGTCTTCCGGACCGCCTCCTCGACGGTGTCGAAGACGGGGATTCCGTCCACCGCCTGTCCGCCTTTGCCGGGGGTGACGCCGCCGACGACCGCGGTGCCGTACTCCCGCATGGATTTTGCGTGGAAGGAGCCGTCCCTGCCGGTGATCCCCTGGACGATGACACGGGTATCATTTCCGATGAGGATGCTCATGCGTGCGCCCCTTCCCGGCGCGGCGTCTTGCCGACCACGGCCTGCACCGCCTCGGTGAGGTCCGTGTAGGCATCGATTCCCGCCGCTTCCAGGAGCTGCCGGCCTTCTTTTTCATTCGTTCCGATCAGCCGAATGGTGAGCGGGACGGGGATGGAGAGCTTTTCCCTTGCCATGAGGATGCCGCGCGCGATGTCGTCGCACCGCGTGATGCCCCCGAAGATGTTGATGAGGATGGCGGTGACCCGGGGATTCTTCGAGATGATCCGCAGGGCGTTCAGGACCTTCTCCGGGTTCGAGCTGCCGCCAACGTCCAGGAAGTTCGCGGGGCTGGCGCCGAAATACTTGATCAGGTCCATCGTGGCCATCGAAAGCCCTGCCCCGTTCACGATGCATCCGACCGTTCCCTCCAGCCCGACGTACGACAGTCCGTGGGACTTCGCGTCCATCTCGTCCTCGCCGTACTCTTCCAGGCTTCGGAGGCTCTCCAGCTCGGGATGCCTGTACAGTGCGTTGTCGTCGAAGATCACTTTTGCGTCGGCCGCCACCAGGGTTCCGCCCTTCGTGAGGGCGCAGGGATTGATCTCCACGAGGGAACAGTCCTTTTCCGCGAACAGCCGGGACATCCCTTCCGCGATGCGCCATGCCTGATCGGCGACGGCCGTCGGCGCGAACGCGCGCGCAAGCGAATCGAAGTGGCTGTCCCGGACAAGCCCCCGTCCGGGATCCAGGGCGAAACGGATGATCTTGCCGGGCTGCGTGACGGCGATCTCTTCGATCTCCATGCCGCCGGAGGCGCTGGCGATGCATTGCACCGCCTTCGAGGCCCTGTCCACCGTGAGGCTCACGTAGTATTCCGCCGCGATATCGACGGCCTTCGCCACCAGCACGCGCGAGACCTCGATGCCCTTGATCTTCATGCCAAGGATGTCACGGGCGCGCGCGGCTGCTTCTTTCGGATCCGCCGCCATCTTCACGCCGCCGGCTTTTCCGCGGCCGCCGACAAGGACCTGCGCCTTCACCATCACCGGACACCCGACTTCGCGCGCGGCGGTCTCCGCGCCGGCCGGCGTGTCCGCGACTTTTCCTTCGGGCACAGGCACGCCGTAGTCCTTGAGAAGACCCTTGGCCTGGTATTCGTGGAGCTTCATGCCTTTTCTCCCGCCACGCCGGACAGCTCCGCGAGTCCCTTGCGAACCGCTTCCGCGGAGGCTTCCAGCGCTTTCCTCTCACTGTCTGCGAGCGGCAGCTCGACGACCCGCTCCACGCCGTTTCTCCCCATCACGACGGGGACGCCCAGGTAGATGTCCCGGAAGCCGTATTCCCCGCGAAGGTACGCGGAGGCGGGAAACAGGCGCCGCTCGTCCTTGATGACCGCTTCCACCATCTTGGCCACCGAGGCGCCGGGGGCATAGAAAGCGCTTCCCGTCTTCAGCAGGCTGACGATTTCCGCTCCCCCTGTTCTCGTGCGCTTCACCAGCGCTTCGATCTCCGCGGCGTCCAGGAGCTGGTCCAGGGGGATGCCGCCGACGGAGGTGTAGCGCGTCAGGGGGACCATCTCGTCGCCGTGCCCCCCGAGCACCATTGCCTGCACGTCGCCGGGCCAGACCCCGAGCTTCTCCGCGATGAACCAGCGGAACCGGGTGGAATCAAGCACTCCTGCCATGCCGACGACTTTTCGGAGAGCGAAACCTGTCTCACGGAGCACGACCATGGAAATGACGTCCAGGGGATTGGTCACCACGATCACCACCGCGTTCGGTGCGCGGAGGGCGATCTCGCGCGCGGCCTGGGCGGCGATCCCCACGTTCGTCTTCAGGAGGTCCATGCGGTCCATTCCCGGCTTCCGGGCGATGCCCGCGGTGATCACCACCACGTCGCTGCCCTCGATTTCCGCGAACTCGGTGGTGCCGCGGATGCGCACCTCGTAGCCGCGAAGAGGCGCCGCGTGGAGGAAATCCAGCGCCTTGGATCCGGCAAGTCCGTTGACCACGTCCACCATCACGATGTCGGCGATGTTCTTCTCCGCGATGTAGTACACTGCCTTCGCCCCGACGTTGCCCGCACCGATCACGGACACCTTCATCTCACGCCTCCGCGGGATCCGCCGTTCCGCACGGCGGCGAGCGCCTGCTCGCCGTCGAGGGCCGCCTTGATCTTTCGCCCCGATTCGCGCAGCACGGCGATTTCATCCGGGGTGAGCTCCGGGGTGAGCACCCGTGCCACGCCCCGCGATCCGACGAACGCAGGCAGGCTGAGGGCCGCGTCGGTCACGCCGTATTCGCCCTCGAGGAGAAATGACACGGAGAAGACGCGGTTGAGGTTCATGTGCACCGAGTCCGCGAGCTCCGCGATCGCGGCTGACGGCGCGTAGTAGGCACTGGATCGCTTGGCCAGCTCCACGACGAGGTCTCCGGCGGTTCGTGTTTCCTCCACGAGCGCCGCGATCCTGTCCGCGGGCAGCAGATGCGTGAGGGGCACACCGGCAACGCTGCAGTACCGGGGCAGGCAGAGCATGTCGTCCGAGTGCCGTCCAACGACCATGGCGGAAACGATTTCCATGGATACGCCCAGCTCCCGGGAGATCAGCGCGCGCAACCGCGTGGAATCTAGGATGCCCCCCAGGCCCAGCACGCGCGCGCGCGGCATGCCGGACACGCGGGTGAACAGCGCCGTGAGCCCATCCACCGGTTCGGTGGCCACGACGACGATGCTCTCGGGGGCCAGCCGGGCAACCTCGGGAGCCAGGGTCCGGATAAGGCCCGCATTCACCGTGAAAAGATCTTCGCGGCGCATGCCGGGCGATCGGATTGCTCCCGCGGCCACCACCACGAACTCGGAACCCTTGATGTCCGGCAGCGAGTCGGACCCCGAAAGGAAATTGCGGTAGCGCCGGATCGGGGCTGCCTCCATGATGTCCAGCATCTTTCCGCGGGAAAGGCCCGGCTGGATGTCCACGAGCAACACGTCGGTGACGCCCTTTTCCGCGATGAAAAAGGCGGCATTCGCCCCGACGTTGCCGCCGCCGATGATGCTCACCTGGGCCATGTCAACCGCCTTTCCGAGCGACGCTCATCGATGTATGGGGAAAATATATAGCAAATCGCGAACGCGAGCGAGCAGAATCAACTTCGTCGTACCGCGATTCGACGCACGAGTGTTTCGTTGACTCCGCGCCGGGGGCGTGAGTATACTCTTCACTGCCATGGCGAGCTCCGGAACCGACGCGATCATCAGTCTTGCCGGATTTCGGGTCACCAGCACGTTCCTCGCAACGTTCCTCGTCGATGCCGTGATCCTGCTCCTCGTGTTCGGCGTGCGGCGCCGCATGGCCCTCGTGCCCGGCCGGCTCCAGGGTCTCGTGGAAGGCGTGATCGATTATCTGCAGACCACCACCGAACAGGTCGCCGGCTCCCGCGCGGGAAAGATCTTCCCCTGGGTGGCGATTTTCTTCCTTTATATCGCATTTTCAAATCTCGTCGGCCTGCTGCCCGGGTTCAGCACCATTGGATTTTTCCGGGGAACGGGTTTCGTCCCGCTTCTGCGCGTCAGCACGTCCGACCTCAATCTCACGCTGGCCCTGGCGGTCGTCTCCGTTGTCGCGACGAACGCACTTGCAATACGCATGACGGGCCTGGGCACGTACCTGAAGAGATTCTTCGCCCTGAACCCGCTGCTCCTCTTCGTCGGCCTGCTCGAGCTGCTGCAAGAGGCCACAAAGTTCATCACCTTCTCCTTCCGGCTGTTCGGCAATATCTCTGCGGGCGAGATGGTCCTGGGCACCCTGTCGTCGCTCGTCGCCTTCGTCGTCCCCGTTCCGTTCCTCGCCCTGGAAATCCTGGTGGCCGTGATCCAGGGCATGATATTCGCTCTGCTCACCATGGCCTTCATGACTATATTGACCGAACCACACGAGAAGGAAGGAGAACACTGATGAACTTCACCTTGAGCGTTTCCGGAGGCCTCATCGTCGCGATCGGGGCGGCGTTTCCCGGCCTGGCCATCGGACTGATCGGCATGAAGGCCATGGAGGCGCTCGGCCGCAACCCGGAGGCCTCCGGCCGCATCGTCCCGATCATGGTCCTCGCGATGGCCTTCGCGGAATCCATCGCGATCTACTCCCTGATCTTCGCGTTCCTCCGATAGACACCGGAAGGCTCCCCCATGGACATCGGGAGGTTCGGCCTCGATCCTTTGCACTTCGCGGCGCAGGTGGTGAATTTCCTCATCATCGCCTGGGTGATCAACCGTTTCCTCCTTCGTCCCCTCATGGCGGGCATGAAGGCCCGGCGGGAGAAGATCGCGCAGGGCCTCGCGGACGCGGACAAGGCGCGCGCGGCCCTCGAGGATGCCGCCCGCGAGCGCGACAGGATCCTGCAGGAAGCCTCCGCGGAGGCTTACCGGCTCCTGCAGAACGCCCGCGACGAAGCCGAGCGCCTGCGGGCCGCGTCGCTGGAACGCGCCGGCCATGATGCGGAGAGAATGATCGAGGAGGCGCGCGGCATCATGGCCCTCGAACGCCAGGACATGGAGAAAGCGGTCCAGGGGCTGTCGCTTCGGCTCTCCGGAAGGATACTGGAAAAGGTCGTGGCCGGGCTCTTCAGTGAAGAGGAGCGCGCGGGCATCGTGGCCCGGGGCGTTGAGCGGATCGGCAAGGCCGACGCCTCATGAAAAAGCTCGTGGCCCTCGTCCTGGGTCCGGACGGGACGATGAACGACGAGGCGGCGTCACAGATCATGTCCGGGCTTTCGCGTTCGGAACTGAAAATGTTTCTCGTCGTCCTGCGCATCGAGCTGAAAAAGAGGGTCGTCCAGGTCGCGGTCGCGGGCCGGCCGGGGACGGCGCTTCCCGCGGCGGTGGCCCGCGCATGGCCCGGCAGGAGACTGGACGTGGAGACCGACGATTCGCTCGGGGCCGGGGTGAAGGTGAGCGCCGGGGACGACATCGTGGACGCGAGCGTGCACGGCTACATCCGGGAGATGATCGAGGAGCTCGGGAGCACATGAAAGCAGAAGAACTGGTACGGCAGATCGAGGAGCGGCTCGGAACCCTCGCGGTGCGTCCCGAAGTGGCGAACGTGGGCCGCGTCATCAGCGTCGCGGACGGCATCGTCCGCGCGGACGGGCTGTCCCGCGCGGGCTACGGAGAGCTCGTGGAGTTCGAGGACGGCCGGCGCGGCCTTATCATGAACCTCGACGAGGACTTCGCGTCGATCCTCGTGCTCTCGGAAGACACGTCCGTCCCCGAGGGAATGGAGGTCCGCAGCACCGGCACGCCGCTTTCCCTGCGGGTATCCGAGGATCTGCTCGGCCGCGTGATCGACCCGTTCGGCACCGCACTGGACGGGAAACCCCTCAGCGTCACCGGCGGTTCGCTCGTCGCCCTGGAAAGAATCGCGCCGGGAGTGACGAAACGGGCCCCCGTGGACATGCCGCTGAAGACGGGAGTGAAGGTCGTCGATGCCCTCACGCCCATCGGCAGGGGACAGCGGCAGCTGCTGGTCGGGGACCGCAACACCGGCAAGACGGCGCTCGTCATCGACACGATCATCAACCAGCGCAGCCGCGACCTCGGGCTGCCCCAGGTGGTCTGCGTCTATTGCGCGGTCGGCCAGAAGCGCGGGAGCATCGCCCGCACGGTGGCCAAGCTCCAGGACGAAGGCGCGATGGGGTACACCATCGTGGTGGCGGCGAGCGCGTCCACGCCCGCCTCGATGCAGTACCTGGCCCCGTTCGCCGCCTGCGCCATCGGGGAGTACTTCATGGAGAAGGGCCGGGACGCCCTCGTGGTCTACGATGACCTGTCCCGGCATGCGTGGGCCTACCGGCAGATTTCGCTGCTCCTCGCCCGTCCCGCCGGGAGGGAGGCATACCCCGGGGACATCTTCTATCTGCACTCGCGCCTCCTGGAGCGCGCCGCGCGGCTGAACACGGCAGGCGGCGGCGGATCCCTCACGGCGCTTCCCATCATCCAGACTCAGGCCGGTGACATCTCCGCGTACATCCCCACGAACGTCATTTCCATCACCGACGGCCAGATCTACCTGGAGACGGACCTTTTCAACTCCGGCATCCGCCCGGCCGTGAACGCCGGTCTTTCCGTCTCCCGCGTCGGGGGAAAGGCGCAGTCGAAACCCCTCCGGCAGGTCTCGGGCCTCATGCGCCTGGAGCTCGCGCAGTACCAGTCCCTCGCCGCGTTTTCCCAGTTCGGGTCCGACCTCGACGAGGCAACGCAGAAGCGCATCGTGCGGGGAAAACGAATCGTCGAGATCCTCAAGCAGCCGCAGTTCTCTCCGATCGACGACATGGCCCAGACGGTGAGCATTCACGCCGCGGGCACGGGCCTCCTGGACGACGTTCCCCAGGAGAAAGTGGCGGAATTCGAGAGGCGCGTCATGGACCACCTCCGCACCGGCTCCGCCGCGCTGTGCGCGCGGATCGGCAGCGGCGCGCGCATGGATGACGCGACGGTGAAGGAGTTGGACGCGGCCATCGCCGAGCTCGCGCGGACGCTGCGGCATTCGCCGTCGGTGACGCCGAGTCCGCCTTCGGCGGCCCGGTAGCGGGAGGCGGGCGGTGCCCGAGAATCTGCGCACCCTGAAGGGCCGCATCCGCACGGCGAAAAACATCGCCCAGCTGGCGAAGACCCTGGAGATGGTGTCCGTCTCGAAGATCCGCAGGGCGCGCGCGCTCGCGGAGACGGTGCGGCCGTACGCGGAGCGCATCACGGTGCTCACGGGCAACGCGATGCGTTCCCTCTCTCCCGAGGAGCGGGAACATCCCTACCTCCGGGCCCCGAAGTCGCCGGTGCGCATCGTCCTGGCCATCGGACCGGACAAGGGCCTCTGCGGGCCGCTCACCGGCAACCTCGTGCGGAAGCTCGCTGAGTCCGTTGACGAGAACACGCTCCTGATCACTGTCGGCAAGAAAATGGAGCGGCCCGGCATCCGGCTGGCGGGCAACCGGCTCCTCGCCTCCTTCCTGATGGGCGCGCGGCTCCCCCAGTATTCCCTCGTCTTCGAGCTGGTGCACGTCATCAACGAGCAGATCCTCGGCGGGAAGGCCTCGACCCTCGACATCCTGTACGGGAGGTTCGTGTCCTACTTCACGCAGGTCCCCACGTTCCAGAGGGTCCTTCCCCTCGCGCCGGCGGTGCCGCAGTCCGGGGCGCCGCCGGCCGTGTTCGAGCCGGGCAGCGCATCGCTCCTCGCGGCCCTCCTGCCCCATTTTCTCGAGGTGCGCCTCTTCGACGCGGTCGTGCAGGCTTTCTCCGCGGAGCACGCCGCGCGGATGGTTGCCATGCAGAACGCGAAGGCGAATGCCAACGATATCGCGGACTCGTTCACGCTGCTGTACAACAAGACTCGGCAGGAGAGGATTACCAGCGAGATCCTCGACCTCGCCAACAAGGGGAAGAAGCAATGACTGCGACTCCGACCGCCGCATTCACCGAGGGCGTCGTCCTGCGTGTCCAGGGACCCGTGGTGGACGTCGAGTTCCGCGGCGAGACTCCCGGGATTCACGAGGCCCTGGAGATCCGTCCCGAAAAGGGAGGTCCCCTCGTGCTGGAGACGGAGTTCATCCTCAGCAACGGGGAGGTGAGGACCCTGGCCCTCGGGCCCACGGAAGGAATCCAGCGCGGTTTCCGCGTGCGCCGCACCGGCGCGCCGATCAGCGTCCCGATCGGAGAGAAGACGCTGGGACGGATCTTCGACGTGCTGGGGCGGACCATCGACGACGGCCCGCAGCTGGAGGGAGCCGACGTGGTCCGCAGCCCCATCCACAAGGAGCCTCCCGCTCTCTCCGCGCAGAAGTCGCGGCCCGAGATGCTCGAGACGGGGATCAAGGTCATCGACCTCATCGCCCCATTCACCCGGGGAGGCAAGATCGGCATATTCGGCGGTGCCGGGGTGGGCAAGACTGTCATCGTGAAGGAGCTCATCCGCAACATCGCCATCGAGCACCGCGGGTACTCCGTTTTCGCCGGCGTCGGGGAGCGGTCCCGCGAGGGAACCGACCTGTGGCTGGAGATGGAAGAGTCGAAGGTCCTGGACAAGACGGTGCTCGTCTTCGGCCAGATGAACGAGCCCCCGGGGAACAGGCTCCGCGTCGGGCTTACCGCCCTCACGATGGCGGAGTATTTCCGCGACGAGAAGGGCGTCGACGTGCTCCTTTTCATCGACAACGTGTTCCGATTCGCGCAGGCGGGAAGCGAGGTCTCAGCGCTGCTGGGAAGGATGCCGTCCGCCGTCGGCTACCAGCCGACTCTCGCGGAGGACATCGGCGGCCTCCAGGAGCGGATCACCTCCACCCAGGAAGGCTCGATCACCTCCGTGCAGGCCATCTATGTCCCCGCCGACGACTACACGGATCCGGCGCCCGTGGCGATCTTCGGCCACCTCGATGCCACGATCACGCTGGAGCGCTCCATCGCCGAGCAGGGGCTGTACCCCGCGGTGGATCCGCTGACCTCCTCCTCGCGTCTCCTGGATCCCAATGTCGTGAGCCCCGATCATTATCGCATCGCCCTGGAGGTGAAGCGAATCCTGCAGCGCTACAAGGACCTGCAGGATATCATCGCCATCCTCGGCATCGACGAGCTCTCCGACGAGGACAAGCTTCTCGTGGCACGGGCGCGGAAGATCCAGCGTTTCCTCACCCAGCCCCTCTTCGTTTCTGAAACTTTCTCGGGCAAGGAAGGGCGCTACGTGAAGCTGGAGGAAACGCTGAAGGGTTTCGCCGGGTTGATCGAAGGCCGCTACGACTCCGTCCCCGAGGCGTCCTTCTACAACGTGGGCAACATCGAGGAAGCGGTGGGAAATGGCTGAGCACGAGTTCGCCTTCCGCGTGCTTTCCCCTCTGGGAACGGCATTCGACGGAAAGGCTCGATCGGTCACTCTCCCGACGCCCGACGGTGAGATCACGATACTCGCCGATCACATGCCCATGGTGTCCCTGCTGGCCGATGGCGAGATCCTCATCAGGACCGCGGCCCGGGACGTCTGGATCGCCGTTTCGGGCGGGTTCCTGGAAACGGGCAGCAATGCGGCGAGCGTGCTGTCCGATTTCGCGGCGGAATCGGACAGCATCGAGATCGCCCGCGTGGAGGCCGCGAAAGCGCGCGCCGAGCAGCTTTTGGCGGAAAAGAAGGAGCGCGGAGACCTCGCGATGGTGGAGCGCGACCTGCAGCGCGCCATCCTGCAGCTGAACGTCGCGCAGAAAATCCGCACACGCCGCCGGCAATGAAGAATCGGCGGTGAGGGCATCTTCGCGTCGCTGCTTTTTCCATATATTCTACGTATCCACGGGGGGAGGGCTGCATGAAAATTCGATCTGACATGCTGGAGACGCTCCGCTACGACCTTGTAATCGTGGGAAGCGGCCTTGCAGGGATGCGGGCCGCCCTCGCCGCCGCGCGCCTCTCCGACGGGAAGCTGAAAATCGCGCTCCTGTCGAAGCTTCACGCCATGCGCAGCCACTCGGTCTCCGCGGAGGGAGGGATATCCGGCGTGCTGTACCCGGGGGAGGCGGATGACTCCACGGACCTGCACGGTTTCGACACGGTGAAGGGCGGGGACTATCTCGGCGACCAGCCGGCCATCGAGACGCTGGTAGCCGAGGCGCCGAAGGAAATCAGGTTCTTCGACCACCTCGGTGTGCCGTGGAACAGGGACGAGAAGGGGCGTATCGTCCTGCGCGCGTTTGGCGGGATGACGGTTCCCCGGACGGCCTTCGGCGCGGACAAGACCGGCTTCTTCATGATGAGCGCCCTCTACGACTCCCTCCTTTCGTTCGGCAGCATCGACATCTTCCACGAACACTATGCGACCGACCTTCTCCTTAAGGGCGCGGAGTTCCGCGGGTTTCTCGCCCTCGAGCTTGCCACCGGCGCGCCGCGGTTCTTCGCGGCAAAGGCCGGCATCATCGCGACCGGCGGATTCGCCCGGATGTACGGCTTCACCACGACCGCCTACTCGAGCACCGGCGACGGGATCGCCCTCGCGTACAAGGCGGGCCTGCCCCTGAAGGACATGGAGTTCGTCCAGTTCCATCCCACGTGCCTGATTCCCACCGGAGTCCTGATCACCGAGGCCGCGCGCGGAGAGGGCGGCTACCTCGTCGATTCCCAGAACCGGCGCTTCATGGAGGACTACGCGAAGAGCAGGATGGAGCTCGCGCCCCGCGACATCGTCTCCCGCGCGATGATCACGGAGCTGGCGAAGGGCCGGGGTCTCCTGCACGAAGTTTCCGGGATGACTCACCTCCTCCTCGACCTGCGCCACATCGGCGAGGAGAAGATCGACGAGCGGCTTCCGATGATCAAGGAGATCTCCATGAAGCTGCTGGGGATCAACCCCGCGCACGATCCTCTGCCGATCCGCCCCGCCGCGCACTACACCATGGGCGGCATCCACGAAAACATCGAGGGGCAGGTGATGCGTGATGACGCCTCCACACCGGTCGAGGGGCTGTGGGCCGCGGGGGAGTGCGGCTGCGTGAGCGTCCACGGCGCCAACAGGCTGGGCAGCAACTCTCTCAGCCACTGCGTCATCTGGGGCCGGATCACGGGGGAGGCGGCGGCCCGGAGAGCCATGGCGCTGCGAAACGCGCCGGCGGCTGATGACGTGAAGGCCGAGCTGGATGCCGCCTGCGGCCGCTTGGACGGACTGCTCTCCCGCACCGGTGCGGAGGACGCCTACCAGCTGCGTCGCGAGCTCGGGGAGACGCTGGACGCGTTCGTGCACGTCTACCGCGACGAGCAGGGCCTGAAGAAGGCCGAGTCCGCCCTGGCCTCGCTGCGCGCGCGCTACGGCGACGTCGGCGTGCAGGACACGAGCGAGGTGTTCAACACGAACCTCCGCGACGTTCTCGAGATCGGCAGCATGCTGGAGCTTGCGCAGACGGTCGCGGCAGGGGCCCTGCAGCGGAAGGAGTCGCGCGGGTCGCACGCGCGGGTGGAGCACACCACGCGCGACGACGCGAACTTCCTGAAGCACACGCTGGCCTACAGGACCGAGGGGCTGCCCCGGATTTCGTACATCCCGGTTGCGCGCACCCGGTGGGAGCCCATGGAAAGGAAATACTGATGGAATCCAGAAAACGGCTCACGGACCTCCGGGGGCCGCAGTCGCGGATCGGGCGGCTGCTCTCGTTCTCCTTCGAGGCCTGGCTGCACATGCTCACCAACCGCATCATGGTGTTCCTGTCCCTCCTCTATGCGGTGCTCATCGTCCTGTACCTCCTGGTGCCCGGGCTCGGCACCGCGCTGAAGATCGTCACCGCCGCGGTCTGGCTGCTGTGGACGCCCCAGTTCTTCGAGGCGCTGAAGGGACTTGCCCTCGTCTGGTCCCGCGGCATGGCGTTCGGACACTTGAACGAGGAGTTCGCGCACCTCTACCGAAAGCGGTACGCGAAGAGGACGGGAGTCTACGCGGTGTTTCCCTTCGTCGTGCTCGCCGCGTGGGCGGCGGGGTTCGTGGTGATGCTCGTGAGGTGGTTCCCATGAAAGCGTCTTCGATCATGATCTTCGAGTACATGGGCATGCTGGGGGTGCCCGTGCTCCTGCTCGTCCTGGCCGTTTTCGCGCTCGTTCCCGTTGGCGGTGCGCCCCGGACCGTCCTGCTCCTGGTCATCGGGGCGGGCTGCCTGGTCTACGGCGCGATCGCGGTGCGGGACATCTACGTGCACGGAGGGAAGAAGCGTGAGACAACAGCTCGGTAAGGAACAGAAGACATTCCAGCTCGTGGTGAAGAGACTGGACCCCGGTACGCGTGCGTTCGCCGAGAAGTCGTTCCAGGTGCAGGCCGACAGGTTCACCTGCGTCCTCGACATCCTGATCGCGGTGAAGGAAAAGCAGGACCACACGCTTTCCATGCGGTACAGCTGCAACATGGGCATCTGCGGGTCCTGCGGGATGGTGATCAACGGCAAGCCGCGCCTGGCCTGCGAGACGAACGTGTTTTCCCTGGGATCCTCCACGATCCGCGTCGGCCCCATGGAAGCGCACCCGCTGCTGAAGGATCTGGTCACGGATTTCGACGAGTTCTTCGAGAAGCACCGCACGGTGACGCCCTGGCTGGTGCGGAAGGACAGGGCGGAGCAGTACCGGGCGGAAAAGGAATACCCGCAGACCCACCGCCAGGTCGACTATTTCCTGGACTTCGCGCACTGCATCAAGTGCGGGCTCTGCGTGGACGCCTGCCCCGTCAGCAACACCAATCCGCATTTTGTCGGCCCGCAGGCACTCGCCCAGGCATACCGGTACAACAGCGACAGCAGGGACCAGGGCGAGGAGGAGCGGCTGGATTCGCTGGACAGGATGGACGGCGTCTGGGGCTGCGAGTTCGCCGGGGCCTGCTCGGAGGTCTGCCCGAAGGGCGTGGACCCGGCGCTCACCATCCAGCAGCTGAAGCTCGACATCATGCGGCGCCGACTCACCGGGCGGGTCAATCCTGACAAACGGGCGCGGTAGCGCAGCCGAACCGCGCGGGCCCGGCGAGGGCCGCGAGTTCGGCCGCAAGGAGGCAGGCATGGCCGAGGAATCGTCTGCAGGGCGCGCCGCCGCGGGCAGCGGCACGTTCCGTGTCGAGACCGACAGCATGGGCGAGGTGAAGGTCCCCGCCGGCGCCTACTGGGGCGCACAGACCCAGCGCGCGGTGGAGAATTTCTCCGTCTCCGAGCTCCGCATCCCCGTCGCCCTCGTGCGCGCCCTCGGCCAGGTGAAGCACGCCGCCGCCGCCGTGAACGGCGCGCTCGGGCTGCTGGAGCCCCGCGTCGCGGAGGCGATCGGGAAAGCAGCGGAAGAAATGGCGCGGGGGAAATGGGACGACCAATTCCCGATCGACGTCTTCCAGACCGGGTCCGGAACCTCCTGGAACATGAACGCCAACGAGGTGATCGCCAACCGGGCAAATGAGCTCCTTGGCGCCCCGGTCGGCTCCAAGAAACCGGTGCACCCCAACGACCACGTGAACCGGGGACAGTCGTCCAACGACGTGATTCCCACCGTGATCAGCCTGGCCAACCGCGTCCGATTGGACGGGCTGGTGGAAGCGATGGGAATTCTCCAGCGCAGCCTCGCCCGAAAGGCCGCGGAGTTTGCCGGCGTGCTGAAGATCGGCCGGACCCACCTGCAGGATGCCGTGCCCATGACACTCGGGCAGGAGTTTTCGGGCTATGCCCGCCAGGTGGAGAAGGCGCGGGAGCTGGTGATGCGCTGCGCTCCCGGCCTTGAGGAGCTGGCGATTGGCGGCACCGCGCTGGGAACGGGCATCAACACCCATCCTGACTTCGCGCGACGTGTCACCGCCGCTCTCGCGCAGGCGACCCGGATCCCCTTCCGGGAGGCGACGAATAAGTTCGAGGCCATCGCGGCACGGGATTCCCAGGTGGAGCTCATGGGAGCCTTGAACGCGGCCGCGGTAAGCCTTTCCAAGATCGCCAACGACCTGCGGCTGCTCGCGAGCGGCCCTCGGACGGGCCTCGGCGAAATCGTCCTGCCGTCGCTGCAGCCGGGCAGCTCCATCATGCCGGGCAAGGTGAACCCGGTGATCCTGGAAATGACGATCCAGGTCGCGGCGCGGGTGATGGGTTCGAATCTTTCCGTGACCATCGGCGGGCAATCCGGCCCCCTGGAGCTGAACATGATGCTCCCTCTCATCGCCTGGGAAACACTCGGTTCGATGGAGCTCGTGAAGAACACCTGCGAGGCCCTCGCCGTGCGCTGCGTGGACGGTATCGTCGCCGATGTCAACCGGAGCAGGGAGTGGATCGAGCAGAGCCTCGCCCTGGTGACGCCGCTCGTCCTGAAGATCGGCTACGACCGGGCGGCGAAGCTCGCGCAGAAGGCCCTGGCGGAAAACCGGACCGTGCGGGACGTGGTAGTGGCGGAGGGCGTCTTGAGCGCGGAAGAGGCGGCGAAGATCCTGGACCCGGCGTCCATGCTCGGGCCGAAGGAATAGGGACCGGGTCGACCACGGCCTTGCCTGCTTCGTTCAGCCATTTGCCAAGTGCCGCCCTGGGTTTCGCCACTGACTCGGGGTCATGGGGCATGCCGTGGCCGGGAATATCCCCGGTCTAAATGGGTGAATTACCTATTGCTTTGCCGGCCGCGCGGATATAGTCTTCGGCCAAAATCAAAACGCTCGCGACGAACCGCTGTTCAGGGATGGGAGAATGCAGATCGTCGACATTCGCATGCTCAGCCTTGTCTGCTCGATTGTACTCGTCGTGGTCTCCATTGCATTCGGAGTTGCGGCGTTGAACTTCCGCCGGAGCAGCCACGACACGGCGTGGTGGGGCTGCGGCTTCCTGTTCCAGGGCGCGGGATTCCTCCTTCTTTTCCTGCGGGGACAGATCCCTTTCGCGTTCTCCGGTACACTGGCCAATACCCTGCTCGTCGCGGGTCTTGTCATGCTCTCATGGGGTGTTGACGTGTACGCGGAGGAGCGCCCCCGCCACGCGCGGGGACTGGTCTGGACTTCGGTTTCGGCGATCCTCTTCATCGTCGTCACCTATGGACAGCCGAGCTACAATGTCCGTGTCATCGCCGTGTCGGCAATCCTCATGGGAATCAATACGGCGATCGCCGTGCGGCTTCTGCGGCTGCGCAACGACGTTCGATTGCAGCAATTCCTGACTGCCGGCATGTTTCTCGTCTCCGGCGCGGCAATGGGCGCACGCTGCCTGCTCTCCATGTTCGGACCAACACAGGACGGTCTTTTTGCCGTCAGCCCGGCCTCGGTGATCGGCTTCCTCAACGCATTCATCATGCCCGTCTTCATCGCCATCGGCCTGCTTTCGATGGTCGCTCGGAAAACGCAGGTCGATCGTGAGAAGACGATCGGTGAGCTGGAAGCCGCGCTGGGCAGGGTCGAAACCCTGAGCGGGCTGCTGCCGATCTGCGCGTCGTGCAAGAAGATTCGTGACGGGGACGGACGCTGGCACGAGGTGGAGGTCTATGTCGGCCGTCACTCGAAGGCCGGTTTCAGCCACACCCTCTGCCCGTCCTGCGTCGCCCGGCTGTATCCCGAGCTCTCCCCCGCGCCGGAAGAGCCGCGGCAGGCATGACGGTGTGCGCGGCCCGCCGTCGACGGGCAGGAAGCTGTAATCCGCCGCGTACGGCGGCGCCCTTCTGGTCCGCCGAGTACGGCGGCGGGACAACTCCTCCTCTCACAACACGAAGGCCGTGCGTGAGCTCGTTGGAGCCAAGACCGCTGATCAGATCCTCAGCCGGGCAACTATCTCTTCAGACAGTCTGAGAGGTTCCTTACCTCATCTGACGGCTCAACGAGACCCAACGACATTTGGGCGGCGGTTCGGGTGCCATCGATTCTTTGCGTCCAGTCCCCGGACAATTATATTGGGACGTAAGCACTGCGCGGCGAGGTCGTCGACGGGAAGTTCGGTTCCGCGGCTGGCGCGGCTCCCAAAGGCTTTCCTCCTACCTGGCCATCGAGAATTGCGCCCTCACCAAGAAGGGAGGAGTTGATGGAGCGGCAGACATCTCAGACCATCTATACCATAGGCTTTTGGTCGGCAGTAATGGCCGCGTTTTTCGCTCTTGCGTACGATAGTGGACAACTTGCTGAATGGGTCGGCCTTATGGGGTCAGGCGGTGGCCCGGAGAACAACAGTACATGGCTGGGTCTGGTAGTTCTCCTCGTTCCCTCCCTCTTTCTGGGCATCTCCTTCGTGGTCATGATGGTAGCGCTCCACCGCCAAACAGCACCTGCCGGGAAGGTTTGGAGCCATACTGGGCTAGCGTTTGCCATGATGTACGCT
>JBKQPS010000350.1:0-3934 GCA_052144915.1 Spirochaetia bacterium | reverse complement strand
CTGGCCATGCGACGGGAGCCGGCTGTCCGAGACAAGATCTTGAAGGTCTGCAACGCCCGCGCAGATGATCCTTCGGCCCAGCGGCACCACTTCTGGAGGGACTATGCCAAGGACGCCTCCGCCACTGCCTGATTGGGAGAAGGTCCTCTTCGCCGCTGCCTACCTGCAGCAGATCCTCCCTGACGCGGTGCTCGTTGGCGGCAGCGCCACCGCGTTGCATGCCAGGCACCGCGTTTCGCTCGACGCTGATCACGTTATCGCGGACCTGAAAAAGCGCTTCGACGAGGTGCTGCTCCAGCTCGAGTCGGTGGCAGGTTGGCAGACAGCGCGCGTTCAACGCCCCGTCCAGATCCTCGGAAGCCTCGACGGTATCCTGACCGGCGTGAGACAGCTTGTCCGCAAGGTGCCGTTGGAGACTCAGGTCATTCGATGGCGGGGGCGCACAATCACGGTCCCCACGCCCGCCGAGATGCTGCGGATCAAAGCCATCCTCATCCTGAAGCGAAACGCCACCCGTGACTACCTCGATTTTGTCGCTCTATGTGACAAACTCGGCCCCGAAGCCTCTGCGAACGCGTTTCGCAGGCTTGACCGGCTGTACCCTCAACCCAACAAGGAGTCGCCCCTGCAGCAACTGGTGGTTCAGCTTTCAAATCCCCTTCCCTATGACCTCGAGGAGACCAGGCTGAACGAATACCGGCGGCTCGTCCCTCAGTGGCACGACTGGAGCGCCGTCAAGAGCGTCTGCGCCAGTTGCGCGAGATCCCTCTTCGACCGGATCGCCGGCAAGAAGTAGAAGGCTTTTTCGATGCACCTCGGCAGGCCATTTCGTCTGGTCTGATCTCGATGTCGACCTCGAAGAAATATCCCCTGGTCGCGGACGACCCTCGCGCCCGGTAGCGGGGTCAGAAGTGACGGCAGAGGCAGCTCCGGACGGATCACGACTATGCAGGCGGGCAGCACGGTCACTTCATATCAGAACCGCATCCTCATCCCCGCACCGACGCCGCGCCCGAGGAACTCCAGGTTCGGGGTGAAGGTGACTTTCCCCTCGGCGATGTTCTCCCGCGCCCGGCGAGCCGCATCCTCGGCAGCGAAATGGCCGACCACCGCTTTCACGATCATGCCGCCGAGCATGACGGCGGCCGACGCCCGGAAGGAACAGCGATGCCGCGCGTGCCTTTTCGACATATCGCGCCTTCTGCTCAGCGATGGATACGCGCTCGCCAAGGCGGATGAGATCCCCGACGGTGAGCGTGCCCAGCTGGTCGCCGGATCGCGACATGGCCGACGGCTGTGCAAAAGCAGCCAGGAGCTTAGCAACGTAACCGAGTAGTTCATGGTCCCGGCCGCGTGGTTGCTTTTCAATCGACAATCGAAAATCAGAAATCATCATTCGCGCCGGCTCGCCTTCATCGACAAAGATGCGGAGAAAGCCGCCCGGCTCTGCCGTTGGCGGGGTGAGTTGATTGCGCCCTGGCTGGGATTTGATGCCAGTATATCCCCGGTGGCGGGAGCCGGAATCACCGGGAACCTGATCCAAGGAAGTGCCTATGTGGGGATTAGTCCGGCCGTGGGTCTGTATGTTCGTTGTACCCGGGCCATTGACGTGGGGTTGTCCTACCAGCCGGTGGTCAATCTCTTTCATTTCGGCGGCGCGGAGGAAGTGAGAAATAAAACCTATCACGATATCGTACTCTCCATCAGTTTCAGGAGCTTTACGGAAGTGAAGAAACTCGATTGGGAATAGGCTGCATCCCTTGCATAAATGAGAGGCTGAAATTGGGGACGAACTCGGAGAAAAAGGTGCGAATGCCCTGGTTGGGGTGCGATGCCCGAGGCGCCGGTGCTACCGGAATCGTTCCAGCCCTGCGGGCCTGCCGCGAGGCTATTTGGCCTTGCCCTGACTCTTTACCGACGCGACCGCCTTTTCCAGCTCCGCTTGGTCCGCGAGGTAGTAGTGCCGAATGGGTGCGAGTGAATCGTCCAGCTCGTAGATCAGCGGGATTCCGGTCGGGATATCCAGGCCAGCGATGTCGGCATCCGAGATCGAGTCGAGCATCTTGACCAGGGCGCGGATGCTGTTCCCATGCGCGGCAACGATCACCTTCTTCCCCGCCTTCAGTGAGGGAGCGATATGCTCGTGCCAGTACGGGAGAGCGCGGGCAACGGTGTCCTTGAGGCACTCCGTCAGGGGGAGATCTTTTTTCGGAAGATCCCGGTAGCGCGGGTCGCGCGAGGGATGCCGGGGGTCGTCCGGCTCGAGCCGGGGAGGCGGGACATCGTAGCTCCGGCGCCAGATGTGCACCTGCTCTTCGCCGAACTTCGCCGCCGTCTCTGCCTTGTTCAGACCTTGCAGCGCGCCGTAGTGACGCTCGTTCAGCCTCCAGCTGTTGTGGACCGTGATCCACATGAGGTCCATGCCGTCGAGGACCATCCAGAGCGTGCGGACGGCACGTTTCAGCACCGAGGTGAACGCGAGGTCGAATACGTATCCCTCGTCGCGCAACTTCTGCCCGGCGGCCTTCGCCTCGCTCACGCCCTTCTCGGACAGGTCGACGTCGGTCCACCCGGTGAACCTGTTTTCCTTGTTCCAGTCGCTTTCCCCATGTCGAAGAAATACAAGCCGTATCATGCCTGTACTATGGCAAGCAATGAGCTGGTCTGCAACTAGCAGCGCGCCGCCGCGGGTATCCCCCGCGGCACCTACCGGAAGTCATGGCGGGGTGCGGCGATCCTCGGCTCTCCCTCCGAAAACTCGGGCTTCCAGAAAGACTCCGCGATGATGTGGGTCACGCCCTCAGCGATCTGCAGCCGGCCCCTCACTCCCAGCATCCAGCTGGTGAGGATCAGGGTGCGGTACTGCCTGAAGACCTTCTCCCACACGACGAGGTTCGCAAAACCCCGCTCGTCTTCCAGGGTCATGAACAGGACGCCGGACGCAGTGGTGGGCATCTGCCGGCAGATGGCGCATCCGGCGACGGACACCCTGCGGCCGTGGGCCATCCGGAGACGGCGGCCGTGTCGGTGAGCCCCTCCTTCTCGAGCCAGGGACGAAACTGCTCCATCACATGGCCGCGCGGGCTCTGGTCCGATGCAAGATAGTCCCAGGTGACTTCTTCCGCGGCTCTCAACGGCCGGAATGACGGCGTGTCCGCGAAATCGTTGAAGACCCGTTCCGCAAACTCGGGCTCGATTCCCTTTGCCACCATGCGTGACACGAGGCGGTCGCGGTGCCCCTCCATCTTCCCGCGCTGCTTCCACGCCGCCATGTCCCTGCGGAGCTGGTCAGCCTCGCCGGGCGTGTAGTCTGCCGCCACGACGGCGAGCCTCATCACCTGTTCCTGGAACAGGGGGATCCCGAAAGTCTTCCTGAGGACCGGTTCGAGGCACGGGTGCGGGTACGTGACGGTTTCCTGCCCCGCCCGTCTCCTGAGGTACGGATGGACCATGCCTCCGGTGATCGGTCCTGGTCGAACCAGGCTGATCTCGATGACGAGGTCGTAGTAGCTGCGGGGTTTCAAGCGCGGCAGCATAGCCATCTGCGCACGGCTTTCGATCTGGAACACACCGACCGTGTCGGCGCGACAGGTCATGTCGTAGACGCCGGGTCAGTGTCGGAACACCATGCGCTCCGACAAGAATCTGCCCAAAATGCGTCCGGGCGTCACCACTGTTCAATCCGCGGCAATTGACGGCGCTCTGTTTTGGCGCAATACTCGAAACGGGCATTCCCGTGAGCATGGGTCATCTCTTCAAAGCCCGCTACGTTCCGGAGCAGGACCCTTCCGAAAAATGGGAGCTGCATTTCACCGAGAGTGAAGGCGGCTCTTACTACCGGGGCAACTACGCGAGCTACCCGTACATGCCGCGGCGGGCGGAGGATGTCCCCCACGGCGCACTGGATTCTCTTTCGGAAATCTGCGGCATCGAA
>JBKQPS010000349.1:0-3034 GCA_052144915.1 Spirochaetia bacterium | reverse complement strand
TTAGGGCCAGTGCATGCAAATCGAACGGTTTCTGGATGAAGTCCACGCTTTCTCCGGCCACGCCGTGATCCGTCAGTACGCCTCTGGTGTAGCCGGACATGTAGAGCACTTTGATTCCAGCGTTCTCGCGTGAAAGCAGATCATACAGCTCGCGTCCATTCATACCTTCCAGGATGACATCCGTCACCAACAGGTGCAGGCCGCCATCGTGCTCGGAAGCGATGCGCCGGGCAGCCACGCCGCTCGCCGCTTCCAGGACGGTGTAACCCAGGGTCCGCAATTGGTGGCCGAGGAGCACCCTGACCGGATCCTGGTCTTCCACGAGAAGCAGGGTCTCCGTGCCTCCCCTTTCCGGTTCAGGACTGGCACCGCGAGTGCGCCGCAGCGGCAGGTCGGTCCGCGGGAGGTAGATAGTGAATCGGGTCCCGTGCCCTGGTTCGCTCTGGACCTGGATCGCTCCGCCGTGCTGTTTCACGATTCCATAGACCGTGGAGAGTCCCAGGCCGGTGCCTTTGCCCTGCTCCTTCGTCGTGAAAAACGGGTCGAAGATCCTGTCCATGGTCTGCCGATCCATGCCCGCGCCGGTGTCACTGACCGTGAGGAGGACATATCGGCCCGGGGTCATGTCTTCATCAGGTCGCGCGGTGGCTCCGCCAAAAGCCGTCTCCGCGGTTTCGAAAATGAGGCTGCCCTCGCGAGAGATCGCATCCTGCGCATTCATCGCGAGGTTCAGGATTATCTGCTCGATTTGGCCTGCGTCTGCAACGACGGGACAGGGCGCGAGAGCGAGGCGAAACTCGATCGTGACGTTCTCACGGATGGCCTGCCGCAGGATGGTGCGTGAATCCGCAATGACCTGGTTGAGATCCAGGGGCACGAGATCGATTGCCTGCCGCCTCCCGATTGCCAGCAGTTGGCCGATCAGGTCGCGCGATCGGAAACCCGCCTTGATGATCTCCTCCACGCCGGCCTTGAAGTCGGCGTCGCCCGGTTTCTTGTCCCTGAGCAGCTCCGCGTATCCCAGCATGACCGCCAGGAGGTTGTTGAAGTTGTGCGCGACCCCGCCCGCCAGGATACCCAGGCCCTCCAGCTTCTGCGCAGACAACACCCGCCTCTCCAACTCGAGACGGTCCGCTTCCGCCTGCTTCCTTTCGCTGATGTCGACGCTCACTTCCGCCACCATCCACTCACCCGACTCCGTCTTGTAGGGAATCGCCGTGACCTGCGTGGGCCGCGCCGCCACCGCGGGATTCGTCGACTCCACGACCTCCACCTTGTGCGTCTCCAGGGCGCGTACCATGGCACAGTCGCCGCACGGCGAAGACCTTCCGCGGAGGTACTCGTAGCATTTCCGACCACGATAATCGCCGAATATTTTGACGCGCGCCGGGTCGATGTACTGCATGTTGTAGTCGGCATCGATGATGTCGAACCCCGTTTGCGTGGCTTCGATGACGAACTCGAGGCGTCGCGTCGCTGCTTCGCGCTCGGCCTCGAGGCGCGTGCGCTCGCCGAGCTCCTTTTGCAGTCCATCGAGAAGGCGTGCGTTTTCAACTGCAATGGCGGCATGGTTGGCGAACAGCGACAGCAGCTCGAGGTCGGCGTGACTGAACGGATGGTTTTCCACGAACCGCAGAACGTGAATCACCCCCGTCACCTGCCCCTGCCATCGCAATGGAGCTGATGCAACGGACCGAAAGGGCGAGCCCGCGAAGGCAGCGGATCGGCGCGGCCACGTGCGGTAATCTTCTATCAAAAGAGGCTCGCCCGTCTGCGCGACGACACCTGCCGCTCCCTCGTCGTACCGCAGCGTGGTGCCGACAAAGTCACCCGGAGTGTTGTAGCTCACGACGCAGCGCACCACCTGCGTGCGGGGATCGCAGAGATAGAGTCCTCCGCCTTCGGCGTTCAGCAGCCGGACGGCGCGCTCCACGATGACCTCGAGCAGTCGAGACAGCTCATGCGGCGTCGTGATTTCCAGAAGCGTGGACTGGAACGCGGCCATCTCTTCGACCCGTCGGTGCAGCGCGTGTTCCGCGCGCTTCCGGTCGGTAATGTCCCGAATCATGGTTAGCGACGCCCGCGTCCCCTCGTAAATGATAGGAGCGGAGGAGACCTCGATGTCAAAAGCCGTCCCGTCGAGGCGCAGGCATTTCTGCTCCTCGCGGGGAACCAATTCACCCAGTTTCTGTATCCTGCGGGAGCGCTCCCGGACGGCCTCCCGAAAATCGGGATGAACAACATCCATCACGTCCCTTCCGAGCAGATCCGCGGTTCCTGTCGCGCCGAACATGGACACTGCGGAGGAGTTTACAAAAGCGATCTTGCCTTCTCGGTGAACGAGGATTGCGTCCGGGCTCAGCTCGACGAGCTGTCGGTACCTTTCCGAAGTTTCTCTCAGAGCCTCGGCAGTCGGTTCGCGCGCTTCAAGGTCGATAGCGGTATCTCCAGACAAGAAAAGCATAGCACAGAACCCCGGCTCACGCGACCAGCCCGCGGCTACAGGAGGCGGTTGAACCACGCGAGTGAGAGCGCTCCCATCGCGAGGAACAGTGCGAGCGCGGCAGCGACGAAAAGCGCCGTGATCTCGGTGTTCACCTTTTCCAGCTCGAGCCGGGTGCCGAGCGACTGGTAAATGCCGCGAAGCTCATCGGCGCTGCTGGCCTTGAAGTAGCTGCCCCCGGTGATCAGCGCGATTTTTCGCAGCGTCGCCTCATCGAGAATCGCGTGGAAGGTGAAGCTCCCGAAGCTGATGTCGGCTCCCTCCTTGGTGCCGACTCCGACGGTGAACACCCGCACGCCGCGGTTGGCAGCCTTTTCGGCGGCATCCAGCGGGTCGGGACCCTGATTGCTCTGCCCGTCGCTCAGGAGGATGATCGCCGCGCTCGTATCGCTGCCGGGCGGCACGGGAGGCGGCTCCTGCTCCGGCGCGGCCGGCGCCAGCGGCGCGTCAGCCGACCCGGCGCCCTCGGCCTGCGGCTTCGGGAAGATCGCGTCCAGGGCGGTGAGCAGGCCGCTTCCGATCGCCGTGTAC
>JBKQPS010000348.1:0-7144 GCA_052144915.1 Spirochaetia bacterium | reverse complement strand
CTTGTCCGGTACCGCGGCGAGCACGCGCTGCGTTGCGGCTGCCTCCATTCCCCACATGAGAAGAAAAGACTCCCTGCTGGTCATTTGGTCACCTCCTCGATGATCTTTTTGGGGCGGCCCTGCAGTGCGGCCATCCCCCAGTGACAGTCAAGGTAAGAGCGCGCTGTTCAGAAGAAAAGTGGCAGATTTGACTTTCCTCGATGCCATTCGTGCCATACCTTTGGAGATGGAGGCTCGCATGGCGATGGATGTCTGCGTTCTCATATTCAAAGGTTGCGCGTCGTTGTCCTCGATCGGGCCGATGGAGCTGCTGTGGACCGCGGGGAGACTGAACGGGACAGAGCCATTCTTCAACGTTCGCCTGGTTTCGGCGGCAACCAACCCGCTGACCTCGCCGAGCGGTCTGCCCATCCACTGCCATTCGACCATCGAGGAGGTGACGAAAGCCGACCTGGTCATCGTGCCGGCCTTTGATGGAGACATTCTTTCCCAACTGGCCGCCAACAGCGCGGCAGCCCCCTGGGTCCGTGCAATGCACGAGCGGGGCGCCGACGTGGCGAGCATCTGCACGGGCGCATTCGTGCTCGCCGAGGCGGGTCTCCTGGACGGCAAGACAGCGACCACCCACTGGATCGCCCAGGATCTCTTCCGGCAGCGCTATCCGCGGGTGCGGATCCTCTCCGAGCAGATCGTGGTAGACCACGGCCGGGTCTGCACAAGCGGCGGGGCCACGTCGTTCCTCACGCTGACCGCCTACCTCGTCGCGAAGTACTGCGGGGCGGAGGCGGCCCGGCAGATGGCGAAGATTTTCCTCATCGACATGAACAAGGGTCCGCAGACGGCTTACGCGATCTTCAGCACGCAGAAAAACCACGGGGACCGGGAAATCCTGCAAGCCCAGGAAATGATCGAGCGACAGGGATCACGGGAGCTGTCCGTCGTGGAGCTGGCGTCCCGGGTCAACATGAGCAGCCGCAATTTCATCCGCCGGTTCAAGGCCGCCACGGGCAACACTCCCATCGAGTACATCCAGAGGGTGCGCATCGAGGCGGCCAAGCACGCGCTGGAGTCCGGGAGCGATCCCGTGGACTCCGTGGCGACGCGGATCGGCTACGGCGACGTGGGCAGTTTCCGAACGGTGTTCAAGCGGGTGACAGGAGTGTCTCCGACGGAATACCGCAAGCGCTACCGCTTCTACCACGCATAGGCCTCCGGTGCTCTTTCAGTAGCCGTCTTCCAGCTTCGTTTTCGACCGGAAGAACCGGTACACGAGCAGCTGGTAGACGACCACGATCGGGACGAACACCAGGGCGACGATGGCCATGAGGCGCAGCGTGTACGGGCCTGAGGAAGAGTTCATGATCGTGAGATTCGCGGACGGGTCCAGCCGTGAAGGGATGAGATTCGGAAAAAGCCCGACCATGGCGGTGGCGACAACAAGGAGAATCGTGGCGCACGACGCGAAAAACGCGGGAAGGGCGCGAGACCGCACCTGGAAAACCTTCACCGCCACCAGCGCGGCCACGGCCAGGACGGGAACGACCACCAACCCCGGGCGGGCGAGATAATTGTCATACAGCCGGGTGGCGAATCCCGTGAAGAGAAGGAACGCGGCGGCCACGACGAGCACGAGGAACCACAGGGCGCCGGCCCATCGCGCCGCGCGGGCGGCGAGATCCCCCTCCGTCTTGTACACCAGCCACAGCGCCCCGTGCTGGAGGAAGAGGAGCACGAAGAGAACCGCCGTGAGCAGCCCGTAGGGGTTGAAGAGCTGCCAGAAACTGCCATGGTAGCCCGCGGCGTCGAATCGCAGACCCTGGAATATGTTGCCGAAGCCCAGTGCCAGCACGAGGGGAGCGGAAAAGCTCGTGAGCGCCAGGAGGAAGTCCCAGGTCGCGCGCCAGCGGGGGCTCTCGTCCTTGTTGCAGTATTCGATGGCCACGCCGCGGATGATGAGGGAGAACAGGATCAGGAGCATCGGCAGATAGAGGAAGCTGAACATGGAGGCGTAGGTGCCGGGGAACGCGGCAAAGGTTGCGCCTCCGGCCGTGATGAGCCACACCTCGTTGCCGTCCCACACCGGCCCGATCGCGGCGAGACTCACGCGGCGGTCGGTCTCCTCCCGACTCAGAAAAAGACGCAGCATCCCGGCGCCGAAATCGAAACCGTCCAGGATGAAGTACACCGCCCACAGAAGCCCCCAGAGGACGAACCACAATGCCTGCAGCGCCATGCCCGGCCTCCCCTCAGTCCTCGACCCTGTTCACGTACTTTTTCAGGAGAAAAACATCGGCAACCGCCAGCGAGACATAGATCACGATGAACGCGATCAGCGACCCCAGCACGTCCCCCGGAGTGAGATTCCGGGACACCGCGTCCTGCGTCCGCAGCAGGCCGTAGACGATCCAGGGCTGGCGGCCAATTTCCGCCAGCACCCATCCGAGCTCCGACGCAAGGTAGGGCAGGATGATCGCGACGGACATGATCCAGAGAAACCACCGGTGGGAGGAGAGCTTTTTCCTCCACGCGAGGATCACCGAGACCAGCGCGAGCAGGACAAAGAGAAAACCGAACGCCACCATGAGACGGAATGCGACGAACGTGACCAGCACCGGCGGCCGGTCAGAGGGAGGAAAGTCCTTGAGACCTTTGACGACCGCGTTGGCGTCGTGGTAGGCGAGAAGGCTCAAGCCCCCGGGGATCTCCAGCGCCTCGACGGCGTTCTCCTCCTTCTCCGGGCGGGGCAGGGCCAGGATGTAGAAGTCCGCGCCTTTCTCCGTCTCCCACTGCGCTTCCATTGCGGCAAGCTTCGAGGGCTGGTATTTCGCCACCTGCACGCCGGACAGGTCGCCCGCCACGATGATCATGATCGACGTGACGATGCCGAACGTGGCGGCGATCCGGAAGGATCGGCGGAACATCTCTTCCTTTTTCCCACGGAGGAGCTGGATCGCCGAGATTCCCATGATGAAAAACGCCGTGAGCGTGTAGGCGGAAAAGATCACGTGCGCAAACTTGATCCAGGCGTACGGGCTTCCCAGCAGCGCGCCGAAGGATGTGAGCACCGCCCGGCCGCCCACGATCTCGTACCCGCGGGGCCTCTGCATCCAGCCGTTGGCCAGCAGGATCCACAGCGCGGAAAGTGTGCTCGCCCCTGCCACCACCCACATGATGCCCGCGTGCACGCCGCGCGACACCCTTTTCCAGCTGAACATCCACACCCCGATGAACGTGGATTCGAGAAAAAAGGCAACGGTGGCTTCGATGGCCAGGGGGGCGCCGAAGATGTCTCCGACGAACTTCGAGTACTCGGCCCAGTTCATGCCGAACTGGAACTCCAGCGTGATGCCCGTGACCACCCCGACCGCGAAGTTCACCAGGAGGAGCCTGCTCCAGTACTTCGCCATCGACAAAAAGGTCTCGTCCCCGGTCCGTGCGTAGCGCGTCTCCATGTACGCGGTCATCACGGTGAGCCCGAGGGTGAGGGGGACGAACAGGAAGTGGAACACGGCGACAGTGGCAAACTGGATCCGGGAGAGTACCGCGACGCTCATAGGCCGAATCTATCATGGTCCGCGGGGGCCTTCAATAACCGGGTGCCCCCGTGTAGATTCTTGCGTGCGATGACGGGCACCACGCCGACGTACACGGCGGATTCCTCCACGCCCACCGACACGGCGGATTCCTCGACGCCCACAGACACGACGGATCCCCTCCGCTGGCTTCGCGCGCAGGGGTCTCGCGTACGGACCAGGCTTGCCGCCGCGGTCGGCCTCGGGGAGCTGGCCGGCATCCTGTTCGTGCTGCAGACCGGGCTCCTGGCGAAGGTCGCTGACGCGGTGATATTCAGAGGCTCCGGGGTTGCCGCGCTCCTGCCCCTGTTCGGCGGGGCGCTGGGCGCGATCGTCGCGCGCGCCGCACTCGCCGCCGCAGCGCGCCGCGCCGCGGCCCGTTGCGCCTCCGACGTCAAGAGATCGCTGCGCGTCGAATGCGCGGCGCACATCGCGCGGATCGGCCCCCTCGGCCTTTTCCACTTGCGCGCCGGGGAGATCGCGCACGTGTCGGTGGACGCGGTCGAGGCGCTGGACGCGTACTACTCGAAATACCTCCCCCAGCGCGCGATCGCCTCCCTGCTTCCCTTTACCATCCTCGCCGTCGTCTTCCCTTTGGACTGGATCTCCGGGCTGGTGCTCGTGCTCACCGCCGTATTTCTCCCCGCGAGCATGATCCTGATCGGCACGCAGGCGCTGGAAAGGCACCGAAGGCTGTGGGAACAGCTCGCGCGGATGAGCGGGAGATTCCTCGACGTCCTTCAGGGACTGGCCACCGTGCGGATGTTCGACGCCGTGCGCAGGGAGACCGGGGAGATAGAGCGCGCCTCGCGGGAGCACCGGGTGCTCGCGATGTCGGTGCTGCGCATCGCGTTTCTCTCTTCGTTCATGCTGGAGCTCATCTCCGCCGTGAGCATCGCGATCGTCGCGGTGATCTCGGGATTCCGGCTCCTTCATGGAACCATGGCCTTCAGCCCGGCCTACTTCATCCTGCTGATCGCACCCGAGTATTTCCTTACGCTGAGAACTCTCGGCACCCTGCACCATTCGCGCATGGAGGCGCTCAGCGCGGCCGAACAGATCGAGAAATTCCTGGAGATCCCGTCGCGGGAAAAGGCGGCACCGGGGGGACAGCGACGGATCACGCGCCCCCCGGCAATTGCGTTTCGGAACGTAGACTTCTCCTACGGAGCCGGGCCAGTCCTGTCGGGCCTGAGCCTGTCCGTGGGCCCGTCCGAACGCGTGGCCCTTGTCGGAGCGAGCGGCGCGGGCAAGTCCACGCTCCTGGCTCTTCTGAATCTCTTCGCTCATCCGCAGCGGGGAGGAATCGAGGTGGACGGCATGCCGTTGGAGGCGATGGATCCCGCCGAGTGGCGCCGCGCTGTCGCCTGGCTTCCCCAGAGGCCGACGCTCTTTCACGGCACCGTGCGCGACAATGTCAGGCTCGGGAGGCGGGAAGCATCGGAGGAAGAGATCTGCCGGTCCATGGCCCGCGCCCGGGTCGAAGAGATTTCCCCGGACGCGCCGGTGGGGGAGGCCGGGCAGGGCCTTTCGACAGGCCAGGCTCAGCGCGTCGCCCTTGCCCGGCTCTTCCTCCGCGCACCACTGCTCGTCCTCCTGGACGAGCCGACCGCACACCTGGACGCCGAGAGCGCGGCCCTGGTCTCCTCGGGCATCCTCGAGTTGTCCTCGGGGCGCACGACGCTGCTCGTGACCCACCGCGCGGACTCGGCGGCGGGCATGGACAGGATCGTGGAGATCGGAAACGGAAAGGCGGTCCCGATCCGATGAGGGTTGCGCTCCGCCTCCTGTCGCTGCTCCTGCCCTCCTGGCGCACGGCCCTGCTGGGGATACTCTTGTCAGTATTCGCCCTTGCGGCGAATTTCAGCCTGCTCGCGCTTTCGAGCTGGTTCATCACGTCCATGGCGCTCGCGGGCGCTGCCGGGGCGTTCATGGACTACACGACCCCCGCCGCCGCAGTGCGGGCCCTCGCGCTCGCACGGGCCGGCGGGCGGTACGCGGAGCGCCTCGTGAACCACGACACGACCCTGCGGGTCCTTTCCACGATCCGGGTCTGGTTCTTCCGGCGCATCGAGCCGCTTGCCCCCGCCCGGCTGCAGGCCCACCGCAGCGGCGACCTGCTGGGCAGGATCCGTGCCGACGTGGACACGCTGGATGACTTCTACGTCAGGGGCGTCGTGCCTGCCGTTTCCGCGCTGGTCGCACTCGCGCTCACCCTGCCGTTCCTCGCGCGCTTCGACCCGCGCATCGCCGTGATCGACCTGGCGGCTCTCGCCATCGCCGGCGTGCTCCTGCCGCTCGTCCTGAAGAGATTCTCCCGGGCCCACGGAAAGGAACGGGCGGTCCTCTCCGCCGACCTCCGCGCGTCCGTGATCGAACATGCGCAGGGAATGGCGGAGCTGATCGCGCTGGGCGCGGTGCAGGATCGGGAGGGGGACATGAAGCGAAAGAGCAGGGCGCTCGCGCACCGCGAATGCCGTCTTGCATCACTTCAGGGGGCCGGCGACGCGGGAATGATCGCGGCGAGCTCCCTCGCGGCGTGGGCCGCGGCCCTGGTGCTTGCCCCGAGGGTTGCGGCGGGGTCGCTCCCCGGCGCGGAGATGGCGATGCTCACCGTTCTCATCCTCGCCACGTTCGAGGCTGTCTTGCCGCTTCCGCCCGTGATCCAGCGCGCGGGGGAGCTCGCCGCCGCCGCGGGGCGCCTGTTCGAGCTCATCGACGCGGCCCCCGCGGTCCAGGAGCCAGCGGCCGGCGCCCCGGCGTTCCTCCGGGGCCGAGTCGAATCACTCGGCCTTGTCATCCAGGACCTGCGTTTCCGGTATGCATTCGAAGGCCCGTGGGTGATCGACGGCCTCTCGATGCAAATCCCCGCCGGCCGCAGGGTCGGTATTTCCGGCCCCAGCGGCGCCGGCAAGAGCACCCTGGTGAACCTGCTGCTGCGATTCTGGGACTACCCGCAGGGCAGCATCACCCTTGCCGCGGCTGGCGGGGAGACGGAGCTGCGGTCGCTGCGGAGCGAGGACTCGCGGCGTCTTTTCTCGATCGTCCCGCAGTCGCTTTTCCTGTTTCACGCCTCGGTCCGTGAAAACCTCTCCATGGCAATGCCCGAGGGCCGGGAGGACGACGATGAGGCCATTCGCGATGCCCTCCAGTCGGCCCAGCTCTCCGCCCTCGTGGCGTCCCTCCCCGAGGGCCTGGAAACGACCGTGGGCGAGATGGGGCACGAGCTTTCCGCGGGCGAGGCCAGACGGCTGGCAGTTGCCAGAGCCCTGCTGAAGGAGGCACCGGTGTATGTCCTGGACGAGCCCACGGAGGGGCTGGACGACGAGACCGCCGATGCGCTTATGGACGCGCTGGATGCGCGGCTGCGAGGCAAGACCGTTCTGATCATCAGTCATCGGGAGAGGGACTTCCGCTCCGCGGACAAGGTCGTGCGGTTCAGAACTCATTCCACGGCAGGGCTGTGACTCGCGGAGAGAGCGCTTGGCGATTGGGCGAACGGCAGATCACGTAACCCCTGCGTGCCCGGGGGTAGAGGTCGATGAAGGTCTCTACATGCCTCGCGTCGGAGG
>JBKQPS010000347.1:0-3478 GCA_052144915.1 Spirochaetia bacterium | reverse complement strand
GGAACCCCGGGAAGCGTCGTTTCCCGGGTACAAGATCCCTCTCGATCTCGGGATCACGATCGACGCCGGGGGCTTGGTCTCCATCGCGGCGCCGGGATTCCCTGTCTTTTCCCGGCCGGTGACGGCCGTCGCAGCTTCGACAAGGAAACCGTTTCTCTCGATCCTCGCGCCCCTCCTGGAGGAATCGGGTGAGTCGGCGTTCCGCCCCGGCGCGCTTTCTTTCACCAACGCTTCCGGGCTTCCGTCCGACGGCATATTCGTCCGACCGTCGGAGCTGAAACGGATCAAGAATGAGTTGTATGCGTTCCTCGATGCCCGCTTCCCGGCCAAGGACAGCCCTTTCGCGGTGGATGACGCCGCTCCTTCTCCCCTTGCACCTGCCGAGCTGGGAACGCTCGCCCGGCGAGGCCTGATCAGCCCACCGGGGATGCTGCCGGTGCCGTTTGCCGGCGGAGACCCGCATGGTCTCGACCTCGCGCACCTGGCGGAACGCGCCGGCTTCCATTGGCTGCCTCTTCCGCCGGTGCTCCTGGAGGATGCGTCATGGATCGACGCGGTGCGGAAGCTCGCCGAGCGCCATCCGGAAGCACGGCTCGCGGTGGGACTGAACAACGTGTCCCACCTCGCCTTCGTCCCGGCGCTCTCCGAGAAAGGCAATGTCTGGTTTTTCGCCGATTTCTACCTCTACGCGGCGAATGACCGCACGCTGAGATTCCTGCGCGCCCGGATACCCCGGTTCCTTTTCGCCTACCAGTGGATCGAAGAGGATCGCGATCGGGCCCTGCCTCCCGGAAAACGTTCTGCCCCCACCGTCCGGCTGTCGGACGATTTCGCTCCGCCCCTCTTCTACAGTCTCGCGTGTTTTGCCCGGCACTCGAGGAACGAGGGGCGGTGCGTCGAGGGGTGCACGAAGGACTTCGCGGGTATACTATGGCAGGGAAAGAACCGCTTTCGCATGCTCGTCCGCGACTGCGTCACATACCTTTTTCCCATGGACATGAAGTAGCGGGGCGGGTTCACCCGTCGCGCCTCTTGGCTGTCATCTCCCTGCGCGCTATCCTGCTCGCCATGAAGATCGTGATCATCGGAGCGACCGGGCACATCGGGACCTTCCTGGTGCCCCGGCTTGTCCAGGAAGGACACGAGGTCGTGTCGGTGAGCCGTCGCCTGAGGAAGCCTTACCGGGACCCGGGGATCTGGCGGTTCGTCACCCTCCTGGAGTGCGACCGTGAAAAGGAAGAAGCGGACGGGGCCTTCGGGCGCCGGATCGCATCGCTCGAGGCGGATGCGGTGATCGACCTGATCTGCTTCACGCAACAGAGCGCCGAGCACCTGGTGACCCATCTCGAGGGCCGGGTGGGTCACTACATCTCCTGTGGAACGATCTGGGTGCACGGACACAGCGAGGTGGTCCCCGTCACCGAGGCCATGCCGCGCCGCCCGTTCGGAGAATACGGCATTCGCAAGGCCGAGATGGAGGCGTGGCTTCTTGCGAAATCCCGCACGAGCGGATTTCCCGTGACGATCCTCCATCCCGGGCATATCGTCGGCGCGGGGTGGATACCGCTGAACCCGTCCGGCAACTTCAACGTCCAGGTGTTCCGGACGCTCGCGGAAGGAAAGCCCCTGAGCCTTCCCAACATCGGCATGGAGACGGTGCACCACGTCCACGCCGACGATGTCGCCCAGGCATTCTGCCGCGCGCTGGAGCACCCGGGAACGGCGGTGGGGGAGAGCTTTCATGTCGTTTCACCCGCGGCGGTGACGCTTCGCGGGTACGCGGAGCGCATGGCACGGTGGTTCGGCCGGGAGGCGGCGCTCTCCTTCCTGCCCTGGGATGAATGGAAGAAGGGCGTTTCAGCGGCTGACGCGGCTGCCACGTGGGATCACATTGCGCACAGCCCCTGTTGCAGCATCGAGAAAGCGCGCCGCCTGATCGGCTACGAGCCGCGGTATGGCTCCCTGGAGGCTGTCTGCGAGTCCGTCGATTGGCTGGCGGAGCGGGGATGGAAGGTCTGAGGGTCCCTTCGGTACGCCGAGAGAAAGTGCATTCCGAGAAGCGCGTCGATCTCCAGGAGTGAGGATCCCCTCAGGACGTCGAGCCGGGACACGACGTTCCGATGCTACGGGCCCGCGTCCGCGAGCTTCGACATCTCCGCCGCCTTCTGGGCGAGGGCGGCGTTCCCCGGGGAGAGTACCGAGGCGCGCTTCGCGTACTCGCTGGCCTTGCGGAAATCCTTCTGCCCCGCCAGGACCTCCGCGATTGCCGACAGGGCCTCGGCGTTGTCGGGGTTTTCCTTGAGCGCGGTGCGAAGGTCGAGCAGCGCATCCGCCGATCCTGCCCGGGAACGCAGGAAATGCAGCTCGCTTGCCAGCGGCGGCGAAGGATCCATTGCGAGCAGCACGTGATCGATCACGACCAGCGCATCCGTTGGCCGGCCGGCGGCGAGCATGGATCGCGCTTCCAGGCCAAGGGCGTCCGGGTTGCCGGTCCTGTGGAAGAGCAGTACGGCGAAAGACAGCGCCTGCGCACTGTCTCCCACCCCCGTGGAAATCTGCCAGCCCAGCCGCAGGTGCTCGGCGGTGCGCGCGGGCGCGGGAACCATCGCAAGCCAGGAGGAAGCCTCGTTCCACCGCTGCCCCTGGACCGACGTGGAGACCAGGAGGGTGAGGATCCCGATGTCCGCCGGGGCGAGCTCGTGCGCCCGTTGAAGCGCCGTCGCTGCCTCCTGCGTCTTGCCCTCGTCCATCAGTGTCCGGGCTCGCAGCGCCGGGAAAGAGGCGACCGCCGGATACCGCGCCTCGGCGTCTGCCAGTACGGCGAGTGACTCGGCGTCGTTTCGCGCATTTTCATGGAGGAGCCGCGCTTTCAGAAGGATTGCGTCGGACAGGTCGGGCTGCAGTCGAAGCAGCGCATCGAGCACCCACAGGGACTGGTACCAGTCTCCGCCTTCCGCGAGAGCCTGCGCACGCAGGAGCGCGAAGTCCGGGTTCCCCGGCGCGCGCAGGAGCCCCTGGGCCGCGGCGTCCGCGGCCATCTCCGGCTTGCCTGCGGCCATCTCCGCGCGCGCAAGAGCGGCGAACCGCTGGGGCTCCGTCGGCAAAAGAGAGGCGAGGTGCTGCAGGAGGGGCAGCTCCGATGGGGCTGTCCCCGATGCGATGATTGTACGCAGAAGCCCGGCAGCGGCGGGCGAGAAGCCCGGCGAACGCTGCAGCGCGGACTCGAACTGGACGCGGATGTCGGCCAGCGGAGCGGAGCTCTTCTCCAGCGCCAGGCCCTGGAAGTACGGGGGCAGGGGCGACCGGGGCTCCAGGGCGCCCGCCTCTGAGAGCTTCTCGCGCACGGCGGCGTACCCCGCATCGTCGGCAACCGTGTCAGGGTCCAGGAGCACGAGTGCGGGCGCGATACGCTGGAGGAAAGGGCTCGTCAGCCGCGCCTGAGCCCATGGAAGCCCATTTTCGGGGGCGGAAGCCGCGG
>JBKQPS010000346.1:0-4753 GCA_052144915.1 Spirochaetia bacterium | reverse complement strand
TTGCCGCCGCGGGGAGCGCCGATGACGCCCTGTGTCTGGAGTGTTTCATGTCCAAATCTTCGGACCGGAAGATGAAGGAGAGATGAAGTCGGACAGGATAACGGAATGTTCTCAGGCCAGCGGGAGGCGCAGGGTCACCGTGGTTCCCTCGTTGAGCCGGCTTTCTTCGCGCAGCTCCTCCACGACGCTCCGGGCGATTGTGAGCCCGAGGCCGGTGCCGCCGGAGTGAGCGCCGCGGGAACGGTCGCCCCGGAAGAACGGCTCGGTGATGTGGGGCAGGTCTTCCGGCGCGATCCCGAAGCCGTCGTCGCTGACACTGAGGTCCACGTGGCTGCCGTGCGCGGCCACGCGCACCCTCACGCCGCCTCCCGGGGAAGTGTAGTTGATGGCGTTCTCCAATATGTTGAAAACCGCCCGCTCCAGTGCCCGCGGGTTGCCGTTCACCCGCGCAGCCGCGGATACATCGATCGTCAGCCGCAGGCCGCGGGCCTGCGCCCGAAGCGACATCTTTTCTGCGACATTTCGCGCGAGATCCGCGAGGTCGAGCGACACGAGCGGGCTCCGCGCGTGCGCGGAGGGGCTTCCGCTCCGGGCGAGGTCGAGCACCTGCTCGACCATCGCGGACATCTGGTCGATCTCCTCCAGCGAGCTCGCGAGAACCTTGCGGGCATCAGCTTCCTCCACGGGGCTCGCCCGGAGAGCGATCTCCGCCTCGCTGCGCATGACGGCAAGAGGGGTGCGCAGGTCGTGGGCCGCATTAGCGAAGAACCTCTGCTCGGCTTCCACCGCCTCTTTGACCGGGCGCAGCGTGCGCGCGGCCAGCACGTAGCTGAGCCCGCCGCCGGCGAGGATGGTGACGAGGTCCGCGAGGACGATGGACCGTCCCAGCCTCTCGAGGTATTCGCCAGAGCCGGCCGCGTCCTCCGCGCGGGTGTCTTCCCCGGGGCACGGCGTGCGCGGCCCTGCCCCGTCCGAGCCTCCCGACGTCGTGCGAATGAAACTCGTAGAGGGACGCGCTCAGCAGCGCCACGATCGCGGTGATGATCCCGAGGGAGACGAGCGTCAGCCGCCAGCGGGCCGTCCGGAACGGATCAGCCCTTGAACCGGTAGCCTGCGCCCCGAAGGTGTTGACGAGGATGCGCGCCTCCGCGCCGTCCGGCGCGAGGTCCACCGCGTAGCCTTCCTGCTCGAGTCCCTTTTTCAGTGACGCACGGAGCTTGTCGTTGTCCTCGACCACGAGAACCCGCATGCGGACAAGATACTCAGGCGGACTCGCGGACGGAAGCGAGGAGTCTCTCCGCGCCATCCTGGAAGGCGGCGGCCGCGGATCGATAGTCGAACCCCACGATGACGCTGAGGCCGCTGTACAAGGTCTCGTGGAGGAACGCGGCCAGGAGCTTGAGGTACGGCCTGCCGTCGACTCTCGCGCTTCCGTCCATGATGACGAGGGTTCCCAGGTCGAGGGCTTTTGCCACCGCGGCGACCTGGCGCATGGCCAGGGCGTGCAGGGTGCGGACCGCTTTCAGGTACCGCTGCCGGTACGCCGGATCCTTCTCCACCAGCGTACGGATCTGGCGGAACCTGTCCCGGACGGAACGGCCCTTCTGGTTCTTCCGTCGAGGGATGAGGCTCTTGAGCACGCTCACGAGGGTCCTCGACTGGAAGAGCTTGTGGAGGGAGAAGTAGAACAGGAGCAGCACTCCCTGGTTTCGCATCAGGTTGCTCCCGCGCGCGGCCCGATTCAGGATCACGAGAAACCTCCCCAGCTCCCTGTCGATCGCCTTGTCCTGGCCGGGGGGCAGGCGGCTGGCAAAAGGACCGCGCGATTCGACCATCCGCCGGACCTGTTCGTCGAGCAGTTCCTCCATGTGCAGCATCTCGCGCCGGAGGCCGCTCTTCCTGACCTGGGCGAGGTAGCCCGTCAGCGCGGCCGACTGGCCCTCCGAGAAGAGACGCCCCCGCGGAACGGCGCGGCCGGCCCCCGCCATCGGGATGATCGACGCGGTGAGGTACTCCTCCATTCGCGCGAGGTAGTTCTCCGCGGCGCCGATCTCCGGGTTCCGAAGGACGTACGAGGCGACCACTTTCTGAATGCGGGGCGGGAGGCCGAGCTTCCGCGTGGCCTGGGAAAGCAGCCTGCCGTGCGCGTAGTCGATGGCATCCTTCATGCACTTCAGCACGTGCGTCACCGGGCTGGGCTCCCCCTGGAGCAGGTCGAGGGCGGGATCCTCGGGCACGAAGGCAAAATCGCGCAGCAGCGCGCTCTCCTGCGGAGTGAGCCTGTCCGAAGGGTCCACGAACCGGTTGTAGTTGCCCGCGACGTCGCTGGGATGGAACCCATCCTTCACCTGGCGTGAGAACCGGTTGTGCCACACCTGGATCGTGGTGCCGGGGAACAGCCTCTGGACTTCCTTGGCGTAGGCGCCGGCGGACGCGTGTGCGGTGGGCTCGGGGTTCGTCACCAGGATCAGCCGCTTCATGAACGGGAGATAGGCGAGGTTGTCTTCCGTTCCCATGCCGGCCGGCATGTCGAAGAGCAGGAGATCGTAGCGGCTGTCGATCTCCCCGACGTGGGTCCGGTAGATCTTTTCCATGACTCCGCGGGCCTCGCCCGGCAGGATCTTCTGGTAGGGAAAGAGGATGTCCAGGCCGCTGAAGACCGCGATCATCGAGGCTTCCAGTGTGGATGCCCGGCCCGCCTTGCTTCGGCGGGGAGCGTCCCGGAGCGCCTGCTCGGACTCGTAGATGTCCAGCAGGGATGCCACGTCCGAAAGCGGATCGAGATCGACCAGCCCCACCCGCAGCCCTTTGCGCGCGTAGTAGATGGCGAGATTGCACGCGGTGATAGTCTTTCCCACGCCGCCCTTGCCGGAGCTGACCGCGATCGACCTCGCAATCACGCGGCGGAGGGAATCTCCGGACGGGCCGGAGAGCAGCTCGTTCACGCGGACCAGGGGACCGGGCCTCGGGCGTCCCCGCTCGGCCGTCGACTGCGCCATCTCAGCTCATGTCGAGGGGGGGAGGGGGCGCCCCGCCCTCCCACCTTCCCTCGAGGCTCGGGTCGAAGTCCTTTCCGTAGAGAAAACGAAAGAGGAACTCGAAGTCTTCCTGATCGATCTTCAGGAAGAGCACCCCGAAAAAGGTGTTCTCCGCGTCGCGGAACTTTCGCATGATGCGTCCTCCCACCGGCATCGTCCGCTTGTCGAGCCGCATCGTCATTTCCAGGTCCGTGTGCACCAGGAGCTCCCGGACCAGGTCCGCCGACGTGTGGGCGAACAGGAGCCCCGACGCGCTGAGATCGATGATGGGCGCCTCGTAGCGTCGATCCGTGCTGTTCTCCACCTTGAAGTATCCGTTGGTGACCAGCGAGTAGCAGAGGACCTTCGCGAACTGCTGGACGAACTCGATGAGATCGCGCGAGATACGTTCGCGGCGGGCGGCGGTGTTCCAGACATGGATGTAGCCGACGACGTACTCATTGTACAGCACGGGGCACCAGAGCTCGGCCACGATCTCCTTCTTGGATTTCTCGTACAGGATGTTGCCGAGCTTGCTCGTGATGACGTACGGCGCGGCGCCTGCCTCCTCTTCCAGCGCGATCAGCTCGCTCTTCGTGATGACCCGCTCGTCCGGAAACGGATCCCGCGAGGGGAAATCCTCCGCGGTGGACGGGATCCAGAGGCTTTTTCCCAGCCGCACGATCGTCTTCTCTTCCCACGAGCGCGGCATCTTGTCCCGGAGCATGACGATCTTGTTGTCCGTGGCCATGGTCTCCATCTTGATGCGAAACGCCTTCACCACTTCCTGGATCCGGCGCGGATCGAACGTGACGTCCTCCTCGGGGGGCTCCGCGGGGCTGAAACGGTCCGATTTCGGGAAGTTCAGTTCCACCTTCGTGCCGTGCAGGTTGAAGGACACGGCGATGGAGCCCTCCAGCTTCACGCGCTCGTACTTCCGCTGGAGATTCTTGTACACGCCCGGGGGCTGCTGGACCACGACGTGGTCCGGGGTGGCTTCCAGGACACGAGAGGCGAAAGTGTGGTAGTTGTTCTTCAGGTAGAAGAAGATCCGGACCTCTTCCCCCGGTTCAATCTGGCCCAGTGTCCCCTCCAACGGGGACAGCTCCACGCTCTCCTCGCTCACCCCGGAAAACCTGCAGGCGAACTCCCGGCGGTTCGCGTGCAGGTCGCACGGCACCTTGTCGTCGACGAGCGACTTGAACACGAACTCTTTCTCGATGCGCCCGACTTCCGTTCCCATCGGTCCTATTCCTCCAGGAGCCAGCGGTACTCGAGCGGGAAGAACTTCTCCTTCGGCTTCTCGCGCGGGACGGACAGCTGGGCGAGACTGAGCTGGAGATCCGCGACGAGCCACTGGGAGCCCGACGGGGCGATGTAGATCTCCCCCTCGCTCGTGCCCGCCGGGCCGAAGAGCCTCACCTCCGCCGTGATTTCCCCGTCGTCGCGGGCCTTCGGAGCTCCGATCCGGAATGACGTGGGAGTGTTTCCCTGCTTGATGCCGAACGTGAGAGTGTCTGCAAGCCTGTCCTGCGACTCGGCAGCAAGGAGCTTCTTTTCGACGCTTCCCCCGACCAGGCGGGAGAGGAATTCGGCTGCCACGGCGAGGGCGCGGCCGTCGTCCTTGCGCGCCGTGCGATCGTCGCCGAGCGCCCCGATCTTGAAGTCCTCCGGCATGATGCGCCGGTCACGACCCAGGGCCATCAGGGCCGCGGCGCTGGCCAGGCCTTTCTGGG
>JBKQPS010000345.1:0-8012 GCA_052144915.1 Spirochaetia bacterium | reverse complement strand
GCGCTCCCCCCCTCCGGAGCCGAAGACATCACCGCTCATGTTCTCCACGATCCCGAGCACGGGCACGCCGAGCTTCTGGAATGCTGCCACGCCGCGGCGGGCATCGCTCACGGACAGCAGCTGCGGCGTGGTGACCACCACGCCGCCGGTCAGGGGCACGAGCTGCGCGACGCTGAGCTGCGCATCGCCGGTGCCGGGGGGGAGGTCCACGACGAGGTAGTCGAGCTCTCCCCACGCGACGTCGGAGAGAAGCTGCCGCAGCGCGCCGTGGATCATCGGCCCGCGCCAGACGAGGGCGTCTTCCGCGCCGATGAGGAATCCCATGCTCATCAGGCGCACGCCGTGCGCGAGCGCCGGCACGAGTGTCTCACCCTTCGGCGGGGGGAGCTCGTCGACCCCCATGAGCGTGGGGATGTTCGGGCCGTAGATGTCCGCATCCAGCAGCCCGACCGCGGCGCCGGACTGCGCCAGGGCCACGGCGAGATTCGCGGCCACGGTTGACTTTCCCACGCCGCCCTTGCCGCTTCCCACGGCGACGATCGTCTTGATGGGGAGCTTGATCTTCTCCTCGATCCTCTTGTCCGCGCGGACGCGCGCATCGAAGGAGATGTCGACCTTGCCGACGCCCGGCACCAGCTTCCGCACCGCCTGCTCGCTCTCGTCACGGATCTGGTCCCGCAGCGGGCAGGCGGGGGTGGTGAGCGTCACCGTGAAGCTGACGTCGGCTCCGCGGACCTGGATGTCGCGGACGAAGTCCAGCGTGATCAGGTCACGGTGGAGCTCGGGATCCTGGACCGTGCGAAGCGCCTCTCGAACCTGTTCCGCGGAAACCGGTGCCGGGGTCATCGCTTAGATAGTACTGAATTTAGCCGGCGTAGTGCTTCATGTACTGCACGCGCTCGTAGACGCCGGGGTTGATGCTCTCCGCCTGGCTGAGATTGCCGCGGAAATCCGCGATGCACTTGAAGCCATGGCGATCCATCCAGTCTGACAGTTCCCCCAGCATGACGGCCGCGGTCCCGGCGCCGTTCTTGTAGAATGTCGATGCGGCGTGGACCGCCTTTGCGCCGGCAAGGAGCATCTTGATGAGGCCGGCGCCGTCGTGCACGCCGGTGGACCCGGCCAGGTCGCAGCCGATCCGGCGTGACATCAGCGCCACCCAGCGCAGGGGCCCCGCGAGCTCGGCCGGGCCGCTGAAGCTGACGGACCCGGTGACCGCCATTTTCTCGATGTCGAAATCGATCGCATAGAACCTGTTGAAGAGGACCAGGGCCGCAATGCCGGTCTTCGAGAGGCGGACGATCATCTGCGCAAGGGTGGAGAAAGAGGAGCTGATCTTCAGGGCGACCGGGATCCGCACCTGCTTCAGCACCCGGTCCACGATCGACAGGTAGTCCTTTTCCCGTTCGTCGCTGGACCGCGTGATGTCGGAGGGCAGGAAGAACATGTTCAGCTCCAGCCCATCCGCGCCCGCGGCCTCGATGTCCTTCGCGAATGAGGCCCACTCGTGGGAATAGGTGCAGTTGACGCTGGCGATGACGGGGATGGACACCGCCGCCTTTGCCTCGCGGATGAGATCCACGTACTGCGAGACGTGGGCGCCGCGCACCTCGTAGTCATAGTAGTCGTACGACTCGAGGCTCATGCCCTTGCGGGCAGCCTCGAAGAGGGCATCGTCGTACTCGGCCGCGATCTCCTCTTCGAAAATGGACTTGAGTACCACCGCGGCCACGCCGCCCTTCTCCAGCCTCCGCAGGCCCTCCGTGGTGCCCGTGAGGCCCGAGCTTCCGGCGATGAGCGGATTTTTCAGGCGCAGCCCCATGTAGGTTGTCGTGAGATCAGGCATCGTTTTCCCCCGTGTCGTCAGGAATTGACTCCGTTTTCTAATATGGGCCATGGCCTTCCGATTCCGGCGATGCCCCAGGCCGCATTATGGAACGTAGTCAGGAATTGACTCCCCTTCATAATGCCGGCCCTGGCCCCGGGAAATCCCCGGCCGGGCGCGCTGATCACGCTGTCGCGCCTTCCGTCAGCTTTCCTTTTCCTCGAAGACCCCGAGCTCGCGGTTCTTTCGCACCCGGTCCCAGCCGAAAATCCGGCCGCTCATCGCGATGAAAACCCCGTGCGGGAGCACCTGGACCGCTGCCACGGCGCAGCCGAGGTTGAAAACCGCATCCGAGTTGCTGAAGATGTAGGGAACCATCGCCCCGGTGAGGACCACCGTCTTTTCGAGCCCCGCCTCGCCGAGGACTGCGGCGGTTTCCACCATTGTGTCCGTGCCGTGCGTGACGATGATGCGCTCCTCGGGGGCCTGGCGGCAGGACTCCAGGACGCGCACGCGGTTGGATGGGTGCATGTCGAGGCTGTCGATGAGCTGGTTCAGCTCCAGCTCGACGGGGACCGAGCAGTGCACGAACTTCAGGATTTCCGGGAGGTGCGAGTCCTTGAACGTGAGGCTGCCCCGGATCTCGTCGTAGTGCTTGTCGAACGTGCCGCCGGTGATGACGATGCGGATGCTCACGACTGCTGAGCGTGAGGTATCAGTGGCAATTGATCAAGCGTGGATTTCAGCCGGGCGCGGGCCAGCGTGCAGTAGCGGTCTTCCAGCTCGATGCCGATTGCCCCCCGGCCCGTTTCCGACGCGGCGACGAGTGTCGTGCCGCTTCCCATGAAGGGGTCCAGCACCGTGTCCCCGACGAAGCTGAACAGCTTGATGCATCGCCGCGGCAACTCCACGGGAAACGGCGCAGGGTGGCCCGTTCGCTTCTTGCTCTCGCCGTTGAAGGTCCACAGGCCATTCGTCCAATCCATGAACTCCTGGCGGGTGATATCCGAGCGCCCGCTGCCCGAAGAGCGTTTCCACTGCGCGCGATACAGAACGACGATGAGCTCCACGGGGGCGATGACGTACGGGGCGGAGGCGCTCATCCACGAGCCCCACGCGGTGCGCCGGGAGATGTTGCCCTCGTTCCAGACGATCGTTGAGTGATAGCGAAAGCCCACATCCTTGGCGATCCCGGTAAGGTCGGCGCCCACGCTTTGCTGGCCATCCTTGTTCTTGTCCAGGGGGATGTTCAGGCACAGCCGCCCGTCGTCCCGCAGCCATTCGAAGCAGCGGCCCAGCCAGCGCCGGCTGAACTCCAGGTAGCTCGCGTAGCTCTGCGCGTCATCGTGGCTGCCGTAGTCGATGTCGACGTTGTACGGCGGGGAGGTGACGACCAGATCGACGCTGCCCGGCTCCATGGCCTGCGTCGTGAGGACGCTGCCCTTGATGATCCGCAGATCCTTCGTTTCGAAAAACGCCCGGGCTGCCGCCATGTCAGGTCTGCCCGTCATCCGACACGACGAATACCGGGCCATCCCGGCACACCAGGCGGGATTCGTGCTCGCAGGAGCCGCAGATGCCCACCCCGCACCGCATGTACGCTTCGTGGGAAAGCTCCGCGGTCACGCGCGCCTGCCGGCATTGTGTCTCGAGCGCCCTGAGCATCGCCTCGGGCCCGCAGGCGTAGAGCCGGTCGAATCGGCCCGAGTCCAGGAGCAGCGCCACGACCTCCGTCACCCTTCCCAGTTTCCCCGCAGAGCCGTCCTCCGTCGCGAGGTGTACCGGCAGGCCCAGGCCTCCGAACCGATCGACGAAAAGGAGATCCGAGGAGGTGCGCGCCCCCAGGGCCGCTTCGACGATCGCGCCTGATTCGCGCAGTTTCCGCGCGAGGAAGTACAGCGGGGCTGCTCCGTAGCCGCCGCCTGCCAGCAGCGCCCGCGCGGGCCCGAGGGACCAGCCGGTGCCGAAAGGGCCGCGAACCCACAGGGGGTCCCCCTTTTCGAGTGCGTACACGGCGTCGCTGAAGGGGCCGACCTGCGACACGGTGAACATCAGGGGGTCAGGGCCGGCAATGCTGAACGGCTTCTCATCCACACCCGGGATCCAGAGCATGCAGAACTGCCCGGGCCGCGCATCCAGGGAGCCGTCCAGGACGACCGTGATCGTCTTCGGGTTTTCCTGGATCCTGTCGACCAGATGCAGCGCCCCGGGAACGTCATGCACGGCTTTTCTCCCACCCCGGCACTGGCGGCGGGTTGGTCACGATCGCAGCGGCGCCCGCAAGGCGGTGCGTGCGGCCGCGGATTTCCTCCAGGCAGTGGTATCCGCGCTTCGCCATCCACGCAACCAGCTCCGTGAGGATGAGGGCAAAGGCGTTCTCTCCGCGGGAGACGATCGCCGAGCCGACGCCGATGCAGGCGGCCCCGGCGGAAAGCATCTCCACCGCATCGATGCCGGTGAGCACGCCGCCGGTGCCGATGAGGGGAAGCGCCACGGAGGCGGAGATTTCGTGCACGCATCGCAGGGCGATCGGCTTCAGCGCGGCACCCGAGATGGCCCCCGTCACGTTGGCCAGCACCGGTGCGCCGGACTCCGCGTCCACGAGCATGCCGGGCATGGCGTTGACGGCCGTGATCCCGTCCGCGCCCGCCGCCGCGACGGCCCGCCCGATCGCCGCGATGTCGGCCACGTTCGGCGAGAGCTTGACGATGCAGGGGATCGACGTGGATGCCTTGACCTGCCGCGTGACCGCCGCGGCGGCCTCCGCCGAAGAGGCGAACATCTCCCCGTGACTGGTCTCCACATTGGGACAGGAAATGTTCACCTCGATCAGGGAAGGGCCCGCGTCGCTGACGACGGCCGCGGCCCGGCCGAACTCCGCCACGGTGTCCGCCGCAATGCTCGCGATCAGGGGCACACCCAGCGGCGCCAGCCGCCGCGCCGCATCGCGGAGAAGGGTAACCTCCTCCTCGGCGCCCGGATTTGGCAGACCCATGGCGTTGATCAGCCCGTGGCCCCAGTCGATCACCGTCGGATTCCGATGCCCCCGCCGCGGCGCGGGCGTGCAGGTTTTCGCGGTCACCGCGCCGGCCCCCGACCGGGCGGCGCGCTCCAGCAGACTCGGGGAGCTCCCCCAGATGCCGGACGCCAGGACCAGGGGCGTGGGAAACCGCACCCCGGCAATCAGACAGGAAAGGTCAATCGCTCCCGAGTGCCGCATGAACGCGCGCGCGCACGGCCTCGTCGATCCGGCCGTGCCTCACTAGGCAGTCGACGATCTGGCGGAGGGTGAGGGCCGCGTGCAGCGCGATCCCCTTCCAGGCCAGCTCCGCCATCCCTCCCTGTTCCCCGTCCACGAGCACCACAACGTCTTCCACTTTCAGCCCGGCATCCTGGAGCGGCGCGAGGGCTTCCAGTGTGCTTCTCCCGGTCGTGATGAGGTCGTCCAGAAGGACCACGGTCTCGCCGGCGGCGAAGATGCCTTCGAGGAGCTTCTTCGTGCCGTCGTCCTTTGCCTCCCGGCGCGCGTAGAGCAGAGGCTTCCCCGTCTGCAGCGCGACCGCCTGGCCGATCGGAAGGCCGCCGTAGGGAATCGCGGCGATCCTGTCGCACTGCAGGCCGTTCACGATGCCGCCGAGCACGCGGGCAACGGCGGCCATGAGGCCGGGATCGCTCACCAGGAGCCGAAGGTCGAAGGAGACGGGAGATTTCTGCCCGCCGAAGCGCACGGCGCCCAGCGCATGCAGGCCGAGTGCGATCTCATCCCGCAGGGGCGCGGCAGGGGACACCGCGGGCGCGGCCGGAGCCGCCGGGGAGGGCCGCACCGCGGACTTTCGCGCCGCGTTGATCCTGTCACGGTACTCCCGCGCCGCATCGGCAGGGTCAGCGGCCTGGCAGATGGCCCGGGACACGTTCACCAGCACGCAGCTTCTCTCCGCGTCCAGCCCGGCCGCGAGGCTCGCCTCGAGGTCGCCCCCCTGCGCGCCGACTCCGGGAAGGAGCATCCACATCCCGGGAGCGAGGGAGCGCACCCGGGCGAGCGTTTCCGGGTAGGTCGCGCTCACCACGAGGCCGATGTTGCCTCGCGTGTTCCACGTGCGCGCCTTCTCGGCGATGTGCTCGTACAGCGGCCTGCCGCCGACGATCTGCTCCTGGAGGTCCCGGGCGCCGGGGTTCGAGGTGTGGCACAGGACGAACAGCCCCCGGTCGGCGCGGCAGGCGAAGCTTTCCACGCTATCCCCCCCGAGGAGAGGGTTGACCGTGACCGCATCCGCTCCCAAAACGTCGAAGCAGGCCTTCGCGTAGGCCTCGGCGGTGGAGGAGATGTCGCCGCGCTTGGCATCCAGGACCACCAGCCGGCCCGCGGCGTGGGCGTGCGCGATGAGCTGCGCGAGGGCCGTCCACCCCTCCAGCCCGCGCGCTTCGAAGAATGCGCTATTGGGCTTGTACGCGCAGACGAAGGGAGAGGTGGCGTCGATGATCGCCTTCATCCGGGGAAGCACCTCGGGGGTGGGGATGTCCAACGCGGGGTCCAAGCCGACGCACAGGAGGGAGTCAACGCGTCGGGACTCGCCTGCCAGAGAAGGGAAGAAAGGGCCAGCCATCATTCTAAAGCAGTACAGTACGCGAAACCGGCCCGCCGTGACAAGGGGACCGCGTGACACCGTGGCCGCTTGACGCGGCAGCTCCATGACCGTATAATTAGATAAGCTAATGATTAGAAAGGTGAAGAAAGTGGAGAAACAGGAAGATGCGTGCGCCCGCGAGGTGCTGGACGTGGTGCCGGCGGTCATGCGGTTCATCCGCACCGAGATGAGAAGTCACCGCGCCCTCGAGCTCAGCGTGGCCCAGTTCCGCTCGCTCGTGGTCATTGAGCGCTCGGCGGGCACGTCGAATGCCGCGGTGGCCGCCCACCTCGGTCTCACGCCGCCCTCGGCCTGCAAGCTGATCGACGGGCTGGTCAGCCGGGGGATGGTCACGCGCCGGGAATCGGCCGGTGACCGGCGGCGCGTGACGCTGCAGATCACCGCGCAGGGAGCCCAGGCGCTTGCCAGCGCGCGCAAGGCTTCGCAGCAGAGCCTTTCCCGTCTCCTCGGCGCCCTCGACGCCGAAGAGCAGACCCACGTCATCCGGGCGATGTCCGCCCTGAGACGCGTTTTTGCGACCGGCGCCCGCGCGCCGTCCGAAGGGAGGTCCCGTTCCAATGGCGATACTCGAGCTTGAAGGGCTCACCCGCAGGTTTTCGACGCTCGTCGCCGTGAACAGACTCTCCCTCGCCATCGAGCGCGGGGAGATGTTCGGGCTGCTGGGGCCGAACGGCGCCGGCAAGAGCACCACGATCAAGATGCTCACCACTCTCCTGCCGCCCAGCGAGGGCAGCGCGCGCGTGGACGGCCTGGATATCGTCCGGCATCCCGGCGCGGTGCGGAGGATCATCGGCTATGTCCCCCAGATGATCTCCGCGGACGGGACGCTCACGGGGAGGGAAAACCTCCTCGTGTTCGCCCGGCTCTACGACGTGCCCCGCCGGGAGCAGCGGGAGCGGGTGCAGCAGTCGCTGGCATTCATGGGGCTCGCGGATGCCGCGGACAAGCCCGTGCGCCAGTATTCCGGCGGCATGATCCGGCGGCTGGAGATCGCCCAGTCGATGATCCACAACCCCCGGGTGCTCTTTCTCGACGAGCCGACCGTGGGGCTGGACCCGGCGGCCCGGCGCGCGGTGTGGGATCACATCGAGCAGCTGACCGACCGCACGGGGACGACAGTCGTCCTCACGACGCACCAGATGGAGGAAGCCGACACGCTGTGCGACAGGGTTGCCATCATGCACCAGGGCAGCCTCGTGGCCCTCGGAACACCCGGGGAGCTGAAGGCAGGAGTCGGTGAGCGGGGAACCACGCTCGAGGACGTTTTCATCCATTACACCGGGAGCAATCTCGAATCAGGAGGGTCGTATCGTGAAACCAGAAGGACACGCCGGTCTGCTCGCCGCCTCGGCTGAATCCCTGCCGCTGCGGGCCGATCCGTTCTCGTTCCTCGCGCGCTACGTCGGGAGGACTCTTACGATCGCGGGCATGGAGGCGCGGAAGCTGCTCCACGACCCGACAGAGCTTCTCACGCGCGCGGTCCAGCCGGCCCTGTGGCTCCTGGTCTTCGGCCAGGTCTTCACCCGGGTGCGCGCCATCCC
>JBKQPS010000344.1:0-12043 GCA_052144915.1 Spirochaetia bacterium | reverse complement strand
GACACGACTTCGCGGTCGATGTAATCGAACATGTAGAGGAGAAACAGACCCGCGAAGAGCCAGCCGGTCCCGCGCGACGCACCGGCGCGCGCGCCGGTGAGGGCCGCGGGATCGGCCGCAGGAGGATTTTTCGCACTATTTGCCATGCGCACCAAAATACCGGAGGGGCCGCGGAAATGCTACCCCAGCCGCCACCGTAGTCGGTGGCATTCCCGTGCACGGTACCCCGTGCAGCTTCGTGGCCGCATTCGCAGTGGCCTCTTGCCCCGGCGCAAAGTACATTCTCCGTCATGAAGCAGAAGATTGGAATCATCGGAAAGGGCAACGTGGGGAAGGCGATCGAGGCGGGAGCCCGGCGCGCCGGGCATGAGGTCCGGATGGTCGGCAAGGGCGGCGGCGTCAAGGACACGGCGGCGTGGGCCGACATTGTGATCCTTGCCGTCCCCTACCCGGTCCTGGACGCCGTGGCGGCGGAGATCGGCGCCGCGGCGAGCGGCAAACCGGTCGTGGACGTGACAAACGTGCTGACGAAGGAGGGGGCGCTCGCGGTGGGATTCACTACCAGCGGCGCCGAGCAGCTTCAGAAGAAGATGCCTGGTGCGAAGGTCGTGAAGGCATTCAATACGATCTTCGCCCAGAACATGAGCACGGGGAAGCTCAAGGGCGCGTCCCTGCTCCTGCCCGTGGCAGCGGATGATGCGAAGGCGAAGGACGCGGTTCTGCAGCTGGCGAAAGACATCGGGTTCGACGCGGTGGATGCGGGTCCGCTCGCCAACTCCCGTCTCCTCGAGCCGCTGGGCTATCTCAACATCCAGCTCGGGTACGTGATCAACAAGGGAATGGGCGGCGGCATCGGAATGACACTCGTGCGCTGATTCGGCTCGACACGGAGAATCTTCCGCAGCGTGAAATCGTAGGCGAGGTCCAGCTTGCCGTCGTAGACCGTGACGCGGATCTCCGCGGACACGGGACGCGGGAGATCCAGGTCCACGTCGCTCCACCAGTTGCCGTCCGGGCCCTTGATATTGGGAATCCCCTCTTCCCCGGAGACGCTGAGCAGCGTCGAGCGGCCCTCCGTGACCGTGAAGGTGTACCACGCGGTATTTGCGTGGTCGAGATCCTGACGCCCGAGGTGGACCGTGAGCCGCCCCGGGGGCGTGAAGCTCAATCGCACGAATCCGGAGGCGTCCACATATCCCCGCGACGGCCATATTTCCCAGCCGATCACCTGCTCCTGGTGCGGCGGTGGCGGCGCGGGAGGAGCCACGGGAGGCGTGGAGCAGGAAACAGCAGCCACGACGACAACGGCGAGGAGAAGCGTCGGACGCGCCGCGGAGTGGGAGGTCCGCCGCCGGTTACCTTGCCGCACGGGCCGCCTCTTCTGCATCGCCGGAGGCGGATTCTGCGCCGCCGGAGGCGGATTCTGTCTCGGTGCTCGCCCCCGTGAACTGGCTGTTGTACAGCTCCGCGTAGAAGCCACCGCGGGCCAGCAAGTCGGCGTGCGTTCCCGTTTCGACAATCTTTCCACGGTCCATCACGAGGATCAGCTTCGCGTCCCGGATCGTGGACAGGCGGTGCGCGATCACGAAGCTCGTGCGGCCCTGCATCAGGCGGGCCATCGCTTTCTGGATCAGGACCTCGGTGCGGGTATCCACGGAGCTGGTCGCCTCGTCCAGGATGAGGATCGCGGGATCGATCAGGATCGCCCGGGCGATCGTGAGGAGCTGCTTCTGTCCCTGCGAGATGTTGGACGCATCCTCGTTCAGCACCGTGTTGTAGCCCTCGGGAAGAGTCCTGATGAAATGATCCGCGTGCGCGGCTGACGCGGCCTGGTGGACCTCCTCGTCGGTCACCACGTCCCTGCCGTACGCGATGTTTTCCCGTATGCTGCCGTTGAACAGCCACGTGTCCTGCAGCACCATGCCGAAGGAGCGCCGCAGGCTGCCTCGGCGCACGTCCCGGATGTCCACCCCGTCCACGGTGATCCGGCCGTCCTGGATCTCGTAGAACCGCAGCAGCAGGTTCACCAGCGTCGTCTTGCCGGCCCCCGTGGGTCCGACAATGGCGATGGCCTGGCCCTGCATGACGTCCAGGTCCATTCCCGTGATCAGCGGCGCATCCGGCTTGTAGCTGAACCGGACATTCTCGAAGCGCACGTCCCCGCGGGGAGAGGCCAGCGTCGGCGCCCGCGGGCTGTCGGGCGCTTCCTCCTGTTCGTCGAGGAGCTCGAAGACGCGCTCGGCGGAGGCCACGGTGCTCTGCAGGATATTGGCAATGTTCGCCGTCTGCGCAATCGGCCATGTGAACTGCCGGGAGTACTGGATGAACGCCTGGATGTCGCCGATGGCGATCGCGCGCCGAGTCACCAGGATGCCCCCCGCCACGGCCACGGCCACGTACCCGATGTTGTTGACGAAGGTCATCATGGGAAAGAGCAGGCCGGAGACGAACTGCGCGCGCCAGCTCGCCTCGTAGACTTTCTCGTTCACGTCGTTGAATTTGTCGATCGATCTCCGCTCGCGGCCGAAGGCCTTCACGATAAGGTGGCCGGTATACATCTCCTCCACGTGGCCGTTCAGCGCGCCGATGTGCTTCCACTGTTCAGCGAAATACTTCTGGGAGCGCGGCGCGATGATCCTCGTCATGACGAAGCTCAAGGGGAGCACGACCAGCGTGATCGCGGTGAGCAGCGGGCTGATCGTCAGCATCATCACGATGACCCCGAGAATCGTGACGATCGACGTGATGATCTGCCCCAGGCTCTGCTGGAGCGTGCCGGCGATGTTGTCCATGTCGTTGGTGACCCGGCTCATGATCTCCCCGTGCGTGCGGCCGTCGAAAAAGGAGAGGGGAAGGCGGGCGAGCTTTTCGCTGACGTCTCGTCGCATGTCGTAGACGGTTTTCTGGGCGACACCCGCCATGATGAACTGCTGCAGGTAGGCAAAGAGCGCGGAGACGGTGTACAGGCCGACAAGGAGAACGACGATCCGCGCGATCGCGGCGAAGTCGATTGCCGCGCCGGGCACGTGACGCATCTTGCCGACGAGCCCGACGAAGATCATCGTCGTCGCGCCGCCCATGATCTTCGGCGCCAGGACGCTGAAGAGCGTGCTGGCGATCGCCAGCAGGAAGACCGCCAGCAGCGGGACCATGCGCGGCCGCAGGTAGCGCAGGAGCCTCGTCAGCGAGGCACCGAAGCTCTTTGCCTTTTCCACCGGCGCGCCCAGACCCATCGGGCCGCCGCGGTGGCCGCCGGGACCAAAGCCGGGCCCCCGGCCGCGCGCCGGCGGCCCACCCGCCGGTGCCGGACGACCGTTGCCGCGTGCGTCGCTCATGCGAGCTCCTCCTCGGAGAGCTGGGAAGCGACGATCTCCCTGTAGACCTCGCAGGTACGGAGCAGCGCGCGGTGCGTTCCCGCGCCGACCACCCGGCCGTCGTCCAGCACGATGATCCGATCCGCGTCCATCACCGTGTTCACCCGCTGGGCCACGATGATCACCGTGGCCTCCGCGGTTTCCCTCCTCAACGCGGCGCGCAGCTTCGCGTCGGTCGCGAAGTCCAGCGCCGAGAAGGTATCGTCGAAGATGTAGACCTCTGGTTTCCGCACGAGCGCACGGGCGATGGCGATGCGCTGCTTCTGGCCCCCGGACAGGTTTGTCCCTCCCTGGGCGATTACCGACTGGAAGCCTTCCGGCATCGGCAGGATGAACTCCTGGGCCTGGGCGGTTTCCGCGGCGCGGGCCACTTCCTCGTCAGTGGCATCCTCCCGGCCGTAGCGGATGTTGTTCGCGATCGTGTCATTGAAGAGCACCGCTTTCTGGGGAACAAACCCCAGCTTGTCCCGAAGCGCTTCCTGCGGCATTTCCCGGATATCGACGTCATCCACCCGGATGCTGCCCGAGGCCACATCGTAGAAACGCGGGACGAGATTCACGAGAGTCGACTTCCCCGAACCGGTGCCCCCGATGATCGCGGTGACCTCGCCGGGTCTCGCGTTGAACGAGACGTCACGCACCGCGGGCTCCTCGGCCCCGGGGTACGCGAATGTGACATTCCTGAACTCGATGTGCCCGTGCTCCTTTTCCGCCATGTGTGCCCCCTCCGCATCCCGGATACCGGGGGAAAGAGCCAGGACTTCGTTGATCCGCGTCGATGAGGCGGAGGCCCGGGGCAGCATGATGAAAAGGAAGGAGACCATGAGGAGGGAGAAGAGGATCTGGGCGGCGTACTGGATGAACGCCATGAGGCTTCCCACCTGCATCTCACCCAGGTCGATCCGCCGGGCCCCGAACCAGATTATCGCGATCGTGGTGAGGTTCATCAGGAGCATCATCACCGGCATCATCAGAGCCATGAGCTTGTTCACGCGGATGGACATCCCGGTGAGATCGAGGTTGGCCGCGTCGAAACGCTTCGTTTCATGCGCGACACGGTTGAACGCCCGGATGACGCGCACTCCCGTCAGGCCTTCGCGCAGCACGAGGTTGATCCTGTCGATTCGTGCCTGGATGCCGCGAAACATGGGCATCGCCCGCGTCGCGGTCAACGTGACGACGGCGGCGATCATCGGGATAACCACCGCGAGGACCCAGGTGAGCTTCGCGTCCTGGTGCCAGGCCATGATGACCCCCCCGACCGCCATGACCGGGGCCATGATGAACATGCGCATCAGCATCATGGTGAACATCTGGACCTGCGTGATGTCGTTGGTCGTGCGCGTGATCAGGGAGGGGGTGCCGATGATGTCGAACTCGTGCAGGGAGAATCCTTCGACGTGGGAGAAGACGAGCTTCCGTAAATCACGGCCGAAACCCATGCTCACGCGGGCGGAGAGGAAGGCGGCGACGAGGGCGAAACCCACGTCACACAGCGTCACCAGGAGCATGCGCCCGCCGACACGGAGAAGGTAGGGAATGTTGCCCGGCACGACTCCCTTGTCCACGATTTCGGAGAAAAGAGATGGCAGGTACAGCTCCGCAACGGCCTGGCCCGCCACCAGGACGAGGATGAAAACGATGGGAAACGCGTACGGCTTCAGGTTGCGGAACAGCTTCAGCATCGGGTGCTCCTGTCTTCAAGGACGTTTCGCGAGGTCCGGTATTGCAACGGGCGTATGTATATTGTAACGGAACGGTGGAGAGGAGGCAAAATGAGAAGGCTGGTCCTGGTGATCGCGGTCCTCGGGGGGGCGGCACTGGCGCTCGCTGCCGATCCCGTCGTGGACGGCAAGGTGAACCCGGGCGAGTACGCGCACTCGCAGGCGCTCATGGGAGGCAACCTGGTGCTCTCGTGGCAGGTAGGCTCCGACGGCGGACTGTTCCTCGCGGCGAGCGCGAAGACAAAGGGATGGGTCGCCGTGGGCCTCGGTTCGACGAAGATGGAGGGAAGCACGATCTACATCGGTTCGGTCGGCGCCGATGGCACGCCGGCGTTCTCGGAGGATGCCGGCAAGGGGCACGGGCATGCCCCCGCGGAAAGGAAGACGGCGGATCAGAGCGCGGTGGGGCAGGATGGGGAGTGGACGACGGTCACGGTCCACATACCCGCCGCGTCGCTGCCGTTCACCGGCACCACGGTGCCCTTCATCGTCTCCTTTTCGAGTTCAAAGAACCTCACCACCCGGCATGGTCTCTTCCGCCACGAGCGCGGAATGCTGGTACTGCCGTAAGGTCGCGCCGACGCACGGCGATTTGACTGACCGCCGGGACGAAGCTACCTTTCACCCGAGGAGGGCCGCATGAAGATCCTGAATCAGAAGTCCCTGGATGAAAAGCTTCGCCAGGCCAGCCCGGCAGTCTCGGAAAAAATGGTCAGTGAGATCAAGAGCTTCGTCCTGTCCGCCGATGACGCCCAGCTCTACCACATCAACCCGTACAGTTTCGCGGCCCGCCGGAAGCTCGACGGGAAGACCGCCCTGAAGGCCTTCCTCCACATGACCAAGGGAGGCCTTTTCAACCTCTACTGGAACATTCACTGCCCCGCCTGCAAGGGAGTGACCCAGCACTCCAACTCCCTCCTCACCCTGAAGCACGCGGACAAGTGCGGCATCTGCAGCACGGTGTTCGACGCCGGATTCGACAAGAGCATCGAGGTGAGCTTTGGCGTGAACCCCGCGATCATCAAGCCCGCGGATGTCGACGATTTCGCGAAAGTGATTTCCAACTTCGACCTGGAGCCGGGGGTCAACATCGAGCTGGAGCGGGGTGAGAGCCATTACCTCAAGACCGATCTCAAGGAAGGCAACTACTTCATCCTGATCAGCGGAGAGAAAAAAGCGTGCAACCTCGTCGTCGTGCCGGGGAAGTCGGCCGAGACGCAGAAGCTCAGGTTCGAATACAAGGACAACCTGCCCCTCCTCACCATCGTCGTGGCCAAGGAAGGGCCCGCGGAGATCGTGATCGTGAACAAGGAGCGCGAAAAAAAGACCATGACATTCGCGCGCCTGGGGCCGCAGCGGTGGCCCAGCGCCGCGGTGGTCTCCAGCCTCCAGGATTTCCGGGACCTCTTCTCTTCGGAGATGCTCTCCTTGAACGAAACCTTTTCGATCGAGAACCTGGGATTTCTCTTCACCGATCTCAAGGGCTCCACGGAGATGTACGAGCGGCTGGGCGATGCCCAGGCCTTCGCGCTGGTGAAAGAACACTTCTACATCATGGAACGGCTCGTGCGGGAACACAGCGGCGCCATCGTGAAGACGATAGGTGACGCGGTCATGGCCGTCTTCACCGACCCGCAGGATGCGCTGCGGACCGCGGTGGAAATGATCGAGGCGTTCGACGACCTGGAAACGGCGAAGAAGCTGAAGAACCAGATCATCGTCAAGGTCGGCGTGCACCACGGCCCGTGCATCGCGGTGACCCTGAACGAACGCATCGACTATTTCGGAACCACGGTGAACATTGCCGCGCGCGTCCAGGGGCTTTCCGACGGCCGCGACGTCATGGCCACAGGGGCGATCTTCGGCGAGAGCAACGCGGCGGAGTTCCTTCGCAGCAAGGGCTGGGCGAGCGAGCCGTTCACCACCAGCCTCAAGGGTCTGAAGTCCAGCTACGAGGTGCACAAGCTGCACGCGCCGAACGCCTGAGCCCTTCCATAGTATCGCGAAACGGGCGCTGGCCCCGGGCACTGCGCATGCAACCCGTGGTACCGTACGTTACCGCGGGTTTGCACGACATGGTTCGGCGTTTGCAGCCGCAAGCCAGCACGTACAATCCGTCAGCCTTCCCAGGTTGCCGAGTACTCGGTCAGCGCGTCCGGGAGGCGAATCGAGGGCGGCCGCACGACCCACTGACCCGAGAGCCCCTGCTCCCGGGCGGTGAGCTCGAAATGGCACATGGCGATTCCGCTGTCGACCCGCTGGAGATCCTCGATGCCCGTGAGGGTGCGTGCGAAACGGGGCAGATATCCGGGTGTGCGCTGGATGTAGAAATGCCAGGAGGCTCCGCTCCTCACGATTCGTACCGGCTGACGGTTCGAGGCGGACGGCGCCCAACGGGCCATCTCCAGGGGTGAGGCGTACGGGCCAGCGGCCTCCGGGGAGAGAGCGGCACCGAATTCTCCGTCATGGAAAAAGATCTCCCACCCTTTGCGCCTGCTTCCTCCCGCGGTCCTGCGCATGAGTCCCTGCCGGGCTTTCTCCATGTCGAAGATCCGGCCCACGGCAGCGACGGCAGGGATGCGTTCTACCCGGGAAGCGCCAATGCGCCGTGAAAAGCTTCCGCGCGTGAAAAAGCCGCCGAGCCAGCACGTGCCCAGCCCCTGCTCGGTTGCGCGTAGGATCAGCACTTCCATTGCGTATCCGAAATCCTCGAGGTACATCGCCGACGTACCCGGCCGATTCTGCGTCGACGTACCCGGCAGATTCTGCCCGCGCGGCTCCGCGGCGCCGAGGAGGAACGCCGTTGCCCCCCTGATGGTGCCGTACGTTCCGAAGCTCTTCAGCGCGGCGCCGTCCTCTGCGCTCGCGGCGGCGAGGAGGAAGCGCAGCCGGGAACCGAACGGCCCGGTGCGCATCGCCGCCGCGGCTTCCGCGAGATCCCTCCGCGCGTCTTCCGGGATGGGCTCCCCCGAGTAGGTGCGACAGGAAAACCGGCGCGTGATTGTGTCCACGACGGAATGCTGCGTGTTCATCTTCCGCCGCGCCGCGGGCGCGTTGCATGTTGCCGCGCGGTGCGCAGACAGTCTAAGCTCCGTGTTCGAGCATTCGGACTCTGCCCAAGGAGGCGCGGCGTGGTCACTGGTTCCTTCGAGCTGCTTTCCCCCGACCTCGCGCTGCGCGCGGTGGAAGACGCGCATGGGTTTGAGCTGGACGGCACCATGGAGTCCTACCCCAGCTACGTCAACCGTGTCTACGGCATGCGCGCGCGCGCAGGAGAGCGCTGGGTGGCGAAGTTCTACCGTCCCGGACGGTGGACGGCCGACGCGATCCTCGACGAGCACCGCTTCCTCACCGACTGCGCGGCCGCGGAGATCCCCGTCGTCGCGCCGATCACCGGGCAGGACGGCCGCACTCTCCACGTGCTCGACGCCCGTGAGAACGGCGCCCACGAATCATTCTTCTTTGCCGTATTCCCGAGGTCGGGAGGCCGCGGCTTCGAGCCGGAATCGCCGCAGGCGCTGGTCCGGCTGGGCTCGCTTCTGGGCCGGTGCCATGCCGTGGGAGCGCGCGGCGCGGCACCGCACCGTGTGCGCTGTTCGCCCGTCCCTCTCACCGCGTCCTACGTCGAAGAGCTGCTCACGGAGGGTTTGGTGCACCCGGACTGCGTCGAGGAGTTTTCCGCGACGTGCCGCGAGACCCTCGCCGCGATAGACCCGCTCTTTCGCTCCGCGCCGGTGCAGAGGATCCACGGCGACTGCCACCGCGGCAACATCATCGACCGGCCGGGCCAGGGTCTTGCCCTCATCGATTTCGACGACATGATGAGCGGCCCCCCGGTCCAGGACCTCTGGCTAGTGCTGCCCGACCACGCCGATCGCAGCACCCGGGAGCTCTCCGCCCTCCTGGAAGGGTACGAGCGCTTTCACGCGTTCGACCGCGCGACGCTCGGCCTCGTCGAGCCGCTGCGCTTCATGCGCATGATCTACTTCCTGGCGTGGCGGGCGCGGCAGAGGAACGACTACTGGTTCAGGGACAGCTTTCCGGACTGGGGCACCGAGGCGTTCTGGATCAAGGAGACTGAGGACCTCAAGGACCAGGCTGCCGCGGTGCGCCACGGATCATAGGCGCCGCGGTACTCCGCGGATTCGCGCCGCGCGGTTAGCACGCCTCACACGACGTGCAGGGCGATCCCGAGCTTTCTCACGATCTCCACGTATTCCAGCGAAATGCCGGGATCCGTGACGATGGCGTCGAAATCCTTCAGCTCAGCGAACCACGCCGCGGTGACGCGGCCGAACTTGTAGGAGTCGGTCAGCAGGATGCGCGTCCGTGAGCTGGCCACCGCCGCCTTCTTCAGCTCCGACTCCGCGGCGTCGATGCAGGTGACCCCGAGAGTTTCACTGGCTCCACCAGCGGAGAGAAAAGCCTTATTCGCGCGGTAGCGCCGAACAAGGTTCACCCCTTCGGGGCTCCCGCAGACGAGCGTCTGGTTGTGCAGGGCGCCGCCGGCGAAAATCACCTCGCGAGCGGGATGCCGTCCCGCCTCCAGGGCGATGTTGAGGGCAAAGCAGAGGACCGTAAGGGGGAAATCGTCCGGGATGCTGCGGGCGAGCCATTCCGTGGTCGCGCCGGAATCGATGATGACGACCTCTCCCGGCTCCAGCAGGGAAGCGGCTTTCTGTCCGATACGCATCTTCTCCCCGGCGCTCGAGTTGTGCTGGTCGATGAGAGAAAATGAACCCCTCGCATTCGAGTCGGCGGGAATCGCCCCCGCGTGGACGAGCCTTACGCGTCCCTCCGTCGAAAGGAGCTCGAGGTCTCGCCTGATTGTCATCTCCGAGACGTCCAGGGCAACGGCAAGGTCTCCGATGGACGCGCCGCCGGTGGATCGAAGGGAATCGAGTATGAGGTCTATCCGTTCCTGTCTTTTCCTGGAAGGCATGCGCTGAGCGGTGCTCCCCGAATGTCAAATACTATACAGATAGGTATCGAATTGCAATATTTTTTTCATAAAAATAGCTATTTAGTAACTTTTTTCCTTGACTATTGAAATATAATTATCAATAATCGACTGAAAATGTAATAACAGTTACAGCCCGCGATCCTGATCCGCAACTGGGAGGACTGCCAATACGGCACACGTCGCGGCAGAGGCGGAGATCGCGGGCCCTTTCAGGGCTTCTTCTCCACGATGCGGATATGCAGGTCTTCCAGCTGCCGGGCGTCCACCTCGGAAGGAGAGTCGTCCATTGGACACTGCCCGAGGGTATTCTTGGGGAAGGCGATGACGTCGCGGATCGTCGATTCCCCTGCCATCATGGCGACCAGGCGGTCGAACCCGGGCGCTATCCCGCCGTGCGGGGGCGGTCCATAGCGGAACGCCTCCAGGAGGAATCCGAAGCGCTTCTGCGCCTGCTCCTCGGAGAACCCGAGGAAACTGAAAATCCTCTTCTGCAGCTGCGGGTCATGGATCCTGATGGAGCCCGAGGCGAGCTCGACACCGTTGCACACCAGGTCGTACAGGTCTCCCTTCACCTCGCCGGGCCTCTTCTCGAAGTCTGCGACGAACCTTTCCTGCGGCATGGTGAACATGTGGTGCGCCGGGTCCCACTTCTTCTCTTCCGCGTTCCACTCGAAAAGAGGGAAATCGATGATCCAGCAGAACTTGAACGTCGCAGGGTCGGTGAGCTTCAGCTCCCGTCCGAGCTGGGCGCGAACGGCCCCGAGGGAGAGGCAGGCCGTGCGGAATGACGCACCGACGAGCAGGATCAGGTCGCCCGGCTTCGCCCCGAGAGTCGCGCGGACCTCCCCCGCCTGGTCGGCGAAGAACTTCGAGACCCCCCCGTCCAGCGCCGACTCGGTCACCTTCATCCATGCCAGGCCGGCCGCCCCGTAGACTTTCGCCACGGCCTCCAGCTCCGTGATCTGCTTGCGCGAATACTCCCCGCACCCGGGGGCAACGAGCGCCTTCACGACCCCCCCGCCCTCCACGACCTTGCGGAACACCTCGAATGTGCTCTTTTTCGCGAGGGGTCCGAAATCCTTCATCGCCAGGTCGTAGCGCAGGTCCGGCTTGTCCGAGCCGTAGAGGTTCATCGCCTCGTCGAAGGACAGACGTTGAAAGGGCGTCTGGATGTCCGTGCCGATCGACTCCTTGAAAATATGCGCCATGAGGCCTTCGACCAGCGCGAAGACGTCCTCGCGGGAGACGAAGCTCATCTCGATGTCGATCTGCGTGAACTCGGGCTGGCGGTCGCCGCGCGCATCCTCGTCGCGGAAGCACCGCGCGATCTGGAAGTAGCGGTCGAATCCGGAGACCATCAGGATCTGCTTGTACAGCTGCGGGGACTGGGGAAGCGCATAGAAGCGGCCCGGGTTCAGCCGCGAAGGCACCAGGTAGTCGCGCGCCCCTTCCGGCGTGCTCTTGATGAACATGGGCGTTTCGATCTCGTAGAATCCCTTGCGCACGAGGTACTCGCGCGTGGCGAACGCGGCGCGGTGGCGGAGGGCCATGTTGCGCTGCATCGCTGCGGTCCGCAGGTCCAGATATCGGTAGGTGAGCCGGGTGTCCTCCTTGGCATCCGCCCTTTCGTCGATCATGAACGGAAGCACATCGCAGCGGGAGAGGATGACGATCCGAGCCGCCTGCACCTCGATCTCGCCGGTCGGCATGTTCGGATTTGCCATGGATCCCGGGCGCAGCCTGACGGTTCCCTCGACGGCGATGCAGTACTCGAACTTCAGCTGCTCGCTCGCCGCACGCAGGTCCACCGGGGCATCCGCGTCTACGACCACCTGGGTGATCCCGTCGCGGTCTCGAACGTCGAAAAACCGGATGCCCCCGTGATCGCGGTGACGATGCACCCACCCGTTGAGGGTCACTGCCGTCCCGGCGTCGCTTGCGCGAAGCGCGCCGCAGGTCACTGATCTCTTCATGCTCTCCAT
>JBKQPS010000343.1:0-2840 GCA_052144915.1 Spirochaetia bacterium | reverse complement strand
CCTGGAGATTCCGGCCGGCTTCGTCATGAGTGAATGAGGACGGTGATCGGGATCGATCCTGGACTCGCCGCCACCGGGTGGGGAGTCGTCCGGTTCGACGGTGTGCGCTTCATCCACGTGGAGCATGGCGTCGTGACAACGGATCCCGGAACACCCCTCTCCCATCGGCTCCTCAAGATCCACGCCGAAATACGGAAGGTCCTCGCCGCCCATCGCCCCTCGGAGGCGGGCGTCGAGGACCTTTTCTTTTCCCGGAACGCCACGAGCGCCATGCAGGTCGCGCAGGCCCGCGGGGTCGTGATGCTCGCCCTCGCGCAGAGCAGGATCGAGGTGGGCACGTACTCTCCCCAGCAGGTGAAGCAGGCGGTCATCGGCAGGGGAAAGGCGGCAAAGGACCAGGTCCAGCGGCTCGTGGGCGTCGTCCTCGGCCTGGAAGAGATCCCCGGCCCCGACCACGCGGCGGATGCTCTGGCCGTTGCAATCTGCCACACCAACAGGTCACCCATCCATGTTCAATAGCCTCACCGGGGAGATCACCTTCAAGGGCGACGAGCGGCTGTGCGTGCAGACAGGCGGAGTGGAGTGGGACCTCACGGCTTCTCGTCGGGCGCTCGACCGGCTGCCGCCGGTCGGGCAGGTGACCCGGATCTTTACGCACCTCGTGCACCGGGATGACGCCATGCGCCTGTACGGATTCTCCGACCAGGCCGAGCGAGCGCTCTTCCTTGACCTGCAGAAGGTGGAGGGAGTCGGGCCGCGCGGAGCGTTGAAGATGCTCTCCGGCGTGGATCGCGAACAGTTCGCCCAGGCGCTGGACCGCGACGACCTCGACGCCCTTTCTGCCGTTCCCGGAGTCGGCCGCAAGACAGCCCAGAAGATCATCCTCACGCTGAAGGGCAAGCTGACACCGGTCGGGGATGCCCAACCCCGGTCCCCGCAGGAGGACATCGCCACGGCGCTCGTGGGCATGGGGTTCGACAGGAAGACGGCCAAGTCCGCGGTGGCAGCCGCGCTGAAGACGCTTTCGGGCCGGGATCTGAAGGGCGAAGAGCTCGAGAGAGAGCTGTTCAAGCAGGCCCTCTCCGTGGCCGGTGGTGAAAGCGCATGAAGGGTCGGTCGAAGGAGCAGCCGCCGCGGGTTCCCGACCCCGGCTTCGACGATTCGGAAGACCGCGAGGAAGTAACGCTCCGTCCGCGACTGCTCGCGGAGTTCATCGGCCAGGTGAGGCAGAAAGAGAACCTGGCTGTCTACATCGAAGCGGCCAAGCAGCGCGGCGAACACCTCGACCACGTGTTCCTCTCCGGCCCTCCGGGCCTCGGCAAGACGACCCTCGCCGCGATCGTGGCCAACGAGCTCGGTGTGCAGTTTCGCGCAACCTCCGCTCCCGCGCTGGAGAAGCCGGGGGATCTCGCCGCGATCCTCACCAGCATCGGGGAGCGCAATATCTTCTTCATCGACGAGATTCACCGGCTGAAACCCATCGTGGAGGAGATGCTCTACTCCGCAATGGAGGACTTCGAGATCGACGTGGTGATCGGGCAGGGGCCGGGTGCGCGAACCATCAAGATCCCCCTCCCCCCGTTCACGCTGATCGGGGCCACGACCAAGACCGGGCTCGTGTCCAGCCCCCTGCATTCGCGGTTCGGCATCCCGATGCGCCTGGATTTCTACGAGCCGGAGGACATCCGCGCGATAGTCTTCCGCTCCGCCGGCATCCTCGGCGTGAGCCTGGACGAGCGCGCCGCACAGATGCTCGCCCGCTGCTCCCGCGGCACCCCGCGGGTCGCCAACAGGATTCTCCGGCGCATGCGGGACTTCGCACAGGTCTGGGGCAACGGAGTGATCGACCTCTCGATCGTCACCCGGGGGCTGGAGTCCCTGGAGATCGATTCGCGGGGGCTGGATAAGCTGGACCGGGAGATCCTGCGCACCCTGGTGGAGAAGTACGGGGGCGGCCCGGTCGGTTCGGAGACGATCGCGATCTCGATCGGGGAGTCCGTCGATACCCTCGAGGACGTCTACGAGCCCTTCCTCATCCAGATCGGGTTCGTGAAGCGGACGCCCAGGGGACGGGTCGCCACCAACGGCGCCTGGGAGCACCTCGGCGTCAAACGGACAGGCGTTGAAGACCAGTCAGTTCTTTTTTGACCTGCCAGAAGGACAGATCGCGCAGGCACCCCCGGCGGACCGCGAGGCGGCGCGGCTGCTCGTCCTGGACCGAGCGACTGGACAAGTATCTCATTCCCGCGTGAAGAACCTGGCGGACTGGATCCGGCCCGGCACTATTGTCGTCTTCAACGACACCCGGGTTCGAAAGGCACGGCTGTTCGGCACAAACGCCGGCGGGAGAAGGACGGAGTTCGTTCTCCTGGAAAGGGAGGGTCCCAACTGCTGGAGCGCCGTTGCCGGGAGGGCGGGCAGATCGAAGCACGGAGCGGTGTTCAGCTTTCCTGAAGGCGTAACCGGCTGCCTCGAGCCGGGGGACGGGGAGAGCCGGCGTCTTCGATTCGCGCCTCCCATCGATGAGGCATGGCTGGACCGCAACGGCCACGTGCCTCTGCCCCCGTACATCAAGCGCCCTGACGTGCCGTCGGACCAGGAGCGGTACCAGACCGTGTTTGCGCGGGCTCTTGGATCCGCCGCTGCGCCCACCGCGGGGCTGCATTTCACACCCCGCCTGCTCGGGGAGCTTCGCAGCCGGGGCGCCGAACTGGGGTGGGTGACTCTCCACGTGGGGTTGGGGACCTTCCAGCCCATCCGCACAGAGCAGATCGAGGATCACCGGATGCACGAGGAATCCTACTCGGTCCCCGCCGCCACGAAGTCACTCGTGGATGCGG
>JBKQPS010000342.1:0-21500 GCA_052144915.1 Spirochaetia bacterium | reverse complement strand
ATATTACTCCTGCGGGCCACGAAGGATGAACGGTCTCGCTTTGCAGGCATACGGGCTTCTCATCGGAATTGCGCTGGCGGCCGCCGGGCTCCCGGTCGGCCCGGGCGGTCTCACCGTCAAGGCAGTTGTCAGCTCGGGACACCGGGGGCCGGTGCAGGACATCGCGGAGGATGCCGCACGCGGGCTGCTGTTCAGCGTCGGGGCGGATGGATTCCTGCGGGTGTGGGACATCAGCGCGGGCACCCTGGTCCGGAGGATCGCCGTGACCCGGCGCATCGCGCAATCTGTGGCGCTGGACCCCGCCGCCTCTCTGGCCGCGGTGGTGGTGACCGACGGCGTTCGCGCCTTCGCGGTCGACGTGTGGGACTGGGACGCCGGGAAACGCCTGTACAGCATCCCACTGGAGAGCGCCCCCCTGTTCGTGAGATTCTCGCGTTCGGGCAACTACCTTCTCTGCGGGGACATGCAGTGGGATGGCCTGCATATCGTGCGCTCCCGTGACGGAATCTCCGTGCCTTTCCACCCCGAAGGTTTCGGGATGGTGAGCTTCGCCGAAACATCCCGCACAGATGCCACCCTGATGACGTATCAGCCCGCGGGCAGGGTCGCGTACTGGGATATGGCGACGGGCAATCTCATCCAGGAAGTGCCCACAGCGGAAGGCCTGGTGAACGTCCACCCGAGCGATGACCGGGCCACCCTGGTGGGGCAGTCGGGTGACCAGGTCATCGGCATCGACGCCGTCTCGGGGGAGACCCGCTACCGTTTCGATTCATCGGGGATCGTCTCCCTGGACATCTCTGGCGACGCCGCACAGGTCGCCTGCCTCTCTGCGGATGGTACTCTCCACGTGCGCAGCGCCGCGGGCCGCGACCTGCCCGCGCCGACAATCGCCCCAAGTTTCGGCTGGCGGCCCCGCCTGGTGCACATGACACCGGACGCGATCGTCCTGGCCGGCGATGACGGCCAGATCGGCATGATCTCCCCGGAGGGGCACGAAACGGAGTTCGCGCAGGACGTGCTTGCCCAGGTGACCGGGGTCGCCGCGGAGGGCCACGTCCTGGCCGTGGCCGCGGGGGACGTCATCCACGTCTTCCTCCTCGGCGTGCAGGGTCCGGGCATGAGCCCGGTCACCGAGTCGTTTTCGGTGGCGAGCCCCTGGCCGGGGCCCGTCGGCCTGGTGTTCCTGAACCGGCAGGAGCTCGTCGTCTGGCAGCAGGGAGACAGCGCCGGCGCAATGGGATCCTTGGACCTTTCCACGCAGAAGTTCACGAGCTGGGATATTCCGTTCTCAAGTCCTCTCGCCGCGGTCGCGGTCCGCGACGACAGGCTGTTCACGCTGGAAAAGGACGGCGCGGTAAGGGTGCTGCGGCCGGAGACCGGGGAGCAGCTCTTCCAGGCCAGCTGGCCGGGCGCGGTGTGCATCTCCGCCTTCGGGGACACCTCCCTGGTGCTCGGACGCCTGTCGGGAGGAGCGGTGGGAAGCTCCCTCGTGCGCATCGACCTGCGCACCGGTGAGACGGCCTCTCTCCCCGGGTCCGAGGCGCTCACATTCGCCCTGGCCTCCGACCCGGCCGGCGACAGGCTGTACGCGCTGGGGATGGGCTCCGATGGACACACCACCCTGACGCGCTACGAGGGGACGGAGCTCCAGTCGGAAACAATCGTGGAGAAAGCCAGCGGGGAGTATCCCTCGGCGAGCCTCTCCTTCGACCCGGCGGACGATTTTCTGTATACCTCCCTGGGACGGGAGGACGTGAAGGCATGGACGGGAGCTTCCATGGAAACGCTCGCCGATCCTGCGCGCGGCACGCTAGCGCTGTTCGCGATGGATGGGCTCCTCGCCTCCCTGCAGCGTGACTCTTCGGTGTCCGTGTGGGACACCGCGGCAGACCGCTCGTTCGGCGAGATCTACCCCTTCGCGGACGGCGGCTGGGCAGCGGTCATGGCCGACGGTGCGATCCTCGGCTCGGCCGACGGCCGAAAGAAGGTGGGGATTCTCGTCAAGGGAAGCCTGTGGGAATCCGGGGGCCTGCCCGAGGCGCCCCCTTCCCACGTGAAGCCCGCGGCACCATAATGGCCTCGGCCCGGGGCCGCTACCCATGCTGCGCGTCCTTCTGTGCGACGACCATCCCATCCTCCGCGAGGGGCTGAAGAAGATTCTTCTCCAGCAGCCCGACATCAAAGTGGTGGAGGAAGCGGGGAGCGGGGCGGAGATGCTGGAAAAGATCGGGGCCTCGCGTTTCGACGTGATCATCCTCGACATCACACTTCCCGACATGAACGGGCTCGACGTTCTGAAGAACCTCCAGGGCCGGGGCGAGAAGGCAGGCGTGCTCGTCCTCAGCATGCACCCCGAGGAGCAATACGCCACGCGCGCCCTCAAGGCGGGGGCGGCGGGATACCTGCAGAAGGAGAGCGCACCCGCCGAGCTGGTGAACGCGGTGCGGAAAATCGCGCGCGGGGGAAAGTACGTCACCGCGTCCCTGGCCGAGAAGCTCGCCTTCGAGCTCCAGGGAACGGCCGGCAAAGCGCCCCACGAGATTCTCTCGGACAGGGAGTACCAGGTGCTCTGCCTTCTCGCCTCCGGCCGCGGAATCAAGGAGATCGCCCTGGAGCTCGGCGTGAGCGCCCCCACGATCGCCACCTACCGCTCGCGTGTCATGATGAAGCTCGACCTCTCGTCGACGGTCGATCTCGTGCGCTTTGCCCTGGCCCACAAGCTGGTCGAATAGCCCGGTGTCGATGTCCCCGCGGTCGATGTCGCCCGCTGTCGATGTCCCTGCGGTCGATTCCGCCCACTTGACTCGGGCGCTTCGGATGCGTATCTTGCCGTCATGCTGATCGCAGCGCAGACGACGAAACACGACAATTTCGCGTGGTGGTGGTCTTGGACATAGCCAGGACCATGCCCGGATAGGAAGAACGGGGCGCGGGTTCTGGCGGAATACGCCAGGCCCGCGCTTTTTTTTGGAAAAGCCGCGGTGCCTGTTCAACAGGGTCCACGGCTTTTTTATTGTCAGCGGGAGTGGAGGACATGATGACGACAGCGACTGCCGCACGGCCGGCAGTGATGGTGCGAAAGATCAACGGAGAGCGATTCACGCCGCTCTCACTGGCCAAGAAGCTGGGGGCCATCGCGCTCCTGGAAAGCGCCTCGTTCCAGCGGGGAAGGGAGCGCTACTCGTTCCTTCTTCTCCGCGAGGCTTTCCGCGTGCTCCAAAAGGGCGAGGAGCTGTTCATGGTCCGCGACGGTGCGACCCTGGCCCTCCGCGCGAAGGCCGGCGGGGACATTCTCGACGTGCTCTCCCACTTCAGCCGGCAGCACGACGGCAGGGCCGAGCAGTTCCCGCTTCCCACCGGGGGAATCGGCTTCCTCTCCTACGAGTACTGCCGCCGTTTCGACACGATCCGGCTCGAGGAACGCCCCGATCCCCTCGGCCTGCCCGACGCGGTGTTCCTCTTCGGCAGCGTGTTCCTCGTGTTCGACCACTACACCGACACCATCTCCCTCGTCGGGCTGAACTACCGGGAAAAGGAGATCGACCTCGCGCGCGCCCTGGACGAGACGGAGCGGAGGATCAACGACCTGGACTTCAACTTCATGGCTCCCGCGCGCACGGACTGGAAGGTCCAGCCTCTCCCGCGGGACGACGATCGGGACACGTACCTGCGCGGCGTGCGTGCAGTGAAGGAGCAGATCGTCCAGGGGAACCTCCTCCAGGGGGTGCTGTCGCGCCGCATGCAGGTGCGCACCGACATGCCGGCGATCGAGGCCTACCGCGCGCTGCGCACCGGCAACCCGTCGCCGTACATGTTCTACCTCGACTTCGGCGACTTCCAGCTCTTCGGCGCCTCGCCGGAGGTGCACGTGAAGGTGCGGGATGGCACCGCCGCGATCCGCCCGCTGGCCGGAACGCGGCGGCGAGGCGCCGACGCGGCGGAGGACGCGCGCCTGGAGCGGGAGCTCCTCGCCGATCCGAAGGAGCGCGCGGAGCACCTCATGCTCGTGGACCTGGCCCGCAACGACCTGGGCCGGGTCTGCGCGCCGGGGACGGTCGAGGTCACGCAGCTCATGGAGGTCGAACGCTACTCGCACGTCATGCACATCGTCTCCCACGTCGAGGGGAGGCTTGCCCCGGGGCGCACGGGGCTGGACGCGCTGCGGGCCACGTTCCCGGCGGGAACGGTGTCGGGCGCGCCGAAGATCCGCGCGATCGAGGTCATCGACGCGCTGGAACCGGTGAAGCGCGGGTTCTATGCCGGGGTGGTGGCGCACGTCGAGTCCGACGGGTCGCTGGACTCCTGCATCAGCATCCGCTGCGCGCTGCAGCGCGGAGACGTGGTCACGCTCCAGGCGGGGGCGGGCGTGGTGTACGACTCTGTGCCCGAACGAGAGTTCGAAGAGACCGAGGCAAAGCTTGGCGCTCTCGCCCGGGCGCTCGGGATGGAGGCGGGGAAATGATCGCGATCATCGACAACTACGATTCCTTTACGCACAACCTGTACCAGTACCTGCGGGAGCTGACCGACACGCCGGTCGAGGTCTACCGCAACGACCGCCTCACCGTCGACGAGCTGGCGGCCATGAAGCCGTCGGCGATCGTGATCTCCCCGGGGCCGGGAAGGCCCGAGGATGCCGGCATCAGCCTGGAGCTCATCCGGAGGCTCGGGTCGACGGTGCCCATCCTCGGGGTATGCCTCGGCCACCAGGCCATCGCGGCCGCCTACGGAGGACGGATCGTGTCCGCCCGGCGGATCGTCCATGGCAAGGCGGAAGACATGAGCCTCGACGGCCGCGGGCTTTTCCGCGGTCTCCCCCGGACGGCGCGGTTCACGCGCTACCATTCCCTGGCCGTCGAGCGCGAATCGCTCCCCGCGGAGCTCGAGGTCACCGCGGTGGCCCTGGACGGGGAGATCATGGGCGTCCGTCACCGCGAGCTCCTCGTGGAGGGCATCCAGTTCCACCCGGAATCGATCGCCTCGGAACACGGAAAGAGGTGCCTGCAGAACTTCCTGAGCTACCGCCGCGAGCCCTTCCCGCTGTCGCAGATCCTCGTGCGGCTGCAGAACGACCGCGCGATGAACCGCGACGAGGCCGAGCATTTCATGGACGAGCTCACCGACGGCCGTCTCACCGACGCGCAGATCGCCGGCGTGCTCGCCTCCCTGATGGGGCGGCTCATCACCCCGGAAGCGCTCGCCGGTTTCGCCACCGTGCTGCGGCGGAAGAAGAGCCCGTTCGCCAGCGACCGCCGGGTCCTGGATACCTGCGGCACCGGCGGGGACGGGCTGGGGACGTTCAACATCTCCTCCCTGGCGTCGGTGGTGGCCGCGTCGTGCGGCGCCCTGGTGGCAAAGCACGGCAACCGGGGAGCAAGCTCTCCCGTGGGAAGCGCGGACTTCTTCCGTGAGCTGGGCGTCGCGGTGGACGCGCCGCCGCGCGCGGCGGAGGACATGCTCCGGGAGGAGGGATTCTGCTTTCTCTTCGCCCCGGTGTACCACGGCGCCATGCGCCACGCCGCCCGTGCGCGCGCCGAGCTGGGGATCTGCAGCGCGATGAACCTGGTCGGCCCGCTCTCGAATCCCGCCGATGCCGCCTATCAGCTCATCGGGGTTTTCGAGGAGCAATTCTGCGGCCCCGTGGCGGAGGCGGCGCACCTCCTCGGCGTGCGCCGCGTCATGGCGGTGCACGGGGAGGACGGGCTGGACGAGATCTCCGTCTGTGCGCGTACCACGGTGGTGGAGATCGACGAGACCGGGCGGCGGACCGATTACACCCTCACGCCGGAGGAGTTCGGCATCAGCCGCTTCGCCGTGGGTGAGCTGCGCGGCGGAACGGCCCCGCAGAACGCGCGCATGGCCCTGGAGGTGCTCGGCGGGGAGGGGCCGCCGGCGGTTCGCGAGGCGGTTCTCCTGAATGCGGGAGCGGCCCTGTACATCTGCGGCGTCGCCCGCAACGTCGGTGAAGGGTACCTGCGCGCCCGGGAGGCACTGCGGGGAGGCGCCGCGCTTGCAAAGCTGGAACGGATCCGGGCGCGCTCCCGGGCCGCGGCGAGAGCAGCGTGAGCGCTGCCCGCGGGATCCTCCAGGAGATCGCCGCCGCGCGGCGGGACCGCATCGGCCGGCTGGGTCACGCCATGGGCGCCGACGTGCCTGCCGCGCGCACCACGCCCCTGGTGCCCTTCGGCGCCGACCCCTTCATCATCTGCGAGGTGAAACGCCGCTCCCCTTCCCGGGGTGGAATCGCGCCGGGGCTCGATGCCGTGGAACAGGCGCGGTCGTATTCGGCCCGCGGGGTTCGAAGCGTCTCGGTGCTTACGGAGCAGGACCGGTTCGACGGTTCCCTGAAAGACCTGGTAGAGGTCAAGAAGGCCCTGCCGGGGCTTTCCGTGCTGCGGAAAGACTTCCTGCTCGATGCGGAGGACATCGAGATCTCCTGGCGCGCCGGGGCCGACGCGGTCCTCCTCATTGCTTCCCTCCTGGACCGGGACACCCTGGCCGCCCTGCACGAGAAAGCCGTGCGGCTCGGCATGAGCGCGCTGGTGGAACTGCACGACGCGGCGGATGTCGAGAAGTGCCGCGGCGTCGCCCCTCCGCTCATCGGCATCAACAGCCGCAACCTGGCGACCTTCACTGTCGACCTGCTGGACCCCGTCGCTGTTCTTCCCCGTGTCTCCTGGAAGCAGCGCGCCGTCTTCGAGTCGGGAATCCGCGCGGCGGAGGACGTCCTCCTTGCGCGCTCCTGCGGTTTCGAAGGGGTGCTGGTCGGGGAGACGGCCATGCGCACGCCGCAGGCGATTCCCGGGCTGGCGGACGCGCTTCGAAGCCGGCCGGGCCGGTTCTGGCCCCGGTTGTGGGCGAGACGCGTGCCGGGCCGGCCGCTGGTCAAGATCTGCGGCATCACACGGACCGCTGACGCGGAGACCGCCCGCGCGCGGGGAGCCGATGCGCTGGGATTCGTGTTTGCCCCGTCGAAGCGCCGCGCCGCGCCGTCGCTTCTGCACGACCTCGAAGGGCTGGACATTCTCCGGGTCGCCGTCGTGGTGACCGCGCCGGACGGCGGCAGACGGCGGCTCGACCCCGACGTGCAGGATCTCCTGGATCGGGGTCTCGTCGATGCGGTCCAGTTCCACGGCACCGAGACGCCCGAGGAGTGCTCGCAGATGGCGTTTCCCTACTTCAAGGCGCTGCAGGTTCGAGAACCGAAGGACGTCGACGCCCTTCGCCGATACAGGAGCCCCCGTGTCCTGGCGGATGCGTGGTCGGCGGCCGCCGTGGGGGGGACGGGAAGCCGGGTGCCGGTGGAGCTCGCGCGGGAGGCGGGGCGGGCCGGACCCTTGTGGCTGGCCGGCGGCATCAGGCCTGAAAACGTCGGTGAGATCCTCGACTCACTCGCCCCCGAGCTGATCGACGCATCCAGCGGGCTGGAAGAATCGCCCGGCAGGAAAGACCCGGCACGGTTGGACGCGTTTTTCCAGGAGATAAAAAAACATGAAAAGGTATAACGACTTCTTCGGGAGCTATGGCGGGAGGTACGTTGCGGAGATGCTCCGGGCCCCTCTCGACGACCTCCAGGAGGCATTCCTGGAGGCATTGGAAGAGCCGGCCTTCACGGCCGAGCTGGAGGCGACGCTGCGGGATTTCGCCGGCCGTCCCACGCCCCTGTTGAAAGCGGAGAACGCCGCCCGAGAGCTCGGGGGCGCCGCGATCTTCATCAAGCTGGAGGGGCTGGCGCACACGGGCGCTCACAAGATCAACAACGCGATCGGCCAGGCGCTTCTGGCCCGGCGGATGGGCAAGACGCGGATCATCGCGGAGACGGGGGCCGGGCAGCACGGCGTGGCCACGGCTGCGGTCTGCGCGCGGCTGGGGATCCCCTGCCGGGTGTACATGGGAGAAGTGGACATGCGCCGGCAGCGGCCGAACGTCTTCTGGATGCAGCGATATGGCGCCGAGGTCGTGCCGGTCGCCACGGGTTCCGCGACACTGAAAGACGCGGTGAACGAGGCCCTGCGCGACTGGGCGGCGAGCTTTCCCACCACCCACTACCTCCTGGGTTCCGCGCTGGGCCCCTCGCCGTATCCGGACATGGTGCGGGAGTTCCAGTCGGTCATCGGGCGCGAGCTGGTCCGTCAGCTCCGTGAGAAGGACGTGGACTGCGCGGCGCTCGTCGCCTGCGTCGGCGGGGGATCCAACGCGATCGGGTTTTTCTCGCCGTACCTCGAGTCCGCGTCACCGGAGCTGATCGGCGTCGAGGCAGGGGGCCGGGGCAGCGGCACGGGGCAGCACGCGGCGAGGATGAACGGGCGTGGCCGGGCGGGAATCGTGCAGGGGTACAAGTCGCTCTTTCTCGCGGACGCCGACGGCCAGGTCCTCTCCACCCATTCGATCTCGGCCGGCCTCGACTACCCCGGCATCGGGCCGCAACTCGCCCACCTGGGGGAAGAGGGCCGGATCCGGTTCACGACGGCCTCGGACAGCGAGTCACTCGAGGCGGTGAAGTTTTTCGCGCGCACCGAGGGGCTGGTGTTCGCACTGGAATCGGCACACGCGGCCGCGGCGGTCATGCGCATGGCACCCGAGTACCCCCGGGAGAAGGCACTTGTCGTGAACATGTCGGGACGCGGGGACAAGGACCTGTTCATCCTCGCCCGGGCGATGGATCCCGATCACTGGGCAGACTTCCTCCGGGAGGAGGCTGCCCGATGAGCGGCCCCGCAAGAATCATGGCCCACATGGTCGCCGGGTATCCCGACCGGGAGGCGTCGCTCGCTGTTGCCCGGGGGCTCGCCGAGGGGGGATGCGCGTACATCGAGCTGCAGTTCCCGTTCTCCGATCCGACGGCGGACGGACCGGACATCCAGCGCGCCTGCAGCGCCGCCCTGGAGGGAGGCTTCACCGTCGAGGCCGGCTTCGCGTGCGCCGCCGCCATCTGCCGCTCGCAGACGGTCCCGCTCTTCCTCATGAGCTATGCGAACCTCCTTTTCACGCGCGGGTTGGAACGCTTCCTTTCCGACGCAAGGGCCTGCGGCGCGCGCGGGGTGATCGTTCCCGATCTTCCTCCTGACTACGACGAAGGGCTCTTCCACTGCGCCGCCTCGCTCGGTCTTGCCGCGGTGCCGGTTCTCTCCCCATCGATGAGAGAAGGGAGACTCTCGCGCGTGGGCGCCCTGGGAGCCGAGTACCTCTACGTGACCCTTCGGACCGGAACCACGGGCTCTTTCACGCACATCGATTCCCCGGGGCTTTCGTTCCTTTCCCGGGTCGCCGGGATGGACCACGGGAAGGCGAAACTCCTCGGGGGCTTCGGGGTTTCCACGCGCGAACAGGTCCAGGCGGTCTCACCTCACGTGCACGCCGTCGTCGTCGGGAGCGCCCTGGTGCGGCTGGTCTCCGCCGGAGGCGATGTCCCCTCCGCGGTGCGGGAAATGGTGAGGAAGCTCTCCGGGACGGAGCAGGCCACGGCGCGCTGAGGCACGGGGCACTGACGCGGCGTCACCACGTCGTGTCGACGTGGGGGTAGTCACGAATCCGCCTGTCCGCCGTTACGACGGGGCACTGGAGGATCCTTGCCGTCGCGACGATGATTCGAGGCAGGCCTGCGACCGAAGGGGCTCGCTACCGCTGGACCCTGCCCGAGCCCGAGCCGCCCACGAGAGCCTTCACCTCGGGCACGCTGAGAAGCGGGAGGTCGCCCGGAATCGAATGCTTCAGGCAGGAAGCGGCCACCGCGAACTCCAGGGCATCGGCGTGGCCCGTCAGGTGTGAAAGGCCGTAGATCAGCCCCGCGGAGAATGTGTCCCCGGACCCGACGCGGTCAACGATGTCGCGGATCTCGTACCTTCGGGATGCGAAGAAGTCCTTTCCGTCATGGAAAACGGCCGACCATCCGTTATCGTCGGCGGACCGGCTCTCCCGCAACGTGATGGCGATGCGGCTGACGGCGGGGTGTGCGGAGAGAACATTCTCCGCGAGCTTCCGGTACTGGGCGGGGTCCAGCGCACCGGATTCCACGTCGACGTCGGCCTTGATTCCCAGGGCATGCTGGCAATCTTCCTCGTTTGCCATCACGACGTCGACGTGGCGCACGATCTCGCCCATGATCTCTGCCGCGCTGGTCCCGTACTTCCACAGGTTCTTGCGGTAGTTCAGGTCACAGGAGACCGTCAGGCCCTTCTCCTTCGCATGGCGCACGGCCTCCAGCGAGAGATCTGCCGCAGACCGGGAGATCGCCGGGGTGATGCCGGTAATGTGGAACCAGGTCGCCCCGGCGAGGCTCCCGCCCCAGTCGATATCGCCGCGGTGCGCTTCCGCGATCGAAGCGCCTGCCCGGTCGTAAATGACGACCGACGGTCTCTGGCTCGCGCCCGCCTCCAGGAAATAGATGCCCAGCCTGCTTCCCTTGCGAACGATGAGCGAGGTGTCGATCCCCTGCCGTCGCAGCTCCCCCACGCAGGCGTCCCCGATCGCGTTCGGAGGGATCACCGAAACGAAGGCCGTGTCGCAACCGAACCGCGCAAGGGCCGCGGCCACGTTCGCCTCCCCGCCCCCGAACGTGGCTTCGAACAGGGGGCTCTGGAAGAAGCGCTGCGCCCCGGGCGGCTTCAGCCGCAGCATGATTTCGCCAAAGGTGACGAATCGCCCGCCCGGTCCGCGGATGGCGCCCGCGCTGCTCATTCCTCACCCGCCTTCGTCCCGCCTTCTTCGAAGACGACCTCGCCCTCGGCGATGACCTTGACGGGGTAGCGGGTCACGTCGAACGGGTCTCCGTTCCAGCAGGAGAACGACGCCCATCTCCCCTTGCCCAGCGTCCCGAGGAAACCGTCGATGCCGAGGATCTGGGCGTTCCTGCGGGTGATGATCTCTATAGCGTCCTGGCGGTTGAGCCCGCACCGGATGAACCACCGCAGCTCGAGAAGGAGGTTGCGCTGCGGGATCACCGGGTGATCCGTCATCAAGCCGAAATCGACCCCGCTCTGGAGGAGATGGCGCACGTTGCGCCAGTTTTCGTGCCGCAGCTCCACCTTGTAGGCGAAGGCGTCCAGAGGCCCGAAGACGACCGGCACCCCCCGGTCCTTCAGTGCGGCGTAGATGCGGCCGTCGTTCACGTCATAGGCGTGTTCGACGGTCACGTGGATGCCGTACTCCTCCTGCAGGCGAAGGAGGCAGGCGATGTCATCGATCTTGTGCACGTGCACCCGCAGCACCTGCCGCCCCTGGAGGATGTCGCGGACGACCTGTTCCTCCGCAGTCAGCACGGAGTCGGGCCCCTGCTTCGTTCCCTTGCGCGCCATGTCGAGCTTTGCCCTCACCTGGGCGAGCCGCGCGCGCAGGAGGGAGAGAGCCCCCATGCGGGTATAGGGCCGCGCGCCCTTCCAGTCCCGGGTGGACATGGGGTTGTAGCCGAATGCCGCCTTCACGCCGGACCGGGCGATCAACGCCTCGGTCGTGGTGCGGGCGTAGTTGCGGATGATCGCGGATTTCCCGCCGATGATGTTGCCGCTCCCGGGAAGAACGCAGGAGTAGAGAACGCCGAGCTCGACAGAGTCCCGGAACGCGCTGTCGTCCATCTGCACGGAATCCAGGGCATCGGCGAGGAAGAGCAGCGACTCCATGCGCTCGTTGGCTTCTCCCTCGGACCCCGGCTCACCCGCGCGCTCCATCCCGATGTGACAGTGCGCGTCGATGAACGCCGGGGTGACCACGGGAAACCTGCCGATGAACTCGCCCCGGGGTTCCATGGAGGTACCCTTCACGACGTTGCCCTCGTACAGGAGGTGAATATTGCGGAACACTTCATCGCCTGTGTAAAGGGTCTCGGCGAAAAGGGATTTCACTTCGTTCGCTCCTCCTCCGGGCGCGAGTATAGCGAATCGCCCATATTTGACCAAGTCGGACCCCTCTGCTACAACCACGGCAGGCGAGGAGGCGAAATGCGGGAGAGCGTGACCGTGGAGGTCGTCGAGTCTTCCCGGGGTTCCCCCGGGAGGCAGTTCGTGGATTTCCCGCACCGGCTCTACCGCGGCAGCAGTCAGTGGGTCCCGCAGTTCCGCCGGGACATCCGCCGTATCCTCGACAGGAAGCATCCGGCATTCGAACGCTGCCGGGCGCGGTTCTTCTTCGCCCGCCGGGGAGGCCGGCCGGCCGGCACGATCGGGGCGATCGTGAACGGCGCCTACAACGACTACCATCACTCGCGGATCGGTCACTTCCATTTCTTCGACTGCATCGACGACCGCACCGTGTCACACGCGCTGTTCACCCGGGCATTCGAGTGGCTCCGCGGCGAGGGCATGGAGAAGGTGATCGGCCCCTATGGTTTCGGGTTCATGGGCATGGGCGCCCTGGTCGATGGATTCGAGCACCGCGCGGTCATGACGATGATGACCTACAACGGACCCTGGTACGGACCCGCGATCGAGGCCGAAGGGTTCGTCAAGCTCCGGGACCAGTTCTCGATGTACCTCGACGCCGCGGAGTTTCGCCTCCCCGAGAAGGTGAGGCGTGTCGCGGAGATCGCCATGAAGCGCGGCCGATTCGAGGTGCCCGAGATCAGGACCAGGCGGGAGCTCGTCCGGCGCGCCGCGGCCATCGGGCACATCTACAATCAGACCTTCTCGGCGCACGGCGACGAGTTCTACCCTCTCGGCGAGAAGGAGATCCGGCAGATCACGAGCGACCTTGTCACCGTGGCAGATCCCTCCCTCGTCAAGCTCCTCGTGTCCGGGGGTGAGATCGCCGGGTTTCTTCTCGGTTTCCCGGATCTCTCCGCGGCGCTCCAGCGGGCGCACGGCCGGATCACCCCGTGGGGGATCGTCGATCTCCTGCTCGAATACGGCCGGACGCGCTGGCTCATCGTCAACGGTGCGGCGATCCTGCCCCGGTACCAGAGGCTCGGCGGAAACGCCCTGCTGTACCACATGCTGGAAAGGATCGCCTCGCGCAACAAGCGATTCCTGCACGTGGACGCGGTCCAGATCGCGGAAACCACCGAGCTCATGCTCGCCGACATGAAGACCCTGGGGGGAAAGATCTACAAGGTCCACAGAATCTTCGAGCGCAGCCTCTGATCGGCGGTGAACGTAATGCCGGCAGTCGTCGCCTTCAGTCGATCGTTGACAGCTTTCACTTGTTCCTGTCAAAATGTATATTTGACATGTCGGACCAGGAAGTGCTGAACCACAGCAAGTTTACCCCGCTCATCGACAGGATGATCGCGAACTCCACGGGCGCGCCCGTTGTGACCGAAGAGAATGTCTTCCAGCCCGGCAGGCCGGCAAACAAGCCGTTCCTGAAGCAGATCATGGAAGACCTCCTCCTTCCCGGAAGCAGGATCGTCGGCAAGGAGAACCTGCTGGCGCTCCACCAGCTGGCCCGGAGGAAGAAGCACTGCCTGGTGCTGTTGGAGCATTACAGCAATTTCGACATTCCCTGTTTCTACGAGCTCCTGGAGCGCGCGGGGGAGTCCTACCGCGAGGTGGCGGACGCCATCGTCTCGGTGGCAGGGGTGAAGCTGAACGAAGAAAGCAAGCTGGTCCTCGCCTTCACCGAGGTGTTCACACGGGTCGTGCTCTATCCGTCGCGGGGGCTGGAGTCGATCACGGATGCCCGGGAAAGGCACGCCGCGGAAAATCGCCGCGCCCGGTTGAACTTTGCGGCCATGAAAATGCTCAATTCGCTGCGGAAGGAGGGCCGTCTCATCCTTGTCTTCCCGTCCGGCACGCGCTACCGGCCCTGGGATCCTTCGACCGCGAAAGGGCTCAAGGAGATCGACACCTACCTCAAGTTCTATTCGCACATGGTGCTTGTCTCCATCAATGGCAACACCCTCGTTCCCAATCCCTCGGGCGGAATGGACGAGGACTTCCCTACGAAAGACCTCATGATCTACACGGTGAGCCCGGTGCGACGCTGTTCCGAGTTCCGCCGCCAGGCGCTGAAAAGCCGCGCGCATGAGGCGGATCCCAAGCAGCACGTGGCTGACAGCGTCATGGCGGCCCTCCGGGGTCTTCACGACCGCACGGAGAAGGCGCGGCTGAGGCTCCTCGCCGATCAGGGCATCCCAGCCGAGCCGGTCCCCGTCCGTCCGCCCGCGGACCCGGGAACGACGGACTCGATCCTCCCCGCGCGCTGAGATGAGCGGCGCCCCGCCCGCATCGGCGGGTCCCGCCCCCGTGCGGGATCTCCCTGCCGCGCTCTGCCGCGGGCTCTCCTATTTCTTCACTGACATCGATGACACGCTGACCTCCGACGGCATGATCCCGGCCCGGTCGTACCAGGCCCTCTGGGACCTCGCCGCGGCCGGGATCCGTGTCGTCGCGGTCACCGGAAGGCCCGCGGGCTGGTGCGATCACATCGCGCGCATGTGGCCCGTCGCCGGGGTCGTGGGTGAGAATGGGGCGTTCTCCTACGCCTACGATCACGCGCGAAAGAAGATGAGTCGAATACTCTCCGATCCCGACCTGGGCGATCCGGCGCGGCACGAGTCCCTCGAGGCGATCGCCCGGAGCGTCCTGGGAAAGGTGCCCGGCACCGCGCTGGCCGCCGACCAGGCCTTTCGCCTGAGCGACATCGCCATCGACTATTGCGAGGACGTGCCGCCTCTTCCGGCGCAACGGGTCGACGACATCTGCCGCCTCCTCGAGGAAGCAGGGGTGCAGTTCAAGGTCTCCAGCATCCACGTGAACTTCTGGACGGGGCGATTCGACAAGATGACGGGAGTCCGCCGGTTCCTGTCGGAGCAGGAAGGCCGCTCCCTCCCATCGGTGAAGGACACATCGGTCTTCATCGGCGATTCGCCGAACGACGAGCCGCTGTTCGCGCAGTTTCCGCACTCGATCGCGGTGGGCAACCTGCGCCGCTTTCTGCCCCGTCTCTCCTGTCGGCCGGAGTACATCACCGATGCAGAGTCCGCGGAAGGCTTTCGAGAGGCAGTGAACGTGATCCTGGGCAAGAGGGGCGGCGCCCCGGCCGCGGAGCTCCCGCGCTAGTAGGGAAGCTGCTCCAGGCTGCACTCCATGACCTGGGCAACCGCGACGAAGCCGACCGACTGGAAGAAATCCGAGAACCGAAGGGATTTCCCCATCAGCTCCGTGACCAGGCGCTGCATGCCCCGGCCGCGCATTGCCGTCAGGAACTGCCGCAGCAGGAGCTCGCCGAGGCCGGAACCGCGGTAGCCCGGCGACACCGCGAGCTGCACGATGTTCACGGACCGGCCCTCGATCACTCCCCAGACCACGCCCGCAAGCTCTCCGGCCGGCGTTTCTGCGAGCAGGATGGGAGAAGCGGCGTCGCCCGCCGGAGGCAGCCCCCGTCTCTTTTCCAGGAAATGCCGCTCCAGCTCGGCGGCGCTTTCGCTGGGGAAAAGCTCGAAAAAGGCGTCCCGGTCGAGCTGGAGCACGGCCAGCTCCTGGCCCGCGATCTCCCACCGGAAGGTAAAGTCGCTCATCAGGAGCTCTTCGGTCTCCTCGGGCTCCACGGGAAGCTTTGCCAGGCCGCGCGCCTCCCGATTGGCATTGTACCAGCTGATGATCACGCCCCGAAGCCGCCTCTCCTTGTACGCGAACCAGAGCTTCTCGATTTCCTTGTTCTGTTTCAGGGAATCCTTGAATGCCCGGAACACCCCCTTTCCCATGGTGAGCGACCGCAGGAGCTGTTCCCGATAGGCGGGATTGTCCAGGGAAGTGACGAAGCTTTCCATCAGGTGATACCCCTCCGCGGAGCCCCAGCGCGGGAGGCGGACGTATCTTTCGTCGGAACCCGCGCCCAGGGAGGAGGACGGCACCAGCTCACCGGTCTCCACGTCAACCACGAAGCGCTCCTTCTGGTCCTCCATGGCGAACGCGATCTTGTCGATCATCGGCGGGGTGAGCTCGAAGTCCATGAACCGACTCTAAATCAAGCTCCCGCGGCGCGCAACACGTCCGTCCCGCCAGCCACGGAACTGCGCGGAGTACCGTGCAAGGTACCGTGGCCGCAAATGCCACGGAATACCGTGGCCGCATTGACCAAGGCGCGGCATCACCGGCATACTCGCGTCACACAGGAGGAAGTCCAGCCATGAGTATCTTCGAGTACGTGGAAGCTAGGGAAATCCTCGACTCCCGGGGTAACCCGACGGTCGAGGTCGACGTTGTCCTTGAAGACGGGTCAATGGGAAGAGCGGCGGTGCCTTCGGGCGCATCGACCGGCGAGCCCGAAGCCCTCGAGCTTCGTGACGGGGACAAGGCGCGTTTCCTCGGCAAGGGTGTGCTCAAGGCGGTACAGAATGTCAACAACGTCATCGCCGCGGAGATCGTGGGCCTGGACGCGCTCGAGCAGGTCGATATCGACCACACGATGATCGAGCTGGACGGGACCGAGACGAAGTCGAAGCTCGGCGCGAACGCCATCCTCGGGGTCTCCATGGCCACCGCGCGCGCCGCGGCGGACTTCCTCGGCGTACCCCTGTTCAAGTACCTCGGCGCCTACCACGCCTCCCTCATGCCCGTGCCGATGGCGAATATCATCAACGGCGGCGCGCACGCGGACAGCTCGGTCGACTTCCAGGAGTTCATGATCATGCCCGTCGGCGCCCCGTCCATCCGGGAAGCGGTGCGCATGATGGCGGAGATCTTCCACACGCTGAAGGCGGTCCTCAAGGGCAAGGGCTACAACACCGGCGTCGGCGATGAGGGCGGTTACGCTCCCAGCCTGAAGAGCAACGACGAAGCCCCCGAGGTCATCCTCCAGGCCATCGAAAAGGCAGGATACAAGCCGGGTGACAACGTCATGCTCGCCATCGATCCGGCCGCGTCGGAGTTCTACGACGTGGACAAGAAGAAATACGTGTTCAAGAAATCGGACAAGCGCGAGCTGTCCTCCGCGGAGATGGTGGACTTCTGGGTGAGCTGGGCAAACAAGTACCCGATCGTCTCGATGGAAGACGCCATGGCAGAGCAGGACTGGGACGGGTGGAAGCTGCTCACGGACAAGCTGGGGAAGAAAGTGCAGCTCGTGGGGGACGACATCTTCGTCACCAACACGAAGATCTTCAAGAAGGGAATCGAACGGGGTATCGCGAACTCCATCCTCATCAAGCTGAACCAGATCGGCTCCCTCACCGAAACCTACGAGGCCGTGGAAATGGCGAAGAGAGCCGGCTATACGGCGGTCGTCTCGCACCGCAGCGGAGAGACGGAGGACAACTTCATCGCGGACTTCGTCGTGGCGCTGGAAACGGGACAGATCAAGACCGGCTCTCTCTCCCGATCCGACAGGCTGGCGAAGTACAACCAGCTCATGAGGATCGAGGATCTCATGGAGGGCGTCTGCACGTACGCGGGACGGGAGGCATTCTACTCGATCCGGAAATAGGGCCGCGGGAGGCCCGGTTCACGACAGAGCCGGCGCGCTGGCGCGCCCGCAGGCTCCCTAGTTTCCCCCTGGCTGAAGCAGGCTGCCGAGCATGCTGCCGGAGACGTTGAGACCGACGATGGCGGCGACTCCCAGGATCCAGAGCAGAACGGCGAAGATCTTCAGGCAGACGGAAAGGACCTTCAGCATCGTGTAGGGGCTTCCGTTCTCGGGGTTTCTCCGCGTATTCATGGCGATTTCGCGCCAGGCAATGGGAATATCGGAGGCCGCCCACACCATGATCCCGAGGAGCACGAACAGGATGAAGAGGAACTGGGACACCAGGAATATCATTGTTTTCACCTCCGCGATGTTCTGACTGCTCAAAGTCTATTACCCGGGACGTCGCTGTCAAGGAAGAAAGGCGGTCGGCACAAGCGCGAAAGGCTTCTCCGGGGTATTTCTTCCGTGATAGTCTATGCCGATATTATGGGAGGGGAGAAAGATCGTGATCTATCTCATCTATAAAGACGGGGAAATTCTCGTAGAAACCGATGACCTGGAGTATGTCAGGAGCTACATGAACAAGAACCAGGAGTGCTCGGTGCGGGACGCGCGCACGGGAAAGAAGATCGCGCTGGAGTAGCCTTCCTCAGAACTCTCGGGTCTCCATGCTGCCGTCAGGGCGGCCGACGACCAGCCGGGGCGGCTTCTTCGCAAAGAGTCCGTCTTCCAGCACGCCGGGAATCAGTTTCAGCTCGTCCTCCATTTTTCGCGGATCGAAGGCATCACGGAAAGTCACATCGAGAAGCAGGTTGCCCAGGTCCGTAACCACCGGCCCTGCTTTCCGCACTGCCATGCGCAGGCACACCTCTCCGCCCATTTCCCGCAGCCGCCTGCTCACCGGGGCGACGGCATCGGCGACGACCTCCACGGGGACCGCGAAACTCTCGCAGAGGCGCGGGCTCAGCTTCGCCTCTTCGACGATGATCACCAGCGTCCGCGACGAGTAGGCGACGATTTTTTCCATCAGCAAAGCGCCGCCTCCCCCCTTGATCATGTACCCGGCGGGATCGACCTCGTCGGCCCCGTCGATCACGAGGTCGAGGGACGAATCGAGGGCCGCATCGTTCAGCGTGGACAGCGGGATGCCCAGCGCGCGGGCCTCGAGCTCCGTCTGCAGGCTCGTCACTACTGCACGGATACCCCGCAGGCTGCCTTCGGACAGCCGGGCCGCCACGCGGCGCGCGGCCCAGATCGCCGTGGATCCGGTCCCCAGCCCGAGCTTCATTCCATCATGAACAAAGCGATCCGCCGCGTGCGTGCCCAGCGCCCTTTTTACATCGACGACTTCCGCCATGCACCGCCTTCCGTTTGCAAAAGCTCAATGCAACGTATACTATGAACCCGGACGATCGTACAGTGCAGGAGCAGTCCATCCTTTCACAGATCTCTTTCCCCGATTTCCTCGACCAGGTCCAGGACGGCATGTACATAGTGGATTCCGGGCGCGCGATCGTGTACTGGAACAAGGCGGCAGAGGAGCTCACGGGGTTCTCCAGCGACCGTGTCATCGGACGGAGCTGCCTCGACGCGGAGCTCCTCGACTACCGCACCCTGCTGGGGGACAGCCTCGGCAGCGAAGAGACGAGCCCCGTGGCGCGCTGCATGGCGAGCGGCGCCGGGGGGACCGTGCCGCACATCATCGTCGCGCGCACATCTTCCGGCAGGCCCCTGCCGATCTCCCTCAGCGTGGGCGCCCTCCACACGCGTGACGGAAAGATCTCCGGGGCCATTGCGCTCTTCCGCGGCATGCGCGACGAGTACCAGCAGAGAAAGCTCGCCGTGGAAATCCAGAAACGCACGATCACGCCCCACGGCTTCACCTGCAACGGCGTGCGTGTTGACACCCTGTTCGTGCCGGTGGACGAGATCGGCGGGGACTTCCTGGAGGCGTTCTTCCTGGACGAGCGCACCCTGATCGTGACCCTCGCGGATGCGACGGGGCATGGCATCTCCGCCTCGCTTTTCACTATGGTCTACAAGACTCTCCTCCACGCCTCTTTCGCCATCCACCGGGATCCGGGCAAGGTCCTCGAGCACGTGAACAGGGGCTTCCTGGAAAGCGCCGGGATCGACGGGTACTACATCGGGGCCTGCCTGGTGAGATACGACACCGCGACATGCCGCGGGCTGTACGCGGCGGCCGGCCATCCGCACGGCCTCATCTTCCAGGGAGACGGGGCGGGTCACCGGCTGCGGGAGCACCTCGGCGTGAAGTCGCCGATGCTCGGGATGAACGAGGCTTCGCGTTTTCGGGAGGTGGAGTTCCAGCTCGGGCAGGGAGAGCTTCTCCTCCTCACCTCGGATGGAATCATCGACTCCCCCTGCGGCGACAAGACGCCGTTCGGCATCGCGGGCATTGCCGCATTCTTCGCCGGTTATTCCGGCAGCACGCCGCTGGAGGCCCTGCTGAAGGAGGTCAAGCGGCGCGCCGTGGCCTTCCCCGCCGTCGACGATATCAGCGCCGTGCTGCTCGCGCCGGCGCTTGTCCCGGGACCGGGAAATCCTCTATAGTCCATCCTGCCATGCTGCCCGATCGCGCTGTGCGGAATAGGCTTCGAGAGCCGATACTCAGGGAGATGAGAAGGGTCGTTCCTCTCGTTCTCCTGTTCACTGCCGCCGTCCTCGGGGCCGAGCCGGGCCTGGAGGGATTCGCCTCCTGGTACGGGGGGAAGTTCCACGGACGGCTCACCTCCAGCGGCGAAGTTTTCGATACAAACGACATGACCGCCGCGCACCGCAGCCTTCCCTTCGGCACCATGGTGAAGGTCACGAATCTCGACAACGGGAAGTCCGCCGTGGTGAAGATCAATGACCGCGGCCCCTTCGTGGAGGGCCGGATCATCGACCTGTCCCGTGCGGCGGCCGAGGAGATCGACATGCTCGGCCAGGGAGTGGCGCGCGTGTCCCTCGAGATCGTCGCCTTTGCCACGGACAAGGAGATCTATGCAATCCAGGTCGGCGCGTACGGTTCGGAAAAAAACGCCGAGAAGGCGCGACTTGCCCTGGAGTCGGCCGGGTTCCTGGTCACGATCGAAAGAACTGGGCTGAGCGTGGCACGGGTGCTGGTAAGGGGCGTCCCCGCCGCGGCGCTCTCCGACACGCGGAAAAAGCTCGAGGAGCTCGGCTTTTCCCAGTACCTCGTCAAGAAAGAGCGCACAGAACCGCCGCGCATATCGGGGAGGAGCATGAATCCGCCGGTCGCCTCCGCAGCCGACGCGCTGCCATGACCCGCGCAGCACGCCGTCGATGAAACTCTCCCAGCGCCTCGTGGGCTGGTCCCTCGTGGCCCTTGGCGCCGTCAGCCTTTTTGTCGGCGCCAGCCCGATCTTCCCCGTCGGCATCGAGGCCTTCGTTCTCGGCGGCGCCCTCTTCGCGGCCGGTGCATGGATCCTGGCGGGAAAGGACTTGCGGGACACGATCCGCCGGGGAATTCGGGCGTGGCGCGCGACGCAACACGAGGGCAGCGTGCGCCGCGTTGACAGGCGGCCCGACGGCCCCGCGGCGCTCCTGGACCCGCTGCTGCCCGTCCGCATCCTGAAACTTGCCCGGCAGGAGCACGGCACCCTCACGGTCGCAGACGTGGCCATGGAGCTGAACGTGCCGCTGGAGCAGGCGCAGGCAGGCCTCGACGCGTGCGTCCGCGCCGGCAACGCGTTGCCCGATTACGACATGACGCGCGGGCTGTCGGTGTACCGTTTTCCCGAGTTCGCGGATCCCGATCCCCACCGTCTCCCCGGCTGACGCCTGCCCGCTCGTTGACACCGCCACGCCCCGCCGCTAAGATCGTTTTTCGAGTTCCCCCGCCCCAGTAGCTCAGCTGGATAGAGCGACGGTTTCCTAAACCGTAGGTCGGATGTTCGAGTCATCTCTGGGGCAACATCCGACTCCTTGCGGTGCAAGGAATTACTGAAACGACTACCGGACAACCGGCGTCGCAAAAACCAAGTGTCACCAGTTTTGTCACTGGTGCGGGAGGTTTTCATGCGCGTAGGTGTTCGGGACTTCTCTCTGTACCTTCGGCCACGTCGAAACGGCCGGCCAGTCTACTACGCAAGATTCCGCAACGATAACGGAAGTTGGACCCAAGGCAACTCGAC
>JBKQPS010000341.1:0-4842 GCA_052144915.1 Spirochaetia bacterium | reverse complement strand
GTCGCGGGGGGGTGGCGGTGGGCCCGCCCCCACCGCCCCCGCGGCCGCAGAACGGGAACCCGCGGTCCGATACAACCGACGTGCCATTGGGTGGGGTGTTCCTGTGTGCGGATCTGCCGGGTTCCGCGTCACAGAGGTTCCATCGGGGACATCACGCCATGGCACTCCCGGCGGGGGTGGCGCGGCTCGGGCGGATGCTGGAGGTACATGGCGGAATTCTCGTCGCGGCCTCGGGGCCGGAAGTCCGCTCCGTGTTCCCCACGGCCGCTGCCGCGGTCACCGCCGCGATGAAGATCCAGCTCACCCCGACAGCAGGCGGGTCACGAGTTTCGCACACCGCGAAAAGCCGCGCGAGCGCACGATGCGCACTAGGTCCGAGAATCGCCATTCACGCGGGAGAGGTGGAACGCGCCGGGGAGGGCGACGCCGCCACGGCGGCGGACCGGACGGCGCTTCTGCTCCGGGCGTCCCACCGGGGACAAATCCTGGTGAGCGGGACGGCGGTGGAGCGTGCGCGCGATCGCCTGCCGGGGGGCGCAGCGGTCCGATCGCTGGGAATGCATCAGCTCGAGGACCTCGGCCCGCCCGTGTCCGTGTACCAGCTCGTGCATCCCGCCCTTCCCTCCCGGTTCCCGCCGCTGAGAACGCTCGAATGTCGACCCGGAAACCTGCGCGGCCAACCCACCTCGCTGGTCGGGCGCGAAAGGGAGCTCGGTCTCCTGTGTGACCTCGCAAAAAGGGAGGAGGTACGGGTGTTGACGTTGAGCGGACCCGGCGGCGCGGGCAAGACGAGACTCGCTCTGCATGCCGCCGCACGGCTATCCGCCGGCTTCCCGCACGGCGTCTTCGTCGTGGACCTCAGCCCCCTTCACATGGCGGACCAGCTCCTGCCCGCCATCGTCGCGACTCTCGGCATTCGGGAGCCGCCCGGCGAGCCGCGCCCGCTCTTTGCCGTGCTCACGGAATACCTCCGCAAAAAGCAGGCTCTCCTCGTCCTGGACAATTTCGAGCACCTTCTCTCCGCGGCTCACCTTGTCGGCGAAATCGCGTCCGCCTGCCCCGGCGTGAAGGTGCTCGCCACCAGCCGCGAAGCGCTGCACCTGCGGGGAGAGCACGAGTTTCCGGTGCCCCCCCTCGGACTGCCCTCGGACGGGGCGGCGCGAAAGGACATCGCTCGTTGCGAGGCGGTGCGGCTCTTCGCGGAGCGCGCGCGGGCCGCGTGGCCGGACTTCGTCGTCACGGAGGAAAACGCCCCGGTGCTGGCCGAAATCTGCGCGAGGCTCGACGGTCTGCCTCTGGCCATCGAGCTGATCGCTGCCCGAATCCGGGTCGTGCCTCCCGCGACGATGCGGGAAAGGCTCTTCCGCCGCCAGTTGGTGCTGACCCGGGGTGCCGACGATCTGCCCCCGCGCCAGCGAACCCTCAGAAGCGAGATCGCCTGGAGCTACAACCTGCTCGGCGAGCAGGAAAAGCGGCTCTTCCGCCGGCTCGCCATTTTTGCCGGAGGTTGTTTCCCGGTGGCAGCCGAGTCTGTCTGCGCGGAGAAAACGCCGGACGACGCGCATGCAACGCTGGACGGCCTCGGCGCTCTTGTGGACAAGAGCCTGTTGCAACGCCAATCGCAGGCCGACGGCACCGACAGGTTCCGCATGCTCGAAACCATACGGGACTTCGCCATGGAGCAGCTCGAAGCGAGTGGCGAGCTGCCCGTGACCCTGCAGCGGTTCTCCCGCGCCGCGCTGCGAGCCGCGGAGGAGGCCGCGACAAATCTCCACGGCCCTCATCAGGCTCGGTGGTTCGATCACCTGGACTCTGAACAGGACAACATGAAGGCTGCCCTCGCCTGGCTTTCCGAAACGAGGAACGCCACGGAAGGCATCCGGATGGCAGCGTCCCTCGGCTGGTACTGGTTCCGACGCGGACGTTTCAGCGTCGGAGAGCAGTGGCTGCGGCGCTTTCTCTCGATGGCAGACGGCTCTGAGCCCCCCGCGGCGCGTGCCGAAGCCCTGTACCACCTCGGCTGGATCCGCCTGATGCTGGGGTGCATGTTCTACGGCAACGGCGAAGCGAGAGCGTGCTTCAGGGAAAGCCTCGCCTTGTGGCAGCGCGTGCGCCACGAGCGGGGCGAGGCGCTGTGCCTGGCGTGGCTCAGCTGGTGCGAGGTGGATCTCCCGATGCACGAGCGATGCGCGATGGCGGACCGGAGCGTCGCCGTCGCACGGGGGACGGGAGACCCCTGGGCCCTCTCCTTCTGTCTCAAGCTCGCTCACTCTTTCCTCCCGCGGGAAGACGAGGACGGGACCGACAAGACCGCGGCCCTCGAGGAGGCGATCGGGCTCGCGCGGCAGACCGGGGATCCGTTCCTGATCTGCCAGGCCCTGCATGGCATGGGGGACGTCCACCAGTTCTTGAGGCAGGACGCGGCTGCGGAGAAATGGTACCTCGAGTCCCTCGATCTCGCGAAGCAAATCGGTGACACCTGGTCCATCTTCGACACCCAGTCTCATCTCGCCTGGGGGTACGCGAACCGGGGAGAGCTGGCGCGCGCCGGCGAGATCTTCGCCGATGCCCTGCGCATGACAGCCGAGCTCGGCGCTCGAGCCTACATCGGGCAATACCTCGCCGGCCTTGCCTGCATCGCGAAGCGCGAGGGGAGGGGGGTCAGGGCGCTTCGGCTCGACGGTGCCGTGTCTGCGATCCGGCGCGCCGAACTGCCGGGCTGGGATCTCCGGCTCGCCGAGGGCACGGGCCTCACTCCGGGCGCGGGAGAGAAGGAGTGGAACGCGGGACGCTCCATGACCACGGAGCAGGTGGTGGAGTATGCGCTCGACGACGTGGATTGACGGTCTGCCGAAAAAAACCGGGAACCTCGGTGCCACCCTGGAGAGCCGTTTCCTGGCCTGGCAAGCGGAGCTTTCCCTCCCGGTTCGTCAGAACATCCTTGTTCCGTACACCGGGGAGACCCGGATGGTCACCGTGCTGTTCGCCGACAGCTCGAGGGCCGACGCCTCGAGAGACGCCCCCACGGACTGCCCGGATTCCGAGCCGGTCGACGATCTCCTGCGAGTGATCGTCGACGTCCTCGCGCCCTACAAGGGACGCATCGATCGGTTCCTCGGCAACAGGACGCTCGCCGTGTTCGGCGCGCCTATCGCGCATGAGGACGACGCCGAGCGGGCCGTCCTCTCCGCACTGGAGCTCCGGGAGAAAGCTCGGGCGCGGGGGTGGAAGGTGAGCGTGGGGATCGCCACCGGCCTGATCGCTCACGGATCCGTGGGAGCCGACGAGCATCACGAGATGACCGTCATGGGCCCCGCCGTGGCCCTTGCCGCGCAGCTGCAGTCGAAAGCGCGAGAGAACGACATCGTCATCGGCCAATCCACCCGCCGCGACGTGTTTCGGGCGTTCAAGGTGACGCCGGTCTCGCGCGTGAGCGGAGAGACCACGGCGCCCGCCGCCTGGCGGGTGGAGCGGAGACTGGAGCGTCCCGAAAAAGCGCGGGGTATCGAGGGCCTGAGGGCCGCGTTCGTCGGCCGTGACGAAGAGCTCACCAGGCTCGTCGCGATCCACGGCGAGGTGGAGGGCGGGTCCGGACGAATGGTGTCGATCATCGGCGAAGCGGGTGTCGGGAAATCACGGCTCGTCGCGGAGCTCAGGAGACGCGTGCAGCGACGGTCGATTGAAGAACGGTCGTCCCTGTGGCTCGAGGGTCGCTGCCTCGAGGTTGGTGTCACCAGGGCGTACGGGCCATTCATCGACCTGCTCGGACAGCACTTCGGCTTCGCACAGCCGGACAGCGAGAGCCGGCGTGCAAAGCGGGTGGCGGACGGCCTGGCGGAGATGCGGCGCGTCTGCTGCATTCCGGCGGAGCGCGTGCAGGAGATCGGCCCCCTGATGGGCAAGCTCCTGTCGGTCCATTTCGGTTCCCCGTGGGATGCGGAGCTCACCTACGCCCAGCCCGCGCAGGTCAAGCACCAGACCATCGTCGCCATTCGCGATGTGCTCGTCGCCCTTGCCGCCCAGCATCCCCTCGTCGTCGTTCTCGACGACCTGGAACGGGCCGACGAGCTGTCGATCGATGTGATCTCGCTGCTGATGGAGTCCCTCGCTCACGTTTCCCTCCTCCTGCTGTGTGTCTACCGCCCGGAGCAGGATCGGAAGTGCTGGCAGCTCTCGTCGATCGCTTCGCGCACGTGCCCGGAGAGCTGCGCCGAGATCGTCCTCCGGGAGCTGACTTCTTCCCAGAGCCGCCGCCTGATCCTGTCCCTGCTCTCTGCCGACGTGCTGCCGACCCCGGTGCGAGAATCGATACTCACCCAGTCCCAGGGCAACCCTCTGTTCGTCGAGGAAATGATCCGGGCGATGATCGATTCCGGCGTCGTCTATCGGGATGGTGACCGGTGGCGGGCTCGCGAAGACGCGCGGGCGGTCCTGGTGCCCGAAACTCTGCGCAGCATCATCCTGAGCAGGGTTGATCGCCTGGATAGGGAGCTGAAACATATCCTGGAGAGCGCGTCCGTGATCGGCCGCCATTTCCACCGGCAGGTGCTCGAGCGGACTCTCGAGAGGCAGCAAGCGCTGGCGGAACCCCTGGCGGAGCTGGAAAAACGGGGGCTGATCCGTCCGCAGAAGGCCGCGGCCGCGCAGGAGTATTCATTTACGCACGTGCTCACGCAACAGATCATCTCCCAGAACATCCCGAGCCGCCGCCGCCGTCTCCTGCACCGAAATGTCGCCGAAGCGATCGAGACCCTGTACTCCCGCACGCGGGAGGAGCGCATCGAGCAGCTCGCCTATCACCACGAGAAGGCAGGAAACACGCAGCAGGCAGTCGAATGCCTC
>JBKQPS010000340.1:0-3496 GCA_052144915.1 Spirochaetia bacterium | reverse complement strand
GTGCAGCCCGATGCGTGGATCGGCCCGGTCAGCTCCTACTCGGTGCCCTCCCTCGACGACAACGGCGTTCCGCTCTCCAGGGAATACCGGTTTGCCGCTTTCATCCGGGACGACAGGCTCCATCCGCGGCGAAACGGCGGAGATGCGCACCACAGGATAGCGCGCGGCGGGGCGGGAGACGGGGCCGTGCAGTACGGCTCCCTGCCCGGAGTCCTCGAAAGCAGCAGTGAGTGCACCGACACAAATGGCGGGATCACGCTTGGAGTCGGGCCAATATCCCTCGGCGGAAACTTCAGCTCGAACTCGGGCACCTCCTGGCAATGGCGGGGAATGCTGGACCTCGATGGCGACCGCTATCCAGATCTCATCGCCTTCGATCCTGCGCAGAACGGGAGCGGAACCTTCACGGTGACACCTGGCACGGGGAAGGGCTTTGGAGACGAGACCAGGTGGTCATCGCCATTTTCTCACCTGGCGCGATACGAAAACCGCGTGTTCGGTTTCGGCGCCTCCTGGGGCTCGAACTCGGGGGGCATGGTGAACATACTCGGCCCCACCGGAAAACAAGCCTCCACCACCATCAAGCAGACCGATCCGAGCCTGAGCGGGTCGATGAATGGAACCGCGGGCTCTTCATACCAGAGCGAGGGGTTTCTCGACATCAACGGGGACGGGCTTCCCGATCACCTCCAGCGGCAGGGCGCGGGAGCCTACAGCGTTGCGCTGAACTCGGGGACGACCTCTTTCGATGCGCCGGTGTCCTGGGGAAGCGGCATCAGCGCGCCGGTCCTCTCTGGAATCGACCAGCTCTCGACGTCGACGAGCGGCCTGTGCCATTCGGGTACGGGAAGCTTCGGCATTTCCCTTGGCGCGGGCGCGAGTCTCGGGGGCATCGGGGCGGGCATCACCACGGGATTCACCGGCACCGCCAACCAGACGTGGAGCAGGCTGGAGGACATGAACGCGGACGGGCTGCCCGACCAGGTGGTGAAGATCAAGGACGAACCATTTTTCCGGGTGCGATTCAATCTCGGCGACCATTTTGCGGATGAAGAAACGCGGCTCTACCGTCCCGATTGGGACGTGTCACTCGCGGATTCGCTTCGCTCAGCTGTCTCGACAGATCTCGGCACCCTCTCCGGGATGCTCGGAGGGATCTCGATACCGGGCGGGCTGGGAATACCGTCCTACTCCGGTTTGCCTTCGGGGCAGAGCCCATTTCAAAGCGTCGTGGATCCGCTCAGCATGGCAGACGTCCTGGACTATTCCACGGGAGCAAGCTTCAACCTCGGTGCGACCCTCTCCCTGGAGCTGCGCTTCTTTCTCATCGCGTTTGTCATCACGGCGGGCGTGAATGGGAGCGTGGCGCACACCAGCGCCTCTTTGAGATTCATGGACATCAACGGCGACGGGCTTCCCGACCATGTCCTGAAGTTCCCGCAGGAACATTTCCTTCGGGTCAAGCTGAATGCGGCCGGAAAGTCGGGGCTCCTGAAGTCCGTGCAGCTGCCGCAGGGTGGCCGCTATGAGCTGGACTACGAGCGGGCGGGCAACACCGTGGACATGCCGCAGAGCCGCTGGGTATTCTCGCGGCTCACTCGCGACGACGGCTTGTCCGTGCTTGTTTCGGATCGAGGTGCCCACCGCTACACGGAGTCCTTCTCGTATGCCGATGGCTACTACGACCGCGGAGAACGGGAGTTCCGCGGCTTCGCCTTCGTGAAGACCGCACGCGCCGACACCTCGGAGGCGCACGCGCGTTATCTGAATCGGGACCATCACACCCGGGGACTGGAGTGGCAGAGCCAGGTCCTGGGACCCGTGCCCGGCGACCCCCTGGCCCTGTGGAGCCAGAAGACGCGGAGAATCCAGGAGCGAGTGGTGGGAGGTTCCGACGTGGCATTCCCCGCCGTCACGGAGGAGACCGACCGGTTGTACGAGCCGGGTGAAGGCCGATGGGTGGAATCCCGGAAGACTTTCGACTACGACGAATACGGGAATGTCACCGATTTCGTGGATGAAGGGGATACACGGATTTCTGGCGATGAGTTGTCTGCCCGCATCCAGTACGCCGATCTGCCGGGCTACCTCAAGCAGCACCCTGCAGCCATCCAGGTCTCCGACGGCGCCGGTGCTCCCCTTCGCCGCCGCGCAGGGGAATACGGCGCGAAAGGGGAGCTGTTGAAGCTCCACCAGTTCGACAACCCGGCGAGCTCCCACACCTGGGAACTGGGCTGGGACCGCTATGGAAACCTCACGGAGCTCCGCGATCCTCGAGGGTGCGCGCGAGGCTGGGAATACGACGACGTCGTGCACCGCTTCGTCATCCGCGCGACGTGGGCAAACACGCGGCTCGGCGGCGCCCAGTACGAATCCGCGGGGCAATGGGACTATCGCTGGGGAACCGAGCTGGAGCGAGTGGACATCACCGGGGAACGGATGAGGTTTTCATACGACAGCTTCGGCAGGCTGATCGATGTCCGAAGCCCCTACGACCTGGGCGGAACGCCCGCGGTACGGTATTCGTATTCGATCTCGGGCTTTCCGTGGTACACGCGGACCGAAAACAAGGTGACCTTCGACCCATCGGATACGCAGACCCTGGAGACCATCCTCACGATCGATGGCATCGGACGCGTTGCTCAAACCGCGAAGCAGGGCGAAGTCTGGGAGGCGGGCGCGCACCGAACAGGCTGGACCCTGGGCGGCGCGGCTGCCTACGACGAGAAGGCCCGATTGATCGCGGAAGGGCAGCCGCTGTTTTCGGCTGGAAGCGAGTTGCCGGGACTCGCGGCCATGTTCAAACCGACGACCAGGGAGTACGACGTGCTGGACCGGGTGACCGCCGTCACCCTGCCGGACCGGGCCGTTACAACGGTTGCTTTCCAGATGAGAGACGGCGCGCAGGTCGAACGAACTCGGGATCCGAAGGGGATTATCACTGAGCGTACTCTCGACACCCGCGGCAACACTACCCACGTGCGAAAACGAGACGCAGATGACCGGGTGCTGACAGGTGCGAGTTACGGGTATGACGCGCTGGGACAGATTCTCGACGTCATCGACAATGCCGGCAATTCGGTGACATCGACCTACGACATGATGGGCCGGCGCGTGAGGCTGGAGAGTTCGGATGCGGGGGTAGTGGAGTACAGCTACGACGGTGCGGGGAATCTCTCTCGAAAGGTGGACTCTGAGCGCAGACGACGCGGCGAGTCGATCCAGTACTCCTACGACGGGCTGAACAGACTGATCCTTGTCGACTACCCTCGCTCGTCGGATGTCTCGTACACGTATGGAGGGCCGGGGGCCCCGGATCACGGTGCGGGGAGAATCATTCGGCGGCAGGATGAATCGGGAACCGTGAGCTACCGGTACGGGAAGCTCGGCGAGACGACAGGCGTGGATCGTTCGATAATCCGGGTGACGCCGCTTGCGAACCCAGAGACCGCATCTTTCTCTTATGTCTACGACTACCTCGGTCGCACTCAGAAGA
>JBKQPS010000339.1:0-17230 GCA_052144915.1 Spirochaetia bacterium | reverse complement strand
GTCGCTGAAAGTGACTGAGTTTCCCGTTTTCTCATCCGTGGACGTGTAGCTCACGGTTCCCGTCACGTAGTTCTCCACCGCGGTGGAGGTGCCGACGTTGTAGTAGTTCCCGTACTCCGCGCCCAGGCTCAGGTTTGTCACGGCGAGAAGAGAAACATTCGCGTAATAGAGATTCGCCCCGGAAGGCTGGACCAGGGCGCCGCTGATGTCCCCGTTGTACGAGTTGCCATAACCCGTGTTGATCTTGATCACCTTGGGATAGGTGTAGGAGATGTTGACATCAGTCTTGTTCAAGGTGGCCGGCTGACCGGCTCCCGTGTTGTCCCAGGGGACGAAGACCGCCAGGATCAGCGTCTTGATCGGGGAGAAGGAAAGCTCCGCACCCGTCAGCCCTTCCATGTAGCCGCCGATCGGGTTCCCCTGGATGAAATTGGTGAAGCCGTTGGAATTATAGGACAGCACGTAGTCCGTAAGGTCGGCGAAATCTCCCATGGAGATCTTGGCAGTCATGAAGTGATCGAAAAGAGACCCGTAGAGCAGGTAGGTTCCATATGCGTAATCCAGGCTGACGGCAACGGGCGCCACGGCGCTGGGGACGAAAGTCGGGGGAAGGAAGAAGATCCGGGAGTTGAACCCGACATTCCCGTCCGCCAGGGTGGGAGAGAGTTTCAGCTCCGTCGGCTTGTCCGTGGTCGTGCCGGCAACGCTGTCATAGGTCACCCCCAGGTCCAGCTCCCCCGTCATGGTGAACTTGGGTTTCGCGGCATCATCGGCAAAACCGGCGGTGAGAAAAGCCGTCAGGAACAGACCCGCAAGAAGATATCGCGTGGCACAGCGCCCAGCCATGTCGCCTCCTCGTATTGATACTGTGTATCGCCAAGCGTCAATATAGCGCCTCCCCCTTCCCAAAGTCAATAAGACTCTGTATCATTAGCAGACATGGGCGAGATGATGTTGAACGTCGAGGCGAGCGTCAGCCTCGAGAAGGTTTCGGTCCAGCTCGGGGAAAAGACCATTCAGCGCGGCATGAACTTCTGCCTGGGCCAGGGGGAATTCGTTGCCCTGCTCGGCCCGAACGGAGCCGGGAAAAGCACCCTCTTGAAGCTCCTCCTCGGGTTGCTGCGTCCTTCCGAAGGGCAAATCCGCGTCCTGGGAAGCATCCCCCGCACCGGGAATCCCCTGATCGGCTACCTCCCGCAGTTCCTGAACCTGGACGGCATGAATACCGTCCGGGCCCGGGACATCGTCGGGTTTGGCCTCGACGGCCATCGGTGGGGCTTCGGCCTGCCCAGCCGGAAACGCGAGGGGAAGGTGGACCAGATACTGGAGGAAGTCGACGCCCTGCCCTTTTCCCGTGCCGCCTTCGACGAGCTGTCAGGAGGGGAACGCCAACGGCTCCTCCTGGCCCAGGCCCTGATCTCCGATCCCCAGCTCCTGCTCCTTGACGAACCCCTTGCGAGCCTGGACATCACTCACGCCCAGGAGGTCATCGCGCTGGTGGCCCGGGTCTGCCGCTCGAGAAGGATCACCGTCCTCCTCGTGACCCACGACGTGAATCCCCTGTTACCCCATATTGACAAGGTCCTGTACCTGGCCAACGGTCAGAGTGCCCTCGGGCGGCCCGAAGAGGTGATCACCACCGAGGTCCTCAGCCGGTTGTACGGTTCCCGTGTCGAGGTGGTCAGCGCCCTCAACCGGCGGTTCGTCGTCGGGGAGGAAACATAGGTGGAGTTCCTGCAGCTCCTCCGATACCCCTTCCTTCAAAACGCCCTCGCCGCGTCGTGCACCGTCGCGATCTGTGCGGCGGTGGTTGGATATTTCCTCATCGGAAGGGGTCTCACCTTCGCGGGCCACGCGTTCCCCAACATCGGTTTCGCCGGGGCGGCAGGCGCCGTGCTTCTCGGCGTCGCCCCGGCGCTCGGTCTCTTTGCCTTTACGATCGGTGCCGCCCTTGTTTTCGCCTTCCTCGGAAACGAGGTCCGCGAAAGAGACCTGGGGATCGGCGTCGTCATGACGTTCTGTCTCGGCCTGGGGCTCTTCTTCCTGGCCCTGTACTCGGGCTACGCGGAACGGGTCTACGGGATTCTCTTCGGGACCATCCTGGGCATCAGCACCGAGGAGGTTCGCCTGACGCAGGTCAGCAGCCTCCTCATCCTCCTCTGCCTCGCCGGGATCTTTCGCCCGCTGCTTTTTTCGACGGCAGCCTCCGAGTCGGCCCTTGCAAAGGGTGTCCCGATCCGCGCCCTGGCCGCGGTCTTCCTCGTCCTCACGGCGGTGACGGTATCGCTCTCTGTCCAGGTCACGGGCTCGCTGCTCGTCTTCACCCTCATCGTCGGTCCCGCCGCGGCCGCCCGCACCGTTTTTCGGCGGCCCCTGGCCGTCATCGGCCTTGCGATTCTCCTTGGTGAGAGCTACGTCGTGGTCGGGATTCTGCTGGCCGCGGCGACGAAGACCCTGCCAGTCAGTTTCTTCGTCGCCTCCCTGTCGTTCGGGGGCTATGTCCTTGTGCGCGTTCTCGAAAGCGGGAAGTCATGGAAGCGATAATCCGTTCGGAAATCTTCCAAAAGGCCTTCCTGGGCGGCAGCCTGACGGCAGTTCTGTGCGCCGCGGTGGGGTATTTCATGGTCCTGCGCGCCCTCGCCTTCGCCAGCGAGGCGCTGACCGACATTGGTTTCGCGGGCGCCACGGGGAGCATCCTCCTGGGATGGAACCCTTTCGTGGGAATGTTCGGTCTGGGCCTGCTTGCGGTCTTCTCACTCGTGGCCTTGAGGGACCGGCTGAAAGGGCGGGACGTGCAGGTCGGGATGGTCCTCTCCTTTGCCCTCGGCCTTGGGGTCCTCTTTCTCAGCTTGTATGCCCGGTCCAGCGCGACGCACGCCAATTCCGGCATAGGGATCCTTTTCGGCTCGCTCCTGAGTCTCTCCACCCACGTCCTCGACATTCTTCTCGTCGTGACCGCGGCCGTGCTCGTCGTGCTGGCCCTGATTTTCCGCCCCCTGCTCTTCGCGTCCATCGATCCGGCCTCCGCCCAGGCCAAGGGGGTGCCCATCAGGGCGCTGGACCTTGTCTACCTTCTCCTCCTGGCCGCCACGACCGCCGTCAGCATCCAATCCATGGGTTTCCTGCTGGCCTTCGCGCTCCTTTCGGCCCCCGCAGGCGCCGCCCACAAGCTGACGCGCAACCCCGGGACCGCCCTGCTGGCGGCTGTGCTCCTCGGACTGGGAGTCACGTGGATCAGCCTGCTCCTGGCCTTTTTCGGCCCCTTGAAAAGGATCCCCGTGGGATTCTACATCGCCTCCTTGTCAGCGCTTCTCTATGGCGGTGCTCTCGTACGGGCCCAGTTCAGAAAACGTTCCTTGCCCCGGGAGTATCACAGACATCGCGAACGAGAAATCGCCCGCTGAAGAGCCGGTCGCGCATCGCCGGACACGATGCCGGCGCCTCCAGCGCATGGGGAGCCCGGACTTCACATTCGTTTATCCGTCATTTTGATCGTCTTCGGGATTCCAGCACGGCCCTGTTCTCGTCGAGGAACTGGAGCATGTACTGCTGGATGTCGCCGAAGAAAGCCTTCTGCAAGAGCGCCCCGGCCTTCGTGATGAATCGATAGTGCCAGCTCTCGTACCGATAGCCGGTGACCTCTTCGAGCCCCGGCGGATACGAGAGGGAAAACCCGTACTCCCCGGCGTGGTCGGCAAGCCATCTGCCCGCCCGGGTTTGCGCGAAGTCGTCCGTGATGGACCCGAAATCGATCGCGGTGCCGAGCTGATGCTGCGAAGCCCCCGGGCGCGCTGATTCACGATCGGCCATATCCTGCCCGTACATCTTCACCTCCCGCGCGAAGACGTACTTCTGGTACTCGAATGACCGGTACCCCGAGGAGAACAGCAGCGTGATGCCGCTCTTTTTTGCGCCGTTCGCCAGGTCCAGCACGGCCGGCATGATCGCCTTGCGGAGGAGGAGATCGCCCCAGGATACCGTCAACGGGTAGACCTTGATATTGACGAGATCTTCCGGTTCGTACCCGGGAGCGAGCGGATGGCTCTTGTCAACGAGCACGAAGAGGTCCGCGGGCTCGTCGAGCACCCCCGCGACGAGGTGAAGGAACTCTGGCGGCGAGGCCATGATGCCGGCACGGATGCCCTGCGGCAGCGAGTGCGTCATCGCCTGGAGCTCCGCGGCGGAGAGCGCGAACTCGCGGCTGACACTGGAATCCCCCGCCGCGGACCATGGCCGCGCGGCCCCGACCGCCAGGAGCGCCAGCAGAACGGCCAGGCTGGCCGCTGTTTTCGATTTTCGCAACGGCGTGCATGGTAGCCCAATTCCCACGGTCTGCATACCTTTCCCGCCGCGGAGCCTTTTCTTCACCGCGACGTCCCGCTATCTTATCGGTGGAGTTAGCAAAAAGCATGCCCAAAACTATTCTTCGATTCGTGATTCCTGCCGCGGCCGCGGTGGCCGCATTCTGCGCGGGAGGTGCGGTCGACCGCGTGGTGCTCACCCACCGGCCTGCGCCGGACCCGCCGCCGGAGGCATCACCGCCGGACTTCGCGCTGATGCGCCAGGCCTGGGACATCATCGACAGGGAGTACGTGGATCGGCCCGCGCTGCAGGCCGATTCCCTGACCGACGGGGCCATATCGGGCATGGTCGATGCCCTGGGCGACACGGGACACAGCGTCTACCTCACGCCGCAGATGGTCCGCGAGCAGCGCTCGCGCATGCGCGGGGAATACGTCGGGGTCGGCCTGGAAATCGAGCCGAAGAACGGCGGCGTGCGCATCGTCGCCCCTTTTGACAACTCTCCGGCGCGTGCCGCAGGTCTGCGTGCCGGGGAGGAGATCCTCAAAGTCGACGGCGACAGCGTTGCCGGCCTGGACATCTCCGAGGTCGTCGGCATGATCGTCGGCCCGGCAGGATCGAACGTGACCCTGACCGTCAACGACCCCGCGGCGCAAAAGACTTTTGACGTCACGCTGAAGCGCACCCGGATCCGCGTCGAGAACGTCTCGTGGAGCCCGGTGCCGGGAACCCGGTTTGCCGACCTTCGAATCGCGGAGCTCAATGCGGGCGTGGGCAGGGAAGTGAAGGCGGCCGTCCAAGATATCCAGAAGCAGGGAATGCAGGGGGCCGTTCTCGACCTTCGCAACGACCCGGGCGGCGAGCTGGACGAGGCGATCGCCGTTACCAGCGAGTTCCTGCGCGGCGGAGACGTCCTGCTGGAAAAGGACGCGCACGGGGAGATCACTCATGACGGCGTCCGCGACGGAGGAACGGCACCGACCCTTCCCGTCGTGGTTCTCATTGACGGGGGAACCGCGAGCGGCGCGGAGATCATCGCGGGAGCCCTGCAGGACGCGAAGCGCGCCCACGTCGTCGGGGAGACGACGTTCGGGACCGGGACGGTGCTCAGCGATTTTCGGCTCTCCGACGGGTCCGCCCTTCAGCTCGCCGTCAGGGAATGGCTTACTCCCGCCGGTCGCAGCATCTGGCACAAGGGCATCGTCCCGGACATTCCCGTCACGCTGCCGGCGGCGGCAGAGGTGGTGACGCCCGCGTCACTGAAAGGAATGTCCCGGGAAGCCCTGGAGGCAGGTGGTGACGTGCAGATGAAGAAGGCGCTCGAGCTGCTGCTCACAAAGACGCCCTGAGACTGCCCCCCACCGAAGCTCAGCGCTGCGCTTTTCTCAGATCCGCGTACGCGAGGCTTGCAACGACCTTGGCGTTGTCCCGCGCGTAGTCATAGGCAGTTTCGCCTGCCCCGCTGCGGAGCCGGCCGTTTGCGCCGGCTTTCAGGAGCGCTTCGACCACGTCGGGATTCGGGTTTCCGTACGCGGCCAACATCAAGGCTGTCCACCCGTTGGGGCCCCGCGCGTTGATTTTCGCCCCCGCTTTCAGAAGGATCGAGATGACCGCCGGGTCCGGATTCGAGGCTGCGGCGAGCATGAGCACGGTCCTGTCCGCCGCGTCCCGCGCGTTCACGTCGGCCCCGCTCCCGACGGCCTGCTGGATCTGCGCTGCCGTCCCCGACCCGGCCAGGTCCAGCAGCGGCGGCGCCTGCGCATGCAGGAGAGGAAGCGCCAGGACACCCCAGAGGAGAAGGAGCGCAACTCTCATCATTCTCGACTTTGCCATGATACGACAAAGATACTCACAAGTGGGATGCTCAAACCAGTGTTTGTTTCAGCGCCTCCGGGCAGCGCCTCCGGGGCTTTCCCTCTCAGCTGCCCATGAGAGCGCGGACGTTCCCCGCGATGGCCGAGGGAAGCGCGTCGGCGTCCATGGAGGCCCGGATCCTGCCCTTGCGGTCGATGATCCAGAACGGGGCAGAGTGGGAGACGTCGTAACCTCCCCCGAACGCATCCACAAGATGGTGGGCCATGTCGACTTCCGCCGGTGAGAGACCCTGGGTGGGTTCAGTATCTTCCGCGGCGCTGCTGGACGGCGCCGAGGTGTCCTCCTTCGGCACCGGTTTCTCGATGTCGACGCCCACCCCGTAGTTGTACCAGACATCCTTCACGGAGGCGGCCGGACCGGTGACGAAATGCCATGAGTCGTAGAGCCCTGCCGCCCGGCTGTACGCGGCGATCACCTTCTCCGTGTCACGCTGGGGATCCGTGGTAACGGCGACGAAGACGGCCTTGTCCGCGTCCTTCCCGAGCTGGTCCCGGGCGTCCTTCACCTTCAGCGTGATGAACGGGCAGAGGTCCGTGCAGTGCGTATAGATGAAGGTCATCACGACCACCTTGCCCTTGGTGTCGGCCATGTGAAACGGCTGGCCCTGCTGGTCGGTGAGCGTGAAATCAGGAGCGGCGGCCGGTTTGGGAATGACGGTTCCGGCCAGGCTCACCGGCTTCTCGGAGGAGCCGAGGGAAAAGGCGCCGGAGGCGCCTCCCAGCACGAAAACCAGGAGGAGAGCGGTCCTTGTGTACCTCATGAAGGCAATGTACTCGTGGGCGCCCCCTCCGTGGTAACCTTTCGGAATGTCCGCGCCCCCTGACCAGGAACGCCCGCACACCCGGGCCGAGCACGCCCTGCGAAGAAGCGAGGAGCGCTACCGCCTGCTGTTCGACAGCATCAGCGACGTAGTCCTCGTGCATCCCTACCATGAAGACCTGACCCCGGAAGTGTTCGTCGAGGTCAACGACGTGGCCTGCGAGCGCCTGGGCTATTCCCGCGAAGAGCTGTTGACGATGAGCACGTTCGACATCGATGCGGCGGAGGGCCTGGAGGCCGTTCCGGAAGCCATGAAGCGGCTGAAGGCAGAGGGCCACGCGGAATGGGAGGGGATGCACATCACACGGGACGGCCGGAAGATCCCCGTGGAGATCAACAATCGCCTGTTCGAGATGGACGGGAAGCCGATGATCCTCGCGACGATCCGGGACATCAGCGAACGGAAAAACGCGGAGCGGGCCGTCCGGGAGCACGAGGAAACCCTGCACGCGCTGCTGAACGCGACGACGGACATGGCATTCCTCGTGGAGCCGGACGGGACGCTGCGCGCCTGCAACGAGGCCTTCGCCCGGGCCGCGGGCGCGCGGAACGCGGGGGAGCTGACGGGGCGCCCCATCTGGGGAATGCGGGGGCTTCCCCTGGACGTCCGGGTGCACGAGCACACCAGGAAGGTGATCCAGACCGGCAGCGCGGTCCGCGTCGAGATCGCACAGGAGTCGACTATCGTGGACCTGGAGATTTTCCCGATCGCGGACGAGTCAGGAAGAGTCCTGCGGCTGGCCTTTTTCCTCCGCGACGTGACTGCTTCCCGGCACACCGAGGAGCAGCTCCGGCAGTCCCAGAAGATGGAAGCGGTCGGCAGGCTCGCCGGCGGGATCGCCCACGATTTCAACAACCTGATCACGGTGATCAAGGGATTCAGCGACCTTGTCCTCGGCGGCGTGCCGAAAGGCAGCCGGCTGGCGGAAGACATCGCGCAGGTCAAGGGAGCCGCGGACAGGGCGGCGGACCTCACCTCGCGCCTGCTGGCCTTCAGCAGGAAGCAGGTCCTCGAGCCGCGCGTGGTGGATCCGGCGGCGCTGGTCCGCGGCGTCGAGACGATGCTGAAGCGGGTCATCGGGGAGGATGTCGTGGTGGACACCGACCTGGCTGCCGGCACCGGCAGGATCATGGCAGACCCCGGGCAGATCGAGCAGGTCCTCATGAACCTCGCCGTGAACGCGCGCGATGCCATGCCCCGGGGCGGAACCCTCCGCATCTCGACCGGCAACCACACGGCCTCGGGCGCGGTGGACGCGGAGTTCCCGAGCCTCCCGGCGGGGGAGTACGTGCGGCTCTTCGTCAGCGACACCGGGCACGGCATGGACAAGAGCACCCTCGCGCGGATATTCGAGCCGTTCTTCACGACAAAGGAACAGGGCAAGGGCACCGGGATGGGCCTGTCCACCGTGTACGGAATCGTGACCCAGAGCGGCGGCCACATTTCCTGCGCGAGCTCACCCGGAGCGGGCGCCGCGTTCACGATACTGTTTCCCCGGCTCCTCGGGGGGGAGGCTGCACCGGTCGCCGTCGTTGCCGCGCCCGACGCGCCCGGGGGAAGCGAGCGCATCCTGCTGGTGGAAGACGAGGCAGCGGTGCGCGGGTACGCGCGGAGGGTGCTGGAGGACCGCGGATACACGGTCCTGGAAGCGCACGGCGGCGAGAAGGCCCTCGAGCTCATCGCCCAGGAGAGAAGGAAGATCCACCTGATGATCGCCGACGTGGTGATGCCGGGCATGGCAGGCCCGGACCTTTCCGCGCGCGTTGCCGCGCTGCTCCCTTCCGTCCGCACGATCTTCATCTCCGGTTACGCCCCGCAGGCGCTGGAATCCAGCGGCATGCTGCCGCGCGGCGCGCGGCTCCTCCGCAAGCCCTTCGACAAGGCGAGCCTGCTCACCCTGGTCCGTTCCGTGCTGGACGCCTGACTCGATCGCCGCCGGCCCGTTTCACCTGCCCGCTGCCCGCAGCGCTATCCCAACGACGCGCAGAATGCCGTGATCTCTGCGACGGCCTCCTGGAAGTTCTGCGCGTAGGTGCGACCTGAGCTCTTTCGCGGCTTGAACGAGTGGTCGCCGTCTTCGAGGAACAGGACCCGGATGGAAGGAGAAAGCACATAGGCGGCAATCTCCTCCCGGCTTCCCAGAGTGTCCCGCGTCCCCTGGATGACCAGCGTCCTCGTGGCAAGCTTCGACAAATGCACCACCCGCAGGGAGCCGGGCCTCCCGGTGGGATGGAAGGGATAGCCCAGGCAGACCAGCCCGCGGGCGCCCACCCTGTCCGCCACCATGCTGGCGATGCGGCCGCCCATGGACTTGCCGCCGATCACGAGGTCTTCCGCCCTGCCGACCTGCGCGATCACGCTGACCCAGGTTTCTTCCAGCACCTTCGGAGGATCCGGCCGGGACCACGAGCGGCTCTTTCCCGCCTCCCGCATGTAGGGGAACTCGAACCGCACGACACGAAGAGAGGCCGCGGCGAGAGCCTCGGCCATGTCTTTCATGAAAGAGGAGTCCATCCCGGCGCCCGCGCCGTGGGCGAGGATGATCGTGCGGCCGCTGCCGCCGGTCCTGGGCGCATCGATCAGCAGTGGTATCTCCGGCATTGCGTGGCCCCCCCGATGCCCGCGATGTTACATTGGGGCAGTATGCCAACCGAGGAGTACGGGCGCAAGCGGGATTTCCGGCGGACGCCGGAGCCTCCGCCCGACACTGCACGAAAGCCGGGGAACAGCCTTTTCGTCGTTCATCGCCACGAGGCGCGGAATCTCCACTACGACCTGCGGATCCAGGCCGACGGCGTGCTGGCCTGCTGGGCGGTGCCCAAGGGGTTTTCCTACTTCCCCGGCGACAAGAGGCTCGCGGTCCGCACAGAGGACCACCCGTTCGACTACAAGGATTTCGAAGGCGCCATCCCCCGGGGTCAGTACGGCGCCGGCACGATGAAGATCTGGGACACGGGGACGTACATCCTGAGAAAATCGCCCGCCATATCCCAGGCGTTGGAGAAAGGAGAGGTGAAGCTCGAGCTCCGGGGGAAAAAGTTGCGCGGCGAGTGGCACATCGTCCGCACGAAGGCCGCGGAAGGCCGCAACTGGCTCCTCTTCAAGGCCCGCGATCGATACGCCGGCTCCGGCAGCGACTTGTTCGGCGGCGCCGACATGAGCCGGGCCCTTTCCCGGCCGATGAGCCTCCGGGTCTCCCGCATGGAACCCGTCGGCGGGTTCGAGCCCTTCTCGGACCCGGAGTGGCTGTTCGAACCTTCCCTGACCGGCACGCGGGTTCTCGCTTCCATCGACGACTCGCGGGTCACGCTGCGCGCGCGGTCCGGCGACCTGGCCGCGAAGCTGCCCGTCATCGTTTCCCACCTGGGCAGGCTGCGCGCGCAGCGCGCGCTGCTGGACGGGGTGGTGGTTGCGCTGGACAGCAACGGCGCGCCCAGCGACGCGGCGCTGGAGGAGAGGCTGCGCGGCGACGGCAAGGGATGCGTCCTTTACCTCTTCGACGCGCTGTACGCGGAGGAGTGGGACCTCCGCCGTCTCCCGCTCGTCGAGCGCCGAAGCGTGCTGCGCGCCCTGCTCCCCGAATCGGACACGCTGCTCCTGGTCGATTCCCTGGCGGAGCGCGGTGAGGTGCTCGCGCGGGCGGCCGCGGAATCGGGCTTCCCTGCCGTCATCGCCAAGCGGTCCTCCAGCCCGTACCGGGCGGGCGCCTCGGACGACTAGCGGCGGATACTGGTGACGAAGGCCGTGCCCCGAAAACGGACGTCACCGAGAGCCGCGGGACGCCGCGCGCAGGCCGCGGTGCCCGTCACGAACCCTCGGAAGGTGTACTGGCCCGAACAGGGATTCACGAAGCAGGACCTCGTGTCCTACTACGACCGCATGGCCGGCTGGCTCCTCCCGTACCTGAGGGAGCGTCCGCTGCATCTCTACCGGTGGCCCGACGGCATTCGCGGAAAATCCTTCTACCAGAAGCAGCTTCCGGAAGGCTCACCCGACTGGATAGAAACCACGAACGTGGCGCGGGAGGGCGCGGAGCCGTCATTCTACGCGGTCTGCAGTGACCGGCGCACGCTGCTCACGCTCGTCAACCTGGGCACCATTGACCTGCATCCCTGGCTCTCGCGCCGGGGCAGCCTGGATTCTCCCGACTGGGCGATCCTCGACCTGGATCCCAAGGAGGCGCCTTTCTCCCACGTGGTGAAGGCGGCGAGGATTCTCGGGAAGCTCCTGCGCGGCATCGGCATCGAGCCGTACCTGAAGACGTCCGGCTCCACGGGACTGCACGTCTGCATCCCCCTGAAACCGGGCTACACCTACGACCAGAGCAGGATGTTCTGCGAGGCGCTCGCCCGGGTCGTCGTTCGCGAGCACCCCGACATCGCGACGGTGGACCGGGCGGTGAGCCGGCGCGCGGGACGGGTCTACATCGACTTCCTGCAGAACCGCCGGGAGCAGACCGTGGTTCCCCCCTATGTCGTTCGTCCCGTCGAGGCCGCGTCGGTTTCGATGCCCCTGGCCTGGGACGAGCTGGAAGGAGACCTGCAGATCAGCGACTTCACCATTCTCACCGCACCCGCGCGGGTCGAGCGGACAGGGGATCTCTTTCGCACGGCCTTGCGTCAGCCGCAGGACCTCACGAAGGCAATCCGCGCGCTCGGCCGCCAGCTGTAGGGTCGGCCTCGTCAGCTCCCGGCTCCGTCAGCTCTCTGCATCGTCGGAGGCGTCCTCCGCGCCGTGCGCGCGCAGCAGCCTCAGGCGGGCCTCGCTCGGGAAAGCCCGCATGCACTCCGCGCGGTGCACCGCCGCCTCGTCGTGGCGCCCCAGGCGCTCGAGGATGATGGCGAGATTGCAGTGGGCATCGGGATACTCGGGTTCCAGGGTCAGGGCCCGGCGATATGCCATGATCGCGTCATCCGACTTCCCCATCGCCACCAGCGCGTTGCCGAGGTTGTTCCAGGCCTCGGCGAAATCCGGATCGAGCTCGAGAGCCTGGATGTACTGCTCCGCCGCGTCACCCTCCCGCCCGAGCTGGTTGAGGATATTCCCGAGGTTGAAGAAAAGCTCGGCGTCCGGCCGGGTGGCAATGAGTCGGGCGTAGCCCTCGGCCGCCCCGTTGAGATCTCCGCGTTCTTCCGCCTCCTCCGCATCGGCCAGCACGTCCCCGCCTTCCCGCGCGGCACGGGGAAATGCCGACACCTTCGCGGCGAGCGGAACCGCATCCGGCTCGAAAGGAAGGAGCCGCTGGCCGCTCGGGTCTGCCCAGCCGCCGTCGGGAAGCCTCACGCGCAGCCGCCGGGCAAAGGCGTCGAGTCTCCCCATGACCTGGCTGCCGTGCGGCAGCCAGCGGGCGATCTGCTCCAGGCTGGAGCGGATCTGCGCGCCGGGCACGCCCGAGGCGGTGAGCCTGCTCAGGTTGCGGGCCTGGAGGATGTCCTTGATCTCGAACCACGCCAGGCGGTTGCCGACCCGCGCGGGCCGGATCAGGCCTTTTCGCAGCCACGAGCGGACGACGGGCAGGGGGGTGTCGATGATCCGGCTGACCTGGGCTGCCGTGTAGAGCCGGGAGAAATCGCTCAGCTCGTCCGCGGCCCCGAGGATCCTCAGGAACTCCGTCTCCTCGATGAGTCGAATCGGCGCGCCCTCCTGCTTGAGGTCGCGGAACCGCAGCATGTTGCGGGTCACCCCGCCGGCGGCCGTCAGGTGACCCGCCTGGCCCGCGACGAGCAGCGCGGTGCCCGCGCCCGGCGCATCCACGTGGCGGCCGCCGGCGTCGATGATGCGCCGGATCGCCTCCGCGCGCTTCATCGACGCGAAGCGCCCGGTCAGCGCGACTTCCTTTCCGCGAAGGGATTCCGCGCTCATGACGGCTGCTCTTCGGTCAATCCTTCGAACACCGGGGCGCGGAGCATTCCTGTCTGGGTCCAGTCCGCGAAGCTCACCGTGCAATAGTACTCCGGTTCGGTCCATCGCGCACGCTCCGGGCAGGGCACCAGGGGAGATTCCCGGGGCTTCGCCCGCAGGAGGGTGTTGAGCCGGGCGCGCTGGGCGCTCGTGAATCCTCCGCCGACTCGTCCCACGTATCGAAGCCCGTTCGCGTCATTCGTTGCCACGAGCAGGCTCTGGAAGTCGTCTCCCTTCTCGATGAAACCGATGATCACGGCCTGGATCCGCGACCGGCGCTTGACCTTGATCCAGGCGCCGTTCCTCTTGCCCGCGGCATAGACCGACGCAAGCCGCTTGCCCACCACGCCTTCCATCCCCTGGGCGCACGCGGTCTGGAACAGGGCGGTCCCGGTTCCCGTGATCCCTTCCGACAGCACCAGCTCCCCGCCGCCTGCCGCCCCCGCGACCGCGTTGCGCAGGTGCGCGCGCCGCTCCTCGAACGGGAGATCCATGAGCGGGGTGTAGCGCTCGTAGAGGATGTCGAACGCGACGAACACCGCGGGGGCGGACCTCTTCTTCTTGCCGGTGCCGAGCACCGTCTCCAGGTCCGGTTTCCCGTCCCGGAACGCGACGAGCTCGCCGTCGAGCACGAGGCCCTCGGGCAGCGCCGACAGGCCGGCGAGCTCCGGGAAGCGATCGGTGATCTCGATGCCGTTGCGGCTGGTGAAGCGCAGGCCGGAAGAGTCGATGGCGGCCTGGGTGCGGATCCCATCCCACTTGAACTCGAAAAAGAACTTGTCGGAATCGAATGGCTGGCCGAGCACCGCCAGCATGGGCGGAACGAACCGCGGGAGCGGTCTAGACAACCTTCTTCTTCCTGCCCGTCCCACCCTTGTCCGGCTTCCCGTTCGGGGCCTGCCGGAGGCCCGCTTTCGCGGTCTTCTTCTCTCCGTTGCTGACGTTCTCCGGGTTTGCGGCCTGCGCTTCCGCCACGCTGCGCTTCAGCGCTTCCATGAGGTTGATGATCTTCGGCTCCTCGGGGTCGCGAACCTGGACCACCTCCTTGCCTTCGATCTTCAGCTGGATCAGCTTCGTCAGCTTTTCCTTGTACACGTCGTGGTAGCGGGCGAAATCGAAGTTCCGGATCATCGATGCCTTGATCAGGGTGTCGGTGAGCGACGTTTCCGCCTCGGTGACCGGCGTTTCGGTGACCTCGTCCTTGAAGGCAGAAGCGGGCTTCACCTCGTCCTTCCTGTTGAGCACCGTCATCGCCAGGAGACCGTCGACCGCCCTCAGGAGAACGACCTGCTCCTTCTGGGAGATGACGACCTCCGCGACGGCGGCAACGCCATTCGCCTCCATGCCCTTCAGGAGAAGATTGTACGGCTTCTGCCCGACCGGGCCATCCGGTGTGAGGTAGTATGTCCTGCCCCCCAGGTACACCGTGCTCAAAGCGTCCGGCGTGATGAAGCCGTCTATTCGGATGGACTTGTCGCTCTCCGTGCGAAGCTTGTCGATCTCGTCTTCCTGGATGATGACGTATTGCCCCTTGTCATATTCATAGCCCTTGACGATTTCTTCGTTCGCGACCTCGCCCACCTCGGGGGCGAATTTCTTGTACTGGATCCGGGTGAGCGTCTTTGCGTGCAGCTGGTGGAGGGTGATATCGCTGCCCGTTGCCGTGGCCGTGTATGCCTTGACGGGAACGGAAACGAGGCTCAGCTTCAAAAAGCCCTTCCACGACGCGTGGGCTGCCATAATTTCTCCTCAAAAAAACTACAAACGCGTTTCTCCGAAGTCAATGGAGATTATCGGCAGGGGCCTTGTTACTTCCTCACCTCCATGGCCGCCGCGAAAAGCGCCTCCACGTTTGCCCACGGGAAACCCGGATCTATCTCGATGTACAGCCACGAGCCGCCGTGCGCGGTGTCGAATGTGTCCAGGAGCCGCCGCACGTAGTCGCGAACCTGGCGGGGGGACGCGCGCTGCATGAGATCTCCCCGGTCCGGATGGAGCTGCACGGCGATCCGCAGGTCGCGGCACCGCCGCGCAAGCTCCCGCAGGTCATAGAGCGGCAGCTGGGGCCACAGCGCCGTGATCCCCACTTCGCGCAGGTCCTCCAGCGCGTCGGTGACCTGGCCGCAGGAATGGAAGAAGACGCCCTGCCCTTCCCGCCTGATCGGACCGAAGAGCTCCTTGTACCGGGGCTTGAGGAAGCGGCGGAATGCCGCGGGGGAGATCATCAGCGCGTTCTGGGTGCCCAGGTCGTCGCCGAAGGCCACTGCATCGCAGCCCAGGAGCAGCGCGTGGCGCGCCAGGGCCGCGTTGTACGTATTGATGATGTCCGCGATCCTGTTGATCTCCGGCGTGTCATCTTCGATATCCATCAGGATCAGCTCGAAGCGGCGCACCCATCGCAGCGTCTCGAAGAGGGCGCCGGCATCCCCGATGAGGTACCACTCCCGCTTCTGCCGCTCCGTCTCGGCCCGCAGCTCCTCGAAGACCGGGCCCGCGCTCGGGGGCGGCTCCGGGGCCCTCCAGCCGTCCAGGGCAGCAAGGTCGTTCAAGGGCCAGGTGATGGGGTGGCCCCAGATGCCGAAGATGCGGTATTCCCACGTCGTGCCCCAGGCATCGGTCCTCATCGCGTGGTAGCGGCCGTCAGGGTCGAAGTCCGATGCGGCGGGGGGATCGGGCAGCCGCATCTGCGCCGCGTCGCCGAAATCGTGGCCGCACGCCCGCACAAGGTCGAGAAGCTTCTGGCCGTGCTCGTAGAAGCCGGCAGGGGACGGGGCGATCTGCAGGGGAATGCGGTCCGGGGTCCGAAAAGCAAGCGCCGCTTCGACCCTCTCTCGTGGCAGCATCGGCGAACGGTACCATGCGGACCGCGGACTGTATATCGAGAGCCGAACAAGGGCCTCGCGCGGCGACCGCTTTGCGCTGTTCAGCGCAACGCTTTGCCGTGGGCGGCGCCCCGGCGTATATTCGTCGCATGAAACTGAGCGCTCGAAACATCCTGAAGGGCAAAGTGCGGCAGATTACCGAGGGAACGGTGAACAGCGAGGTGACGATCGAGCTTCCCGGCGGAATTCCGGTTGTCGCGATCATTACGAAGAAATCCGTCTCGTCGCTCGGGCTCGCCGTGGGCAGGGATGCCTACGCGGTGATCAAAGCCTCGAGCGTGATGGTGGCCGTGGACTGATCCCCCGGTTTCCGCGAGGACCCGGCCAGGCCGAAACCTGGGCCTGGGTATCCTTCCTCCGTTGTCGGGCGGCTGCGGTGGTGGTACCTTATAAGGGCGCCCCGTGCTGAAGAACACTCGTGAACGAAGTGCTATTGAAGATTATCGAAGAGCTCGCGGACGGCTTCCTCATCATCAACCGGGAGCGGAAGATCGTTTTCTTCAACGAGATCCTCCTGAAAACGACGGGTCTTCACAGCACGGACATCTTCGCCCGTGAAACGCAGCTCCTCCAGGATATCGGAATCATGGAAGATCCCGTTCCCGGCGAACGGGAGGCGGTGATCGCGGACCGGAACGGAACGCAGCGGCGCTTCAAGGTTTCCACCCTCTCCGTGGATGGGACCGCCGGTTCCTACACGCTGGCAAAGGTGATCGAGTGTCCCGCCGGGTCGAACGGGCACCTGGCGCGCTCCCGCAGGCAGCTCGAGCAGCTGTTCCGCAACGTCGGGGACCCTCTTATCTCCGCCGACCTTCGCGGGAACATCACCCTCGCGAATCCCTCGTTCTACAAGCTGATCGGCTGGGAGGAAGGAGCCGACCTCCCAGAGATTTCGCAGATCTACATGCACATGCCGGAGTTGGAGGACAAGATCCTCCGGCTCGCCGAGTCCGACAGGGTGGAAAACCTCGAGACGCATCTCACGACACGGGACGGCCACATGCGGCGTGTATTGGACACCTCCTGGGTCACGCGCGACGAGCGGGGCACGGTCACCGGGTACACCACGCACTTCAAGGACGTGACCTACGTCAAGAACCTCGAGGCGCGCCTGAAGATCTCCGAGCGCAACTACATCGTCCTGTTCGACACGATCCTTTCCTCGATCATCATCGTCGATCCCCTGGGAAGGATCCTCAACTGCAACTACTACGCGGAGCAGATGTTCGGCTACCTGCGGAACGCCCTCGTCACGCGGGACTTCAACGAGGTGTTCCAGGTGCACAAGAAGGGCATGCCGATCGAGCAGGTGATCGGGCTGGTGAACAGGAACAACGGCAGGTACGTGGAAACAGACGTGCCCCGCCGGTGCTCGGACGGCACGATCAAGTTCACGTATGCCTCCTACACCGCGCTGACCAGCACGACGGGCGAGACGATCGCGTACGCC
>JBKQPS010000338.1:0-6466 GCA_052144915.1 Spirochaetia bacterium | reverse complement strand
TGGGCAAGCGGGCGAATGCGCCGGTGATCATCATGGGGGACAAGGAGGTGCGCTACGACCTGGTGGTGCGGGTGCTGGAGATCGCCCGCACGAGCGGGGTGAACAAGCTTTCGCTGGCCGTGGAGGTAAGGCGGTAACCCGCGGCAGCGGGCGAGGCTTGCAGGTCGCCGGCTCGCGGAGTACAGTGCGGATGCATCACATCGATCCTCGGGATTCGCATTTTTTGATCGCTGGTGGAGAGAATGGCTTGGAGCACAAATCTGGCTGTCTCGTGTGCGGCGCCGAGCTGGTATACTCTGAGCACGACAGGGACGTCACCTGTACCTATTGCGGCACCGCGGGACACGCGAACGTCGCCTGCGCCGAGGGCCACTTCGTGTGTGACTCCTGCCACAGCGGTTCCGCAAATGACCTGATCGAAAGATTCTGCGCCGCTGCAGATTCGGTGCGCCCGGTTGCAATGGCCATCACCCAGATGAAGGATCGCCGGTTGAAAATGCATGGGCCTGAGCATCACTTCCTCGTTCCTGCTGTTCTGCTCGCCGCGCGGGGGAACGCTGCCTGCCGGCCGCGCGAGGAGACAGCCGCCCTGATCGCGAAGGCCCGATCCCGCGCCGGCGAGGTCAAGGGAGGCTCCTGCGGCTTCAATGGCAACTGCGGCGCCGCGGTGGGGACGGGGATTTTCGTGAGCCTCGTCACCGGAGCGACTCCGCTCTCGAGGGCGGAATGGCGCCTGGCGAACCTGATGACATCCGAAAGTCTTCGCGCCATTGCGGAGCGCGGTGGCCCGCGATGCTGCAAGAGGGACGTGTTCCTCGCGCTCCGGGAGGCGGCTGCGTTCCTGAACACCCAGATGGGACTGACGCTTCCCTCGGAAGAACCCGTGGTCTGCGAGTTCAGCGCGCTGAACCGGGAATGCCTCAAGGATGCGTGCCCGTTCTTCCGAACCCTGTCCGGGCGCGTGCCCGCGTGAGCCTTGCCGCCGGCGAGGTGATCGGCTGAAGCGTTGCATAGTCGTCGAGGTGAAGAAGCTCGCAATTGTCTGAGAACCCGGCGGGGGGCACGCCGAGTGACTGGATGAGGCGCGTCCAGAAGTTCACCTGGGCGCACGTGCTGGCCAGGATCACGAATCCACGCGGGGTGAAGTGCGCGTTCATGTTTTCCACGGCTTCTGCCGGAAATGCCACAGGCGTGCGGCACATGCAATCGACATAGCGCAGGGCAGTCCTTTCTTTCGGTGTCAGGGTGGGCACCTCATCCATTGGGACCTTGCCCTGCAGGGCGCAAATTTCCCGCTCTGTGATCCCTTTGCGCAAAAACTCCCTCGCGTTCAGGTCGATGCAAAACGGGCAGGACACGAGGAATGAGGTGTAGATCCTCACCAGGCTGAGAAGGCGTCGAGGCACCTCGGGCTCGTCGTGGGCCGTGAGGCTTTCCATGAAGCCGGAACCGAGAAGCGCTTTCGGGAACCAGCTGAGGATCCTCTGTGCCACCAGCTTCCTGCCCATGCGCCCTTCCACCATCCGCAGAAGGAAGCGAAGCAGGAGGGGAATGCGTGCCGGCGGGTCGATGTAGCTCACGGGACGCGGCGCCTATGGGGTCAGCCGGTACAGGTGCATGTGGGAGAGGACCGTCTTCTCGATGAGCGAAAACCCTGCAGCGCGGGCCAGAGAGAGGATTTCCGACTCTTGCAGACGGTGTGCCAGGGGTGGGCCCCGGTCCTCCTCGAGGTACGGCCATTCCAGGATCGCGACCCTTTGGCGGGCCACGCGCCGCGCTTCCGAGAGAGCCGCCGCACGGTCATCCGTCTAGTGCAGAACGTGGCCCATCATGACGATGTCAAACGATCGGTCAGCGAACGGGAGCTTCTCGGCCGTGCCCTGGAGGAACGCGCCTGCCGCGTGCCGGCGTGCGACTGCAAGCAGCGCAGGACTGGGGTCGATGCCCGTGACGTCCAGTCCCCTGCCGGCAAACGCTTCCGCGAAGATCCCGGTTCCGGTCCCCACGTCGAGCATCCGCTCCGCGACGATCCCGTCGAGGCAGAGGTCGAGAACGCGAGGAACCTCCAGGAGAGCAACGCGTTGCGACGCGCGCAGTTTTTCGGCGGGTGAAGCGTAGCGCCGTTCGTGACCGGGGCGTCCCGTTTCGCTCACGACTCGTTGACTCGACGGGCGAAGGCTGCGGCTGCGGCATCGCCGGCGGTGCGGTCCGAAGTCGCCATGTTCCCTTTCATCGATTCCTCTTGTCTGGAATATAGAGGACGCACGAAGATCCTTCAGTGACTTTTGTCACACGACCTTTCCACTTCACTTTTTCCGAATTGGAGTTATAGTGCCGAAGGGATGAAGGAACAAGGCAGGGAACGCTTCGAGACGTACCTGGAGCAGAAGCGCGACCAGCTCGGCAGCGCGATCCACGAGATGTGGCTGTCCCGTGACGAGTCGGTTTGGGCAAAGGATCCCTATTTCTTCATTCGTCTCGGCGAGCTTGCGGACACGATCGGCCAGTCGATGTTCGCCCACGATGTGCTCCAGGAGGGGCTGCGGTTCTTTCCGGAGAACCTGCGCCTGACCCAGGTATTCAGCCGTTCGCTGATCAATTGCGGCTTCCTTCTCACCGCGCGGGACCTTCTCACCGGGCTGATGAACAAGGGCCACTTCGACGAGGAGACGCTCGGTATTCTCGGCCGGGTCCACAAGGAGATGTGGCTGATCGAAGGCGGCGGCGCCGCGGACCATCCCCACCTCGCCCGGTCGCGGGAGCTGTACATCGGCGCATTCCGAAGGAGCCAGGGCGTCTACTCGGGAATCAATGCCGCCAGCCTCAGCCTGATCATGGGAGACAGGACTGTTTCAGAGCGCCTTGCGCGCCAGGTGATCCGCATCTGCGCGGACACCTGGAAGGATCCGGCGCGCCGGGACTACTGGACCCTTGCTTCCCTCGCGGAGGCCTCTCTCCTCCTGGGACGCCAGGAGAAGGAGCCGCACGGTACTACAGGGTTGCGCGGGCCAGGAGCGGCCGCAACTACGCCAACCTTGCCAGCACGCGACGGCAGCTCAAGCTGCTCGACCGCTACATGTCAATCGATCCTGAGGTGATGGAAGCGCTCCGGATTCCTCCCGTCGTGGCCTTCTCCGGACACATGATCGACCCCCCCGGCTCGAAGCGCCCCCATTTTCCTCCCGCCGCGGCCGAGGCGGTGAAAAAACAGATCGCCGCTCTCCTGGACCGGCTCGATGCCCGCATCGGCTTTGCTTCCGCGGCGTGCGGGGGCGATGTTCTCTTTCACGAAAGTCTCCAGGAGCGGGGAGGCGAGAGCAACGTCGTCCTTCCCTTTGACCGCCAGGAGTTTCTCCATACCAGCGTGAACATCGGGGGCGCATCGTGGACCGGCCGGGCGGAGCAGATCCTGAGCCGTGGCTCGCTGGAACAGGCCACCCGCGGCGGGTACGGAGGAGACGACCTGCTGTTCTCCTACGCTAACCGCCTGATCCTCGGCAAGGCGATACTGCGCAGCCGTTTTCTCGAGACGGAACCGCTCCTCATCGCGGTATGGGACGGGGTCAGGAACGGAAAGCCGGGCGGAACGTCCGAGTGCGTCGAGATGTGGGAGGAAACCGGTTTCCCCACGATCGTGATCGATCCCGCGACCGTCGCTGTGACGGAGCTTGCCGGGTCGAAGAAGAAGCGCTTGCCGAAGAATCGCTCGTCGAAGCTTCGACGGACCGGTCGACGGGGAGGGACCGCGCACCGTCAGACCGTCGCCATCCTTTTTGCCGACATGGTGGGATACAGCCGGTTGAAGGAAGAACAGATGCCCGGATATGTGGGGGGGTTCCTCACGGCGATCGCGGAAACCCTTGACCGGACCCGCGAGAGGCCGGTGTACAGGAACACGTGGGGGGATGCCGTGTGCTTCGTGTTCACCGATCCGCTGCGCGCCGCGGAATGCGCCATTGCGATGCGCGATACGCTGCGGAAGACGGACTGGGAAAAGCGCGGCCTGCCGAAGGACATCACAATGCGCATCGGCCTGCACGCCGGCCCCGTCTACCGAGTCTGGGAGCCGCTCCTCGACCGGGTGAACTTCTTCGGGTTCCACATGAACCAGGCGGCCAGGATCGAGCCCATTACGAGCCCCGGGAACGTGTACGCCAGTGAGGCATTCGCGTCCCTTCTCCTTGCCGACCGCAGGAATACGCTCGACTGTCGATACGTCGGAGAGATCGTGCTGCCAAAGAAATTCGGAAGCTACCGGATCTACCATATCAAGAGGAAGACGGAAGTGGGATAAGAGCATGGCAAAAAAGAAAAGCTCCCGGAAAAGGCGGGCGAAGAAACCCGCCTTACGGAAAAGGGCGGTGCCGAAGCGCCGCGCAAAGCGCACGGCAAGGAGGCGCACCGCAAAGCGCGCTCCGAAACGGGCTGCGCGGCGGAAGGTGAAGCGCCCCCCGAAGAAAGCGGCGCGCCGAAAGGCGAAGCGCATGCCGAAGAGAGCGGCTCGGAGGACGGCACGTCGAAAGTCCCGCCGCGCACCGAAACGGGCTGCCCGGCGGAAAGTGAAGCGCCCTCTGAAGAAGGCATCACGCCGAAAGGCCAAGCACGCTCCCCGGAGAACCGCTCGTCGACCTGCAAAGAAGAGGACGAAACGGCCCGCCAGGAAGCCGGCCCGGAAAAAGAAGACCCGGCTCGCCCTCCGGCGCAAAACCAGAAAGCCGGCCCGGCGGAAGACGACCGGGGCCCGGCGGAGGACATCGGTCGCCCGGCGCAAGGCCGGAAAGGCCAAGCGCTCGTCCCGCGTCGTGAAGCGCAGGAAGCTCACCGTGAAACGCCGGAAGACCGCGGCGAAAGCCCGCAGGCCGGCAGTGCGAAAGAGAACCGTACGAAAGGCCAGGCCGCGGACGAAGCCTGCGCGCAAATTTCCCCTCGCTCCTGCCCGTGCGGCCCGGGTCCCGCGGGCCCGCTTCTCTCTCCGCAAGCTCACAGCGCGCCTCACGCCGCAGGTCAAGCCTCCCATCGAGGCCTACAGAGGCACGAAGCCGTACATTTTTGCGAGCTACTCGCACAAGAACATGAAGGAGGTTTTCGGGGTCATCAAGAAACTCGCCGGCGCCCGGTATCGCGTCTGGTATGACGAAGGAATCGAGCCGGGAAATGAGTGGCCGGAGGAGGTCGGGAAGGCCTTGACCGGGTGCCAGCTCTTCGTCGTGTTCATGAGTCCGGCTGCTATGGATTCCCGCAACGTGCGCATCGAGATCAACTTCGCTTCCGGCGAGAACAAGAGCGTCATGGTGGTCAACCTCCAGCCGGTGGAGCTTTCGGAAGGGATGAAGCTGCAGATCGGGACCGTGCAGTTCATCAACAAGCACGAGATGAGCGACACGGAGTTCATCGAAAAGATGAAGAGGGTCCTCAGCCCCGATCTTCGGCTCTGAGCTGACCAGATGTCTCCAGAGGGAGAGCCCTGACCGCCTATCCCTTGACCGCGCCCGCGGTAAGTCCTTCCACGATGTAGCGGTGGGCAAGAAGGAAAGCGATCAGGACGGGAAGCACGGTGACGGTGGCCCCCGCGGTAAGCTCTCCCCAGTACGTTCCCCAGCTCCCGATGAGCCGGCTCACTTCGACAGTGAGCGTTCGAGCGGTGATGGAAGAGGTGAACGTGTTCGCAAACAGAAAGTCGTTCCACGAGAGAAGGAAAGCGTAGATGCCCGTGGTGGCCAGCCCCGGTGCGGAGAGGGGCACGGCGATCCGCATCATGGCCTGGAACCTGGTCGAGCCGTCGATGAACGCGCTCTCGAACAGCTCATGAGGAATGCTTCTGTAATACGACGAGGCCAGGAGGAAGCAGAAGGGAATTGTAAATGTCGTGTAGCTGACGATGAGGCCCCAGTAGGTGTCGAGCATCCGATAGTCTCGCAGAATGGCATACAGGGGAACGACGAGCATGATCCCCGGGATCATTTGAAGGGAGAGCACGAACCTCGTGATGAGGACCGAACCGCGCAGGCGCAGGATGCTGATCGCAAACGCGGCCGGGGTAATCACCACGAGACATGCGAGGATCGTGGAGGCAGAAATCACCGAGGTGTTGAAAAAGATACGCCCCAGGTGCGCGCTTGCGAACACGTTGACGTAGTGCTGGAAGGTCACCGCCGGCGGCAGGATGTACATGGTGAGACTGATGATGTTCTTGTCGAGCTTCACGGATGTCGTCAGCATCCAGAAAAAGGGAAACACCACGAAGAGCATCAGCAGCACGACCAGCGCGATTGCCGCGACGCGGGCCGCGCCCTGGCCCCGGTGGAGATGGCGTGGACGGATCCTCATCTGTTCAACCAGCTGTACAGCGGACCCACCGTCAGGCTGAGGACCAGGAAGAGAAATACGCCGATTCCCGCGGCATAGCCCATGTCGAAGTTCACGAACGCCTGCTGATACAGAAAAGTCGGTATGACCTCCGTGACGT
>JBKQPS010000337.1:0-16355 GCA_052144915.1 Spirochaetia bacterium | reverse complement strand
CGCCGTGGTCGAAGGCCTCAACATGGCGAAGAAGGCCGTGAAGCAGAAGAAACAGAACCAGAAGGCGGGGATCACTTCGGTGGAGGCGCCCCTTCCCCTGGGCAAGCTCATGATCGTCTGCAAGAAGTGCGGGCCGACGCGGATCGGGTACGCGATGGACGGGGACAAGAAGAAGCGGGTGTGCCGCAAGTGCGGAGGGGACCTGTGAGCAAGGAGACTGAGAGCGTCGACGGCGCCGTCGAAAAAGCAGCCGCTGCCCCTGCGAAGACGCCGAAGGGTCCGAAGCAGGAGAAGAAGGCGGAAGGCGCCCCGACAGGCGCCGGGGGCGGCGCAAAAGGGCCGAGGGCGGAGAAATCGGGCAAGGGTCAGAAGGGCGGAGGCTCTTCGGAAGAGAAAGCCAGGGCGCCGGTTGTCAAGGATCCCCCCGGCTACAAGCCCCGATTGAAGCTGATGTACGCGGAAAACGTCGCAAAAGACCTCAAGGAAGAGTTCGGCTACAAGAGCGTCATGCAGATCCCGAAGCTCTCGAAGATCATTGTGAGCACGGGCCTGGGAGAGGCGATTACGAACAAGAAGCTTCTGGACTCCGCCTCCCAGGAGATCTCGCAGATCACGGGGCGCAAGGTGGTCAAGACGAAGGCGAAGAAGTCCATTGCGAACTTCAAGGTCCGCAAGGGTATGGATCTCGGCGTCATGGTCACCCTGCGGGGAAACGTCATGTACGAGTTCCTCGACAGGCTCATCAACGTCGCCATGCCGCGCATCAAGGACTTCCGTGGTGCCAACCCGAATGCATTCGACGGGCACGGCAATTACTCGCTCGGGGTGACGGAGCAGATCATTTTCCCCGAGATCGACTATGACAAGATCGAACGGGTGAGCGGCATGAACATCGCGGTGGTGACATCGGCGAAGACCGACCAGGAAGCGAGAAGCCTGCTCGCGCGCCTGGGCATGCCGTTCAGGAAATAGGACGGGGAGACAACGATGGCAAGAAAAGCGGCAATCGAGAAATCAAATCGCAAGCAGAAATACAGCACGCGCCGGACCAACAGGTGCAAGGTCTGCGGCCGGCAGAGGGGCTACCTGAGAAAGTTCAAACTCTGCCGTATCTGTTTCCGTTCACTGGCCAGCAGCGGAATGCTCCCTGGCGTCACGAAGTCGAGTTGGTAGGGAGTTGAGACAATGAGTCTGACAGACCCCGTTGCGGATATGCTGACGAAGATCAGGAACGCGAGCAGCGCGCGCTTCGAGAGCGTCGACATCCCCACCTCGAAGCTGAAGCTGGAAATCACCAAGATCCTCAAGAACGAGGGCTACATCAAGACGTTCAAGAAGGTGACCCAGGACAGCCGCAACCTCATCAGGATATTCCTCAAGTATGACGGGGGGAACGAGCCCGTCATCCACGGGCTGAAGAGGATCTCCACGCCGGGCCGCCGCATGTACGCGGGGTACCGGACCCTGCCGCGGGTCCTCAACGGCTTCGGGACGATCATCGTCACCACCTCCCTCGGCGTCACCACGGGCAAGAAGGCCCTGGAGAAGAAGGCCGGCGGCGAGCTGCTCTGCAGCATCTGGTAGGCAAGGAGAAGGCAGTGTCGCGAATCGGTCGTTTGCCGGTCAAGATCCCGAAGGGCGTCAAGGTGTCGCTCCAGCCCGGAGTGGTGCTCCTGGAAAGCTCCAAGGGAAAGGTCACGCAGGCCTATGATCCCGAGGTGGCGGTCGCGGTGGAGGGAGACGCGGTGGTCGTCACGCGCAGTGACGATTCCCGAAAGGCGAAAAGCCTTCACGGCCTGTATCGGAACCTGCTGAAGAACGCGCTCATCGGGCTGTCCGACGGCTTCTCACGGACCCTGGTCATCTCCGGAGTCGGATACAAGGCGGAGGTGAAGGGCAAGTCTCTGGTGCTCACCCTCGGCTATTCGACGCCGATCGAGTACCCGATACCGGAAGGGATCGGGATAGAGGTGGACCAGAACGTGAAGATCACCGTGAAGGGGACCGACCGGCAGAAAGTCGGGCAGATCGCCTCGGAGATCCGCTCCTTCCGCGTCGTGGAGCCCTACAAGGGCAAGGGGATCAAGTACGAGAATGAGTACGTGCGCCGCAAGGTCGGCAAATCCGGAATCAAGTAGGGAACACGCATGAAGAAGATCATCGACAAGACGCGCAAGCGTCTGAAGAGGAAAGCCAGCATCCGCAAGAAGATCCGCGGCACGCTCGAAAAGCCGCGTATGACGGTGTACAAGTCGAACCGGCACACCTACGTGCAGGCGATCGACGACGCGGGCGGGACCACGCTCGCGGCTGCCTCGAACCTGGAAAAGGAGCAGCGCGGCATGACGAACAAGACCGCGGCGCTGGAAAAGCTCGGGCAGCTCATCGGGGAGAGGCTCAAGGCGAAGAACATCACGGCGGCCGTGTTCGACCGAAACGGTTACCGCTACCACGGGAAGGTGAAGGCAATCGCCGACGGCGCGCGCAAGGCCGGCATCAGCCTGTAGGATCGAAGCAGCGCGGGGTACCGCGCCGAGGGGGAGAGCGCAAGTGGCAATGGATGACAGGAACAGGGATCGAGACCGGGGCCAGAGCGAGTTTCTCGAGAAGCTGGTGAAGCTCAACCGGGTCGCCAAGGTCGTCAAGGGAGGCCGCCGGTTTTCCTTCTCCGCCCTCACCGTGGTCGGCGACCGCGCCGGCCGGGTGGGCTACGGCTTCGGAAAGGCGAACGACGTATCGGACGCCATTCGCAAGAGCATCGAAAAGGCAAAACGGAGCATGGTCCGGGTCCCGATCAAGAAAGCGACTCTCCCGCACCAGGTGATCGGGAGGTTCAAGAGCGCCCAGGTGCTCCTGAAGCCTGCCGCGCCGGGGACCGGCGTCATCGCCGGCGGACCTGTCCGCGCTGTCATGGAGGCAGCCGGAATTCGCGACGTCCTGTCCAAGTCGCTGGGCTCATCGAATGCCATCAACACGGTCAAGGCAGTGTTCCAGGGGCTTGATTCATTGATGGACCCGCGAGTGATCGCGGCGAACCGGGGTCGGACCCTGAAGGATATGTGGGGGTGAGCGTCATGAAGAAAGCGCGTGAGGCGGCGAGCCGTGCGGGGAAGAAGCTGCGGATCCGGCTGGTGCACAGCACGATCAGCTGCGTGCCCGCGCACCGGGCGACCGTAAAGGCACTCGGCCTGCGGAAGATCAATGCGGTCGTCGAGCACAACGCGACTCCGTCCATCAGGGGGATGGTCCGCGCCGTGTCGTACCTGCTCGATGTGGAGGAGATTGGCTGACATGGAAGGCTTCAATATCCGCGCGCCGAAAGGCCAGAGGAAGAACAAGCGGCTGGGGCGGGGCGTAGGGTCTGGTCACGGGAAGACCGCCGGCAAGGGGACCAAGGGCCAGAAAGCCCGCGCGGGCGGCGGAGTCCGCCTGGGCTTCGAGGGCGGCCAAATGCCCTTGTTCCGGCGTATCGCCCGACGGGGATTTTCGAACTATCCTTTCAAGAAGGAGTTCCAGGTCGTCAACGTGGCGGATCTCAACAGGTTTGCCGATGGCGAGGTCGTGAATCCCCGGAGCCTCGCGGCGCACGGCCTGGCGCGCAAGAAGGGCACGGCGGTGAAGATCCTCTCCTCGGGAGAGCTCACGAAGAAGATTATCGTGGAAGGCGCACGCGTTTCCGCGTCTGCCCGACAGAAGATCGTCGCCGTCGGCGGCGAGGTGCGGGACACCTCAGACGGTCAGGCTGCAAAGGCAGACGAGGCGAAATAATGGCGAATCCGCTTGTCGATATCTTCCGTGTCAAGGAGCTTCGCGATCGGATCCTCTTCACGATCGGTATACTGGTGATCTATCGCCTGGGGACGGTCCTGCCGGTCCCGGGCATCAACGTTGCCGCGCTCAAGCTCCACTTCGACGCCATGGGAAGCTCGGGGGCGCTGGGCATCGAGGACTTCCTCGACTTCTTTGCCGGCGGTGCGTTCAAGAATTTCTCGATCTTCATGCTCACCATCATGCCCTACATCTCCATGTCGATCATCATGCAGCTTCTCACCATCGTGTTCCCGAAGCTGAAGAAGATCCAGGAGGAGGACGGTGGCAAGAAGAGGATCAGCCGCTGGACCCGCTACGGCACCGTCGTGGTGGCCCTGATCCAGTCGTACACCGTCACCGTGTACGCGAACAGCATCCCGGATGCCATCGCGATCGGGCGCCTGCCCTTCGCGCTGATGGCCATGCTCTCCATCACCACGGGAACGATGTTCCTCATGTGGCTGGGAGATCAGATCACCAGGCGCGGAATCGGCAACGGCATCTCGATGATCATTTTCGCCGGGATCGTCGCCCGCATCCCCGGCGCCCTGTGGACGCTGGTGGCACAGATCCAGCAGCGGACCCTGAACCCGGTGTTCGTCCTGCTCGTCCTCGCCCTGTGGGTCGTGGTAATCGGCCTGGTCATCATGGAGCAGCAGGGGCAGAGAAAGATCCCCGTGCACTACGCGAAGCGGGTCATCGGGCGCAGGATGTACGGCGCGCAGAACACCTATCTTCCGTTCAAAGTCAACCCTTCGGGGGTCATCCCGGTCATCTTTGCCTCCTCGCTTCTCCTGTTCCCCGTTCAGATCGCGAACGGCCTCGGACAGAGGATCGAGTGGCTCTCCCGGTTCGCCGCCTGGATGCGGCCGAACGGGGTCGCGTACGACGTGGCCTACGCGCTTCTGATCATCTTCTTCGCGTATTTCTACACGCAGGTGACCCTGAACCCCGTGGAAATTTCCAAGCACATCCGGGAGAACGGCGGCTCGATCCCGGGCATCCGCAGCGAGAAAATGGAAGAGTACCTCTCGCGGATCCTGTACCGCATCATTCTCCCCGGGTCGCTGTTTCTCGCGTTCATCGCGATCATTCCCTCCCTGGTGCAGAGCCTGTTCGGCTTTCCCCAGGTAGTGGCGTACCTCATGGGAGGCACCTCGCTGCTGATCCTCGTTGGCGTGGACCTCGACACCATGTCCCAGATCGAAGGGTACCTGAGGATGCACCACCATGACGGCATCGTGAAGCGGGGCAAGATACGCGCCCGCAACCTTTAGGCATAATGAGAGTGGAACCGGGAACGGAGGCTATCGTATGAAGGTACGCGTCAGCGTGAAACCGATCTGTGACAAATGCAAGGTGATCAGGCGCCGGGGCGTCGTGCGCATCATCTGCACGAACCCCAAGCACAAGCAGCGCCAGCGGTAGGCCGGCGACACTGTGACTGCAAGCGAAGCGCCCAGGCGCATTTGAGGAGGAAGGCTGAATGGCACGTATTGCGGGCGTGGATCTTCCCAACAAGCATGTGGACATCGCCCTGACCTACATCTTCGGGATCGGCGTTACTTCCGCGCGGAAGATCTGCGCGAGCACAGGCGTCGATCCGGAGAAGCGGACGAACGATCTCACTGCCGACGAAGTGAACAAGCTGCGCACGGTGATAGAGAACGAGTACCGGGTGGAAGGCCGGCTTCGCACCGAGGTGTCTCTCAACATCAAGCGCCTCATGGATATCGGCTGCTACCGCGGCATCCGCCACCGAAGGGGGCTGCCGGTGAGGGGCCAGAGGACGAAGACGAACGCCCGCACCCGCAAGGGCAAGCGGAAGACCGTTGCCGGGAAGAGGAAGAAATAGGGCGTCGACCACGCCGAAGGCGTGGGCGGATTTAGGCGTCGACCACGCCGAAGGCGTGGGCGGGTTTAGCCTGCGACTCCGCGGAGCGGAGGCGCAATTGAGCCGGCCGCCCGCAGGGGCCGGTGCTTTGTGCCGTCGACTGTGCCAAAGGCTGCGAGACACCGCGGGTTTCCGCGGGAGGCAGCCAGACGCGGGTTGGGCGCATCAGGAGGAAGAACCTTGGCAAAGACCAAGCGGGAGAAGAAGAAGAATATCGCGGAAGGAAAGGCCTTCATCCAGGCCACCTTCAACAACACGATCGTGACCATCACCGACCTCATGGGGAACACAATCTCCTGGGCGTCGGCGGGGGCCCTCGGATTCAAGGGAGCGAAGAAATCGACTCCGTTCGCCGCGCAGACGACGGCGGAGTCGGCCGGCTCGAAGGCCCTGGAACAGGGTCTGCACGAGCTGGTCGTTTTCGTGAAAGGTCCCGGTGTCGGCAGCGAGGCGGCCATCCGCGCCTTCGGCGTGCTGGGTATCAGGGTGCGCTCGATCAAGGACGTCACTCCGATACCCCATAACGGGTGCCGGCCGCCGAAGAAGCGGCGGGTGTAGGGAGGAAGAGACAGTGGGAAGGAACATCGGTCCGCAGTGCCGGCTCTGCCGGAGCCAGGGATACAAGCTCTATCTCAAGGGTGATAGGTGCAAAGGCCAGAAGTGCCCCGTCACCCGGAAGAAGGGCGCCCCCGGCAAAGGGCCCCGCAGCAGGACCAAGAAGATCTCCGACTACGGCGTGCAGCTGCACGAGAAGCAGAAGCTGAAGAGAATGTACGGCATGCTGGAAGGGCAGTTCCGGCTGTTCTTCGGCAAGGCGGTGCGCCACAAGGGCATCACCGGCGAGAACCTCATCCAGATGCTTGAGAGGCGGCTGGACAACATCGTCTACCGGCTCCACCTCGCACCGTCCCGCAAGGCGGCGCGGCAGCTGGTCCTCCACGGTCACATCTCGATCAACGGCCGGCGCGCCTCGGTCCCCTCTCAGCTCGTGAGGGAGAACGACCAGATCGCGGTACGGGAACCCAGCACGAAGCTCACCGCCATCAAGGAAAGCCTGAAAGAGTACTCCCGGTCAGGGATCGTTGCCTGGCTGGAGATCGATCCGGACCGGATGGTCGGAAAGGTCCGCGCCATCCCGCGGAGAAGCGAGATCACCGATCTCGCCGACATCAAAGAGCAGCTGATCGTCGAGCTGTATTCAAAGTGAGGTGTCCCGCATGGTGCGCAAGAACCTCTTGAGGGGCTTCAAGAAGCCCAAGGGTATCACGTTCGAGCACAGCGAAGTGGAGGCCAATTACGGCCGCTTCGTGGCGTACCCCTTCGAGCGCGGCTACGGCGTGACCATCGGGAACACGCTGCGGAGGATCCTCCTGTCCTCGATCCAGGGCTACGCCATTTCCGCCGTGAAGATCACGACGTACCGGGAAGACGGCTCGCCCCACACGATCGCCAGCGAGTACGAGCCGATCCCCGAGGTCGTGGAGGACACGCCGGATTTCATCAGCAACCTCAAGCAGGTGCAGGTGAGGCTCGCCGGGGACCTGGAAGAGAAGACGATCGTGGTGGAGTCCAAGGGCGGGGGAAAACTGTCCGCCCGCGATCTCGCCGTCGACACGGACGTGGAGATCATCAACGGCAACTTCCACCTTGCCACCCTGATGGACAAGGCGAATATCGAGTTCGAGATCCAGATCAACCTCGGTCGCGGCTACGTGCCGGCGGAGCGCAACGAGAAGTACATCGAGGTGATCGGCACGATTCCCATCGACGCGATCTTCTCGCCCGTCCAGAAGGTGAAATACAGCGTCGAGAACACGCGCGTGGGCCAGCGCACCGACTACGACAAGCTGATCCTCGAGATATGGACCGACGGGACGATCACGCCGGATGACGCCTTGGCGGAGGCGGCGAAGATCGCAAAGGACCATTTCACGATCTTCATCAATTTCGACGAGGCGGAGGCCGGCGGGGACGACGAGGTGGACGAGGACGAGGAGCGCATCCGTGCCCTCCTGGACACGCCCGTGGAGGAGCTGGAGCTCTCCGTTCGCTCCAGCAACTGCCTGCGGAACGCGAACATCCGCACGATCGGCGATCTGACGAAAAAGACAGAGGAAGAAATCACCAAGACGAGGAACTTCGGGAAGAAGAGCCTCCAGGAGATCCGCGACAAGCTCCAGGCACGCGGGCTGGACCTCGGCATGAAGGACTACTCGGCCCTGAAGAAGCAGCTGAAGAAGCAGCTCGCCGGTGAGCTGCCCGGCGGCGTCATCGCCGGTGCGGCGGTCGTGAGCGCCGGGGACGACGACGAAGGGAAGGACGGCAATGGATCATCGGAGTAGCATAAACAAGCTCGGCAGAAACTCGGCCCACCGCAAGGCGCTCCTGAGGGCGCAGGCGAAGGCCCTCTTCCGCTACGAGAGGATCCGGACCACGGTGTCGAAGGCGAAGGAAGCGCGCAAGCTTGCCGAGAAGCTGATCACTCGTGCGAAAGTCGACTCCGTCCACAATCGGCGGATCGCCGCCCGCGCGATCGACGACGGCCGCATCCTGGACAAGCTGTTCAAGGACATTGCTCCCCGCTACACGCAGCGCCCGGGCGGATATACCCGCATCCTGAAAATGGGAAGGCGTTTCGGCGATGCCTCGGAAATGGTGATCCTGGAGCTTCTCGACCGCAAGGAAAGGGAACGCAAGCGCAAGAAGAAGGAAACACAGGAAGCCGCCAAGGAAGGCTAGCCGCCACGGGGCGTCGTGATACCGCGCGGGGCTGATGCCGTGGTCGGCGGAGGCCCCACTCTGTCGGGTGCCTGCAGGGGGGCGCCTGTGGCCGATGCCTTTTTTGCCGATATTGGAGAAGAAGGTAAATCGTCATCCCATGCGACAGAGCCTCAAAATAGCTCTCAGTCTCCTCGCTTCGCTTCTCCTGTTCGCAGGGTTCGCCGTGCTCGCGTTTTCGGGGCTCTTCGACGTCCTTCAGGCGAGCTTCTTTCTTCCCCGCATCGAGAGCGTCTACATGTCGGATCTTTCTGCCCTTGCCCGGGTGATCGAGTCTTTTCACACCGCCAATTTCGAAAGCTTCAAGAAAGTCGCGCAGCAGGATTTCGTTGCCGCCTCCTTCACTCCCAATCTGGCGGACGCGACGATCAAGCAGTGGGCCGACACGAAGTCGCAGCTCGGCGTGTTCGGCATCCGTCTGCTCGGCTCTGACGGGCGGAGGATCCTCTACAGCACCTTTCTCGACCTCGACGCGAACGAGCAGGCGGCGCAGAGGGTCGTCTACAAGAACTATAACGAGGACGGCAAGGACATCCCCGCGGGGGATCTCCTCGTCCTTCCGACCGACGCGCCCCGTCTCGTCCTGGACGGGGAACGCGGCCGTTTCGTGTACTGCGTTCCTGTCGCGGGGCCGACACCGGGTACGCTGATCTTCTACGTGTCGGTCAGGGATCTTCTTGGACCGCTCGCGCTCTCCGCGGGATCCCCGGTTGAACAGGTGTCGCTCGTCGGGAACGCGGGAGTGCTGATCAACGGTCCATCGGCGATCCCCGGGATTGCGGACGCCCTGATCCCGATCTGGGAGCGGAACACGGGATCGGTCCCGTTCGTGACCTCCCTTCCCCTGAAGGCACCGGACGGAACGACCGCCACTTTCCGTGCGTTCAGCACGCGGCTCTCGCAGGGCGGCGTGGCGAGCATGCTCGTGCCCTCCCGCCGCTTCGAGATGACCGACCCCATGAAGGGGCTTCTGCTGGCCACCTTCTTCCTTACCGTCTTCCTCCTCCTCTACCTCCTGATGAATCTCCGTTCGGACCCCCTGGAAGTCCTGCGGCAGCGGGTGAAGCGCTTCCAGATACAGCTCATCACCGAGCTGGTGGAGAGTCCGGGCGGCGCGGTCTGGGGCAAGTGGCGCCGCGAAATGGAAGCCCGCAAGGACGAGATCACGTGGCAGATCCAGCGCGGCATCGGCAGAGTTTCGCGCCGGAAAAAGCCCGTGATCGATGAGTACATGGACAAGAGCTGGGGGGAGATCATCGACCTGATCTCGCGGCGGGTCGAGACGCCCGCGGCCGCCGTGCCCGCGATGGATCTTTCCCGCCTCGAAGCACTGATCCAGACCGCGCTGCAGAACGCGAACTTCGTGCTGCCGGCAGCCGGCGCGGCGCCGGTGTCCCGCGGGCCGCGGGTGGAAGAGATCAGCGCCTCGGAGATCGTCGAAGAAACGCCGGAAGGTCCTGGTTCCCGTGAAGAGGCTGGCGCGAAGGCGTTCCAGTCGCGGCTCGCGCGGGAGCTGTCCGCGGAAGAGGAAGGCGAAGCAGAAGAGCTGGAGGAAGTCGAAGCAGTCGAAGAGGCTGAAGCAGTCGAGGGGGCTGAAGCAGTCGAGGAGGCCGAGGCAGTTGAAGTGGCTGGAGCAGTCGAAGAGGCCGAGCCAGTCGAGGCAGTCGCGGAGGCTGAAGCAGTCGAAGAGGCTGAAGCAGTCGAGGAGGCCGAGGCAGTCGAGGAGGCCGAGGCAGTCGAAGAGGCCGAGGCAGTCGAGGAGGCTGAAGCAGTCGAGGAGGCCGAGGCAGTCGAAGAGGCTGAACCGGCCGAGGAGCCTGCGGCATCGGAACGCGATCGCATGCATGCACCGGCGGCACGCCAAACCGTCGGTCAGGCAGTCGAGGAAGCAGAACTGATCGAAGAAGCCGGGCCCGTCGAAGAGGTCGAATCGGTGGGCGCCCCCCTCGGAGGGCAGGTGCCGGAACCTCGGGGCCGGGGGCTGCTGCGAACCGCGATCACGGACTACATGGAGATTCGCATCCCCAGGCGCGAGGATGCACGAGTGAGCAAGGTGGAGGGGGCAGATTTTCCGTCGGTCACGGGGGACGCCGCCGCCGAAGGCGGATTTGTCGCCGCCGAACCTATTGAAGAGCTCGTTCCTTTGCGCGAAGTCCAGCCATTACCTCCCTTGCCTGTCGAAGAAGGGTTGGAGATGCTCCCTCCGGCCGAAGAGGTCGGGAGGGCGAGAATCGAGACTGGAGAGGCGTTGATCATGGGAGGTGAAGAGATTCCCGGCCCGGCACACGACGAGGCGGAAGAACCCGAGGAGCTGGAAGAGGCGGAAGAAGTCGAAGCCGTCACGACGACGGGAAGAGCCCGGAGGCCGCCTCCGCGGGGGCCTGTCGATATCGAAGAGCTGGAAGCGGTGGAGGAGGAACCCGAGGCGGAGTCTCCCGCGTCGCGCCCCGCATCTTCGGAAGCCGAACGGAGCGCGGAAATCGCGTCGCTCATCCATGCAGGCGCCATCAAGGCGTGGACGATCGAAGAGCTGACCCGGATGGTCGAGGAGGGAAAATCGGCCATCGTGATGGAGAATGGCGTCTTCCGGATCAAGGAAGAGGTGTACCAGTCAGGGGAAAAAGCGCGGGAGACCCGCCCGGAGGCGTCGCTGCGCGAGCTTGCCGCGGAAGTCGTTCGACACGAGGAGAAAGAGGCGGGTGAGGGGACGACCATCGAGAGTCCTCCTCCCGATGAACCGGGAACAGGCGGGATCGGCGATCTTCTTCGCGACGAGGACACCCTGGATCTCTCGAAGGTCGTCACCGGTGAGCGGGGAGCTTCCCCGGAGGAGAGCCTTCCCGTCGATCGGGAAAAGAGCAACCCTCTTCGGCTCAAACGCAATGGCCTCGACTACGACGAGTTCCTCTCCTCGTATCCTCGTTCATTCACGCACACGACGCAGATGAAATCACTCGTGGAAGTGTCGCGCCGCGTGTCCGCGGTGAGCGCCGGGCTGCTCCTGAAGAAGGTACAGGGATTTGTCCCTGACCTCACTGTAGGCTTGAGCGACAAGTCGGCGCAAGCCTTCGTGTTCGCACCCCAGGACGCATTTGCCACCGAGTTCCTGCAGACGCGAAAGGCCGTGTCGATAGACAAGAGCCCCGCGGAAGTGAGATTTTTGAGCTACATGTTCGACCCGGAAGACGTTCGCTACATGAAGCGGGTCCTTTTTATTCCCGCAGTGTTCAGGGGCCAGGAAGCGTTCTTGTTTCTTTCGTTTTCCGGCGAAACTGATATTGCAATGAACGTTATGCTCGTGAAGATGATTATCAGATAGCGATTTCAGTCCTTCTTTTTCAAAAAGACCTTCGAAATACGGCGAACCGTTGCGCTTGACAAAGCCTGTATTCTCATTTATGCTATAAATGATTATTCAACTCTAGTGGAGGAAGGAAATGAGCACACTATTGTACTTCATTCTTCCTCTCGCTGGTGTTTTTCTAGGTTGGCTAATTCGATGGCTTTTTGCACGATTGCAGCTTTCCTCGGCCGAACAGAAGGCCTCCCGGATAGTCGGAGAGGCCGTCCGGGAAGCGGAAGCGAAGAAGAAAGAGGCGATACTTGAGAGCAAGGACCAGTTGTTGCACGAGCGCAATCAGCTGGAAAAGGAGACACGCGAGCGCCGGATCGAGCTCCAGCGCACGGAAAGGCGCCTCCTTCAGAAGGAAGAAAACCTAGAAAAGCGCGTTGAGTCGCTTGAGAAGCAAGAGAGAGCGGTCAGCAACCGGGAGAGGACAGCAGCCGAGACTGAAGCGGCGCTGCAGCAGGAAGGTGAGCGGGTAGCCGCGGAGCTGGAACGGGTTTCGGGCCTGAGCAGGGCGGAGGCGAAGAAGCTTCTGGTCCAGAGCCTCGAGAACGAGGCGCGCCACGACGCCCAGGTGACGATCAACCTCATCGAGCAGGAGGCGAAGCTCGCTGCGGACAAGAAAGCCCGCGACATCCTGATCACCACCATCCAGCGTCTGGCAACGGACGTCGCGTCCGAGGTCACTGTGACCACGGTGAGCCTGCCGAACGACGAGATGAAGGGCCGGATCATCGGCCGCGAGGGACGCAACATCCGCACCCTCGAAACCCTCACGGGCGTGGACATCATCATCGACGACACCCCGGAGGCGGTGGTGATTTCGTGCTTCGATCCCATCCGCCGGGAGATCGCGAAAACGGCCCTCAGCCGCCTGATCTCCGACGGGCGCATCCACCCTGCGCGTATAGAGGAAATCGTCCAGAAAGTCAGCAAGGAGATTACCCAGACGATCTACGAGGAAGGCGAGCGCGTGCTCTTCGAGGTGGGCATCCACACGATGAGCCCGGAGGCGATCCGTACGCTCGGCCGCCTGCACTTCCGCACGAGCTACGGCCAGAACGTGCTCGCGCATTCGAAAGAGGTCGCGCTGCTCGCGGGGATGATCGCCTCCGAGGTGGGCGCGAACGTGGAGCTTGCAAAGCGCGCCGCGCTCCTGCACGACATCGGCAAGGGCGTGGAGGCGGACGGGGACGGCAACCACATCGAAGTCGGCATGGACCTCGCCCGTCGCCTCGGGGAGGATCCCAAGGTTCTCAACGCGATCGGCTCGCACCACGGCGACGTGGAGCCGGAAACCGTGGAAGCGGTCATCGTGCAGATCGCGGATGCCATTTCCGCGGCACGCCCGGGTGCGCGGAAGGAAACGCTGGACGACTACCTCAAGCGCCTGGAGAACCTGGAGTCCATCGCCGAGGATTTCGACGGGGTGGACAAGGCGTACGCCATCCAGGCCGGGCGCGAGCTGCGCATCCTGGTGAACAATGAGAAGATCACCGACGATGCGGCCAAGGAGCTCGCAAAGAGCGTCGCGAAACGCATCGAGAGTGAATTGAAGTACCCCGGCAGGATCAAGGTGACGATCATCCGGGAGATGCGCGTCATCGAGTACGCGCGCTAGCCCGCGCTGATGCCGTCCGGCGCGCGAACGCTGAAGGCCCTCATCATCGGCGACATCGTCGGCCAGCCGGGATGCAGGGCCCTTTTCGTGAGTCTTCCCGATCTCGCACGGCGCCTGGAGGCGGACCTTGTCGTCGCCAACGGGGAGAACGCGGCTGACGGGTTCGGCTTGACTCCCGAGATTGCCGAGCGGATGCGCGCGAGCGGCGTGCAGGTGATCACGTCGGGCAACCACATCTGGCAGAAGAAGGACATTTTCCCCGTCCTCCAGACCAGCGACACACTGCTTCGGCCCGAGAACTACCCGGTGATTGCAGGGCCGGGCGCGATTCCCGGCAAGGGGCATTGCATCGTCACGGTCCGCGACACCGCCGTCCTTGTCATCAACCTGGAAGGACGCGTCAACCTGTCCCCGCTCCGCGATCCTATCCAGGTCGGCAAGGCGCTCCTGAAGCAGTTCCGGTCCCGGGTCAAGGCGGCCATCGTCGACTTTCACGCGGAGTCTGTCGACGAGAAGGAGGCCCTCGGCCTGTCGTTGGACGGGGAGGTGTCCGCGGTCGTCGGAACACACACGCACGTGCAGACCGCCGACGAGCGGATCCTGCCGCGCGGAACCGCCTACATCACCGACATCGGCATGACGGGGCCCGTCGACAGCGTCATCGGGATGAAGAAAGAAACGGCGGTCTCCCGCAGCCTCACGCAGATGCCGCTGAAGATGGAAGTCCAGAATTCCCGCGCGGAGATCCAGGGCGTGCTCCTGGAAATCGACCTTTCCACCGGCCTTGCCGTGAAGATCGAGAGGATTCGGCAGCTGTCGACGGTTTGAGATGGCGTCGCGGAAAATCCCTCTCATCGAGATTCTGAAGACACTTCTCCCCCGAAGCGACGAGAAGGAGCTTCGCGCCCGGGTCCTGCGCGGGCACGTGTCGGTGGACGGCCGCACTGTCGTGAAGCCGGGAACACCGGTGCTCCCCGACGCAGAGGTGAGCGTGCGCCCGGCACCGGTCTTCGTCTCCCGGGGAGGAGAAAAACTCCAGGCCGCGGTGGATGCCTGGCGCGTGCAGTGCGCGGGAACCGCGTGGATCGACGCCGGCTGCTCGACCGGAGGCTTCACCGACTGTCTCCTGCAGAACGGCGCGTCGATGGTCTACGCGGTCGACGTGGGCGAGGGCCAGCTGGACTGGCGCCTGCGAACGGATCCGCGCGTGAGGGCGATGGAACGCACCAACGTCATGGGCCTGGGCCGCCGGGATTTCGACCCTCCTCCCGCGCGCGCCGTCGCCGATCTCTCGTTCCGATCTCTGCAGGGTGCCGCCCGGCATATTCTCGACCTCACGACCGAGGGCTGGGGGATCTTTCTCGCGAAGCCCCAGTTCGAGCTGCGGAGGCCGCTCGAGGGCTTTCGCGGGGTCGTGGGTCCGCCGGGCGTCGCGCGCGAAATCATCGAGGACCTTGTCCAGCGTCTTGCCGCGGAGGGCGTGGGCGTGGACAGGGAGATGCCTTCACCCATCGCGGGGCGCAAGGGGAACATCGAGTTCCTTCTTCTCCTGCGGTCAGTCCGGAAATGACGCGCGCGAGAGGGGCGCGTCCAGCCGCATTCCTTCGGTGCCGAGATAGCGCACCGTCGTCCCCTCGATGCGAATCTGGACGCTCTTCACGGACGGGAACTCCGTGGCCGCGTACACCACCTGGCGCAGCTGTGCGGCCATCGCGTCCAGGCCCTGGGGATTGAAGCGGAAGCTCTCGTTGAAGTCCACGACGGCGGTGTCGCCCTTGACCGTCACGCCGCGCACGCGCGCGTCCGTGGGAATCATGGAGATGAGCCCCAGGTTCAGCTCCTGCGCGGAGGGACCTTTCAGCAGAGCCTCGAGGGTGTCCCGCAGGGGCGAGTCGCTCGCCGGGATCGGACGGATGACGCTTTTCAGCTGGATCTTTCCGGCCGCATCCACCGAGGTGAAGTACAGCCGCGCCTTCCGCATGGCGGGTTTCTCCGGTTGAGATGTCGGTGTCTTCTCCGCGGGATTCGGCTGCGGTGTCCTATCGGGCTGCGCGGCGGGAACGGTGGGACGGCTCTTCTGCAGCTGCTCCGTTTCCGTGAGAGGAGCGACGGTGACCCTGGGCGGCTCGCGCACGGGCGCCGCGACGGTGCCCGGTTTGCCGCTGAGCTGCGCGAAAGCCGCTTTCAGCGGCTCGCGCGCGGCGACGCCGACCGCCACCGCGATTCCCGCGAGGCACAGCCAGAACAAAAACCCCAACCCGCGGTGCCGCGCGGGGCTGGAACGCGTCCGCGAAACCTTTTTCGTCGCCATTTCTACTATCCAATGATCGGTCAATTTGACAGGGCCATTGAATACCGCTATACTCACGCCGCATGATGGAGTTCACGGGAATAAGTGCTTCCCCCGGAATCGCGCGAGGGAAGGCGTTCCTGTTCCTGGAAGACAGGGCCTCCGTCCCCCGCTACGACATTTCCAGCTCGCAGGTCGAATCCGAATACGGGAGATTCATTGCCGCGCTGGAAAAGGCGTCGGCAGAGGTGCGGGAGCTCGTCGCCGGCCGGGACGGGGCCCTTTTCGAGGCGCAGCTCCTCATGTTCGACGATCCGGAGCTGAAGGAGAAAGTGCATGAATCCCTCTCTGCCGCCCGCCGGAACGTCGAGTGGGCCTTTCTCCAGATCGTCGAGGAGATGACCGGCAAGCTCGCCCAATCCGAGAGCCAGTACCTGCGGGAACGGACCGTGGAGTTCACGGATGCGGGTAACCGGGTCCTGGACCACCTGCTGTACACGACCCGCTCGCGCCTGTCCGACATCCGCGAGCCGTCCGTGCTCGTCACGCACAATCTCCTGCCCTCCGACACCCTCGGGCTGGACAGGAAGCTGGTCCTGGGGATCGCCGCCGACGC
>JBKQPS010000336.1:0-3358 GCA_052144915.1 Spirochaetia bacterium | reverse complement strand
CAGCCAGCGTCATCGTGGTTCCGCAGTCCATGAAATCGAGGCTCCTGGCGTTTCCGCGGATCCTCGCGGAAGCACTGGATTCCGGTGAGGAGCCGCGCGCCCGGCTGGCCGCCGTCCTCAAGTCGAGTGAGCCGACAGACCCGTTCGCGTTGACCGTCACGGCGCCCGCTTTCCACACGCGCGCGTTCCTGAAGATCCAGGACGGCTGCGACTGTCACTGCGCCTACTGCAGGGTCCCGCTGGCTCGGGGCCGGTCCGTCAGCCTGGGGCTGGAGGAGACGCTGCGCCGCGCAGCCGCCCTCCAAGGCCAGGGCAGGAGGGAGATCGTCCTCACCGGCGTCAACATCTCGGCCTGGCGAGACGGCGGCACCGATCTTTCGGGTCTCCTTCGCCGGCTCCTGGAATCTGCGGCAGCACGCATTCGCCTGACCTCGATCGAGCCGGAGTCCATCATTCCCGGACTCGTCGACGTCCTGGCAGAGCCGCGCATCTGTCCTCACTTCCACATTCCCGTGCAATCCGGGTCGGACCGCATCCTGCCTCGAATGGGCCGCCGCTATCTTTCGCACAGAGTCATTGAAAGCGTTCGCCGCCTCCGGGAAGCCCGGGGAGACCCGTTCATCGCCGCGGACTTCATCGTCGGATTTCCCGGAGAGACGGAGGAGGATTTCCAGGAGACGAGGGAGATGATCTCGCGGCTGGATTTCGCCGCCCTCCACGTGTTCCCTTTCTCTCCGAGACCCGGCACGGCGGCCGCATCCATGAAGCCTGTCGTGCCGGAACGGGTTCGGCGCGCGCGCGCCCGTGCGCTGACCGCCCTGTCCCGGGAGCATTCCGCGGCGTATGCGCGGCGCTGGCTGGGCCGGGGCGTCGATGTGCTCCTGGAAGCGAAGACCGGCGCGCGCGCCTTCGGAGTTTCCGGAAATTACCTCAAGGTCTTCGTCGAAGGAGCGCCGCGGGAACTGATGGAGCCGGGGCGTGTGGTGCGCGCGGTGATCACGAAAGTGGACCTAAACTGCACTGCCCGGTTCGTGGACTTCGTCGACTGAAGCGTGGTTTTCAATGCCGGCATGGGTTATAATGAAAGACGATAACGGGGAAAAGAAATTCATGCGCACGGCATACCATAGGCGAAGGCTGGCCATGGGGAGGAGGAAGACGTTTCTCCCGATCAGCCTCGTCGCCCTGCTCATGCTCCTCCTGGGAGCCGGCGCGGCATATGCAAACACGTATGACGAGATCCCCTTCGTTCCCATGAGCCCCGAAGTCCTGGGAAGGGGAGGGTCCGCGATCGCGGATGCCCGCGGGTACGACTCGCTGTTCAACAATCCGGCGGGGTTTTCGCGTGACCCCAGCAGCATGACGCTGAGCTCGACGAGTGTCTGGATGTATTCAAACCCCGGCCAGCTCGCGGGTCTCGCCGGACAGCTCCTGCATGGCACCAGCACGCCGGCGTCCATTTCTTCTTTCCTCGACAACCAGGTGACCAGCGGCGGAGTCGGCGCGGGGGGCGCGTGGGGCATCGGCTACGTCGGCGGCGGTCTGGGGCTGGGGGCGTCCTTCATCCTCGATTCCGTGCTGAGCGGGCCCAGCTACCTCGCCTCCACCGGTGACCTCACCGGAACGCTTGGCCTGATCGCCGGTCTTTCCGTTCCATTCGACGTCGGCGGCTTCCGGCTCCATGTCGGCGGCGACGTGCGTCCCATGGTGCGCGTCCACGCGCTCCTCACCAACACCGTCGCGGTGGGAATCCTCAACGCCCTGTCAGACGGCGGGAGCGTGCTGTCCCAGCTGGGCGCCGCCCCCGCGCTGTACGGGGTCGGCATCGGCGTGGACCTCGGCGCAATCGCGGAGCTGGGCGCGTTCAACGTGGGCCTTTCCATCCGGGACCTGGGCGGAACGCAGTTCCGGTATAACACCACGCCGTTCAGCGTCCTCACGAGCTCCCTCGCGTCGTCGCTGCAGTTCCCGTCCAGCGGAAGCGTCGTCTCCGACCAGTACGTCATTCCGATGGATATCGGGATGGGCGTGTCGTTTCACCCCGACTTCGGCACTTTCAACAACACGATCGATCCGACATTCAGTCTCGAGATGCGCAACATCGTCGGCGGCCTTTCCGGCACCGACTCTGTCTGGACGCTCCTGCACCTGGGCATCGAGACGAAATTCTTTTCCTCGTTCACATTCCGCACGGGACTCAACCAGGGCTCCCTGACGCTGGGCGGCGGTTTGAAGTTTCTCGTCTTCGACTTGAATTTCGCGGTGTTCACCCGTGAGCTCGGCACATACGTCGGGGAGCAGCCCCTGTCCGGGATGACCTTCGACGCCGCGATCCGATGGTAGCGCATTCCGGAACGGGCGCGCGCCAGTCACCGCTCGCTCCATCTGCCCTCTGAATTGACAAAGCATGACCAAGGCATTAGATTTCCACCGCACCCGGGCCGCTAGCTCAGCTGGCAGAGCAACAGCCTTTTAAGCTGTGGGTCGCCAGTTCGACTCTGGCGCGGCTCATATGACGAACCCCCGCAACGTCGCGATCCTTGTCTTCGACGACGTCGAGGTCCTGGATTTCGCCGGACCCTATGAAGTATTCAATGTTGCCGCCGACACGACAAAGCCGCCCGCCTTCTACGTCTACAACGTGGGCGTCACGCACGCGCCGGTGGCCGCGCGGGGACGGTTCACCGTGTCGCCGCGCTACTCCATTCGAGATTGTCCCCAGCCTGACATCCTGGTAGTGCCGGGTGGGTATGGGACACGGCCTCTTCTCAAGCACGACCTGCTGATCGCATGGCTCAGGGAGCAGGCGACGAAGGTCGAGTGGCTTCTTTCCGTATGCACCGGGGCGTTGCTGCTGGCCAAGGCCGAGCTGCTTCGGAATTGTCCGGCGACGACGCATCACACGGCATTTGATCAGCTCAAGGAGTTGTCGCCGACAACGGAAGTCGTCACGGAGCGGAGATTCGTGCAGGCCTCGACTCGAATCATGACGTCCGGTGGAATCAGCGCCGGCATCGATCTTTCGCTGCACATGGTCGAAAAACTGGTCGGCGCCGAGTCCCTGGCAGCGGTGGTCTCGGAGATGGAGTATCTCGGGCTGAAGGGCTTCTAGGGCGGGACCGCGTTCGTTCCGATCATGGATTCCAGCTTGAGCTTGATGCTCCGGATGTGCGCGTGGTGGAGGTCGAGGACCTTCTCGACGTCTCCCGTCTTGATCGTGTCCACGAACTCCTGGTGCTCGCGCGCCACCTTGCCGATATCCACGCCTTCGTAGGTCTTCTTGATCTCTTCTTCCATGAACGACCTGAGGGTGGCGTAGATGGCCGCAAAAAGTGAGTTCTTGCTCCCCCGGATGATC
>JBKQPS010000335.1:0-9474 GCA_052144915.1 Spirochaetia bacterium | reverse complement strand
TTTGCTCCAAGGGAATAGTACCCGCGGGAATTTCCGTCGTCAAGCAAGTCGCCGGCGATGCGCCGCGCTCAGTACGTGCGCGACAGCAGCCGGGTCGTTACCTCGCGCAGCGTTTCGCGCGCCGGCTGCGGCGGAAGCCGGTCGATCGAGCGGATCGCCCTGTCCGTGTAGGCTTCCGCCGCCGCTCGCGCGCCGGCGACGCCGTTTCCCGCCAGAACAATCCGCGTCGCCCGTAACGCGGCCCGCCTGCTGTATTGTCCACGGGACAGGGCCGCCGCGAGCCGGCCGTCGTCGCATTTCAGGGCGATGACGACGGGCAGGGTGAATATTCCCTGCGAGAGGTCGCTGCCGGACCGTTTCCCCGTCTCCGCGCCGTCGCGCGTAATGTCCAGGATGTCGTCGATGATCTGGAATCCCATCCCGAGGCTGTATCCCAGCCGCCGGAGCACCGACACCAGCTCTTTCGAACAGCCGCTCTCCTCCGCCCCGACGTGAAACGCGAGGGCGAAGAGCGCCGCCGTCTTCCCGGCAATCCTGCGCAGGTAGCGGCGGACGCTGGTGTGAAGAACATACTTGTCCGCGGCCTGGCGGATCTCGCTGCCGCAGATCCTGGCGACCAGATGGGAGAGCGCGCGGCCGCTCTGATCCGTCGCAAGGTCTGCAATCATCGAGAAGCAGGACGCAAAAAGCCAGTCCCCGACCAGGACAGCGGTTCGCGGGCCGCGCAGCGCCTGCAGCGATGCCACGCCGCGGCGCAAGGGCGCGGCGTCAATGATGTCGTCGTGCACCAGCGTGGCCATGTGCAGCATTTCCACCGCGGCGGCGATGCGGACCATGCGATCCCTGTCGGGGGAACCGAAACGGGAAGCGAGCAGGACGAACGCCGGGCGAAGCATCTTCCCGCTGGACGCGAGGAGCTGGTCGATCGCCGCCCCCACGCTCGGCTCGTCGCGGGCGGCCTGGTTCAGGATCGTTTGCCGCACCTGCTCCAGCTCGCCGGAAAGCTCGGGATGGCCCGCCCAGAACCTGCTCATGTCCTATTTCGTCGGCTCGTCGGCATAGAAACGGGTCCTTTTCGCCAGCCGGGTCCCGTTCCACCACCCCTTGAAGAACGGGACGACCCAGCTGTCCAGACCGAAAGCCCGCCCCGCGCCGCCCAGCATCAGGATGGCGGCGAAGAAGAACCAGAGCTGGTTCCATGCGAACATCCCGCTGAGTGTGAAGATGATGCAGAGGCCCAGCGACACCGCGGCGGCCCACCAGGTGAAAAGGCCGCCGAAAAGGGCAAGGCCGACGAGGAGCTCGGTCAGGACGATGATCACCTGGAACCAGTTGTACGGGATGTGCGAAAAGATCCCGTCCATGAACCACCTTCGAAACCACGTGACGATCCCCCAGTTGGGGTCGAGGATATTTTTCGTCGTGTCCAGCCAGGGTCCGTGAGCGGCGGGGGTTGCCGCGCCGGCGGACGCTCCGACAGAGGCCGCAGTCCCCGCGGCAGCCTGTCCCGCCGCGGACGAAGCTCCTGCGGCGGCCGGTGCCGCGGACGCCGCCGAGGTTGCATCGACGGTCGCTGCTCCGGCCGCAAGAACCCCGGCGCTGGTCGCGGCGGCCGTCGTGCCTGCGGCGGTGGCGCCGGTGCTGGCAGCCGCGGCCGCTGTGCTGGCCGACGTCGCGGCCGCTCCAACCGCCTGCGAGGCGGCGCTCGTGGCGTCTGTCGCCGGGGCCGCGGCGGCAGCCACCGCGAGGGGAACGGAGGCTGCGTTCTTCAGACCCGCCTGGATCACGCCCGGCGAAAACATCCAACCGGTCTGGCTCTTCCCCGTGGTGAAGTCGAGCCACCCCTGGGTGATCTTGTTCGTCGACTCGACGACCCACATGAAACCGAGCCACAGCCGCAGGAGCAGGAGCCAATAGCTGCGCACCCTGTACGCGGCAAAGCCACCGATGAACGAGCGCGAGTCCTTCACCTCGAGGAACTCGTGCTTCAGGTATTCCCAGACCTGGTTGACGCCGGCGACGCCGAAGAGGTGCACGACGTTGATCATGTGCTTGACAGCGATAGCGAAGATGCCGCTGAGTGAGACGCCCATGACGTGCGCGACGCCGGAGTAGGTGCCCAGGGAGACCATGATGCCGTGGTAGCGGGACCTGAAGCTTTTCATCTCGCCGCCGCTGATTTCGGCGGCGATGTTGTGCGCGGCAACTGCCGCGGTCTGCACGGCGGTTTCCACAATCTGCGGCATGACGCGCCTGCCCTCCAGGTACCATGCCACGTCACCCACGACGTACACATTTGTATAGTCCGGGCTCTGCATGTACTCATTGACGAGCAGGCGCCCGCGTTTTCCCTCGATGTACCGGTCCTTGGAAAAGGTGCAGTCCTTCACGCCGCAGGTTCCCTGGGTGGTGGCGAACCGGCACTGGCGGTTGGAGCACTTGCCCTTCGTCACGGCGAGGTTCGCCGCGAACTCGCATCCCTGGATGCCGCACGTCCAGACGAACGTCCGGGTGGCGATGGATTTGCCCCCGGCCAGGAGCACCCGGTCACGCTGCGCGCCGATGATCGGGGTGCGCAGCATGAACTCGACACCGCGGCGCTCCAGGTATCGCCGGGATTTCTGCTGGAGCCTCAGGGGAAGGCTCGGGATGATCGCGTCCAGCGCCTCGACCACGATGATGCGGACCTCGCCCTCGTCGATGTGGAAATGGCCGCAGAGCACCCGGCGCTGGTCCATCAGCTCCCCGGCGAGCTCGACGCCCGTGAACCCGGCGCCTGCCACGACGAACGTGAGTATTTCCGCCCTCTTCGCGGCGTCTGGTTCCGCCGACGCCCTGCGGTACATGTCCTGCATGTGTCGGCGGAGCTTCAGGGCATCTTCCAGGGACCAGAGGGGGAATGAGTGCTCCTTGATCCCCGGCAGGCCGTAGTACTCCGGCTCGCCCCCCGCGCTGATGACGATGTAGTCATAGGGGTACCGCGCGCTTTCGGAAATCGCTTCGCGCGCCGGGAAATCGACGGTGCGGATATTGTCCGTCACGAGCGCGACTTTCCGCGCCCCGAAGATCTTGCGGTAGCTGATCTGCACCGAATCGGGCTCCACCCTCCCGCCGACCACTTCGTGCAGCTCGGTCATGAGGGTCTGGGAGGAGTTCCTGTCGATCAGGGTGATCTGGACATCGTTGCGTTTCCCGACTTCGCGTTCCAGCACCTTGGCCGCTTCTACCCCGCCGTACCCACCGCCAAGAACGACGATGCGGACTATGTCTGGCATATTTCTCCTTTGGGGAATCCACTAATCCTTGCGGAGTGAACCGAGAGTGTCAACTGGGGATGCCGCGCGGGGGATGCCGCGCAGCAGCGCTACCGGATCTCCCCCCGCGGTGAGTCGGCCTGCCAGCGGCGCGACCGACGCTGGAGCAGGTCGATGCACAGGAAGATCGCCAGGCCGAGCAGGCCGAGGCACAAGATCCCGGCGAACATGTCCACGTAGGACATCCGCATCCAGCTCTCCATCACGAACCATCCCAGGCCGACCTTCGTGCCGAAGGTCTCCGAGAAGAACAGGACAGCGAGCCCGGTGCCCGCCCCGAGACGCAGTGAGGAAAGGAGGGGGGGCACCAGCGCGGGAAACAGGACGTAGCGTGCCGCGTGACGGCGCGTTCCTCCCAGCGAGCGAATCGAGAGGAGGTACTGCGGCGGGACCTCGCGCGCGGCGTCGCGGACCGCCACGAGCACCTGGAAGAACAGCACCAGGTAGACGATCAGCACCTTCGAGGAGTCACCGAGACCGAACAGGAGCAGGAGCACGGGCAGCAGGGCGATCTTGGGGACGGGGTACAGGACGTACAGGACGGGCGAAAGCACCCTGCCGAGCGCGGGGCTTCTCCCGATCGCGATTCCCGCGGGAACAGCGGTGAGAAGCGCCAGGGCCAGGGCAGCAGCCACCCGGGCAAGGCTCGCGGCCGAATGCGCGGCAAGAGAGCCGGGGAAGAGAGCGAGGAAACGCAGCAGCACGGCCGCGGGAGACGGGATGAATGCCCCCGGGACCAGCAGGGAGAGTCCCCCCCACACAACGACGAGTCCGAGCAGACCTCCCGCTGCACCGAGAAAGTTTTCCCCCGCGGCGTGCTTCCTGCTCATCGCACCGTCCTGGCCTGTTCCATGAGGGTGCGGACCTCGCCGCAAAGCCGAAAAAACTCCGATTGCCGGCGAAACTCTCGAGATCCCTGCCGAGGGTTCTCGAAGCAGCCCGCGATTCTCCCCGGTGACCCGCCGAGGACCCAGATCACGCGCCCGAGGTACACGGCTTCCTCGATGCTGTGCGTGACGAGAAGAATCGAAGCCTTCGACTCCCCTGCCGACAGAAGGAGAAGATCCTGGAGGGACTCGCGGCTCATCGCATCCAGCGCGGAAAAGGGCTCGTCCATGAGGAGAAGCCGCGGCGCCACGGCGTAGGACCGCGCAATCGCGACCCGCTGCTGCTGACCGCCGCTCAGCTCACGAGGGAACAGGGATTCGCAACCCCCGAGCCCGACCCGTGCGATTTCCCTCGCCGCGGCGCGCCTGCACTCAGAGGCAGAAACGCCTCGGATCCTCAGCCCCAGCTCCACGTTGTTTTGCACGGTGAACCAGGGGAACAATCCGTACTGCTGCAGGATCAGGCCGACGCGCCTGTCTCCGGGCGAAACAGGGCTGCCGTCGAAGCGCACCTCGCCCGCGGACGGCCTCTTCAGCCCCGACGCGAGCAGCAGCAGCGTCGTCTTGCCGCAGCCGCTCGGACCCACGACGCACGCGGTGCGGCCGTCGTCCACCCCGATGCTGACCGACGAAAGCGCGGCCCGCGCGCCGTAGGCGGCGCTGCACTCACGGAGCTCGAGCATGGTCGGAGAGGAAGCCTGTCGCCACGATATCCGCATAGGAGGGCCTCTTGTCGGTCAGCCCCTTGCGCACCATCCAGTTTCCCACATCGGTCACCAGCGAGTCGGGGGGAAGAAAAGCGTGATGGAACCGGGGAACCTTCATGACGTCGGCGATGGCCGAAGGGAAGCCGCAGCCCTCGACGATGGCCTGCCGGTAGTCGTCGGGCCGCGCGTCCACCTCGTCCACGGCCGCGTCGTAGGCCCGGTAGAAGGCGGCGATCTGCGCCGCTTTCGCGGCGAGCGCCTTCTTCGTGAAGAGCAGCACGCCCGGCGTCGTTCCCATGCCGTCGGAATCGGCGAGCGGGTGCGCTCCGCGTGCAACGGCGAGGGTGGCAAGCGGTTCCGGAAGGCAAGCCGCGTCCACCCTGCCCGCCAGGAGCATCTCCACGCGGGCCGGAAGCTGCACGATCGGCACCAGCTCCAGGCGCGAGGTGTCCGCGCCCGCCGAGGCGAGCATCTTCTCAGTCAGGTAATAGACGATGCTGTTCTCCAGCAGGCCCGTCCTCACGCGCGGGCCCCGGGACCAGTCGGCAAGGCTCCGCAGGGGGCCTCCGGGCGACCCGAGAAGCGCGAAGTTTCCCTCGGTGACCGAGGTCACGCGGGCCCCGAAATCGTGCCCCCAGGACTGGATCGCGTTGATGAGGTCCGAGACGGTCCCGTCGAGCGCGCCCGTCTGGAGAGCGGTCTCCCTCTCGAGCTGCCCGTTGAACGGCACGAGGGAAACCGTAACTCCCTGGGCCTCGAAAATGCCCCCTGCTTCCGCCACGACGAGTGGGATCGAGTTGTACGCGGGCATGAGGCCGATTTTCAGCTCCGGGGCCGCCGTGTCCGCCAGGAGCAGACCGGCCTCGGCCAGCAGGAACGCCCCGACGATCACGGTGAAACGCATTGTTCGCATTGGGTCCTCTTCCTTCCTAGCGGAAATACGTGAGGCAGTACAGTAATCCAAACACGAGGTGATGGAGCATGACAACAGGGATGATGCCTTTTCTCCGTCCCGGCGGGCGGCGCATGAAGAGAAAGGGGGGAACCGCCGCCGGGGCGGCGAGGTAGATCAGGCGAAGATGCGGGAAGCTGCCCGCGGCGCACAGCGCTGCCGGGCTGGCGTAGGCACAGGCGAGCAGGGCACAGTACACGACGACGGAGCGGCGGTACCCGATGCGCACGGCCAGAGTCCGGATGCCAAACCGCGTGTCGGCCTCGAAGTCACGAAGCTCATTTGCCAGGAGAATCAGGGAAATCAGGAAGCTGACTGGTATCGAAGCCACGACGGATCCCCATGAGAAGTGCCCCGAGACCGCGAAGTAGGCGCCGGGAATCATGATGATGCCCATGAGAAAGAACACCAGGGCGACGGCGAGACCTCTCCGCTTGTAGTTCAGCGGCTCACCGGTGTAGAAGAAACCTCCCATCCAGCCCGCCAGGCCGAGAAGGAGGACGGGCCATCCCGCGCGCCACGCGAGAAAGAGCCCGAGCAGCCCCGTGAACCCGAAGAAGGCGCAGCCGACCAGGAAGATGAGCACCTCGAGGAATTGGCGATCCTCGCGGGAGAATCCGAGGCGGGAGATCTTGTCATCGACTTTTCTCTGCTGGAACTCGAAGAAATCGTTCACGAGGTTCACGCCCGCCTGGAGCGCGACCCCGGCGACCATCACGGCAATTGCGTTCAGCAGGTCGCCGCGGCCGTCGTGGTAGGCAAGAACGACGCCGAGCGCGCACGAAAACCCGGCGATGACCAGGGAAGGCATCCTCAGCGCCTTGAAGCCGGCCCTCCACGAGCGGAGGTCGAGCCCCAGGCGGATCGTGTCGGTCACGAGCTTTCGGATCAGGTCTCCGGCGCCCCGGGAGGGAACACGGCTGTAGAATTGCGGGAGCACGAGCAAGGCTCGTCTCAGCCGGGGTCCGGGCCGGCGAGATCCGGATAGTATTTCTTCAGGCAGTCCGGACACAGGCCGTGACTCAGGTCGAGGTCCAAGTGGTCCTTCAGGTACGCCTCCATGGACGCCCACCTGCCTGGCCCGTCGCGCACCTGGCGGCAGTGCATGCAGATCGGCACCAGTCCCTGGGTGGAAACCAGCTCTCCGATGTCCTGGAACATCAGGACCGCGAGGGGACGGTCGATGCCGGGCAGCGGATTCGTGGTGATGAGGAGGTAGATGTCACGCGCACCCTGGGAACCGACCAGTTGCATCCTTTGTGGACGGCGGACGACCACCCCGTCCCGGCAGGTCAGCCTCACCGAGGTGCGGACGACGCAGGTCTTGCAGGCCTCCGATGCTCCGCATCCTCCAATCGTCTCCGTCGCGTGCATGCAGTGAAGGGCTTCTCCCCCCCGGGTGTTCAACGTGAGGGCGGGCTTGTCACCGAGCAGCGCGGCACCGGCCTCGTTGAACGCGACGATCCTCACGTCATCGTCAACGACAAACAGGGGAGACGGAATCGCGTCGAAAATCGCGCGATAGAATGGTGAGTCAGCAGTCCCGTGCATCGTCAAACGCGGGAGGCGTTCTGCCCCTGCTAGCCTTTCTGCCGCGCACGCATTGCCGCCGATTCCTCACGGGAAGGCCCGTAGACGCCCGGCACGACCACGCCCGCCTGGCGCATGAGAATCGTCATCTGGCCGCGATGGTGTATCTGGTGTCGAACAAGCGACTGCAGCACCGCCGCCAGGGGCAGGGACCGGCCGAAGTACGAGATCTCAGCAGGAAGCTTCTCGTCTCCCAGCCGTGCTGACGCCTGCTCCCCCAGCGAGCGCGCGGCGGCTCCATATGCCTCCGCGATGCCCGCGGCGGAACCGGGCGGCTCGGTTCCCCGCGCGGGCGCGGTGACCTCCAGGCCCACGGCCGACCCCGTCATCCCGATCATGACGGCCATGTGCCAGGCAATCCTGGAGAGCGTGTTTCCTTCGGGGTCCGATCTCTGAGGCAGTGAGGCGTCGGTCAAAGCGCGGTGCACCTTGAGGCTGATGGCACTCTCCCTGCCCCAGTCTTCGACGAACTCGGCGATGCTCGTGTACATGCGCAGATGGTACCACGACCGCCCATTCGCTTCAACACGCGCGGCAACGGCGCAGCCAGCCGGACGCCTGTCCCCGCGCACTTCCGGCCGGCCGATGTGGAGCCGTTTCCTGCTTGTCTTTCGCATGCCGCGAAGTAAATTCACCAGAGTGAGAAAACGGGCAGTCGCAGCCTCCGTCCTCGCAGTCCTGCTGGGAGCCGCCACCCACGCGCAGGCAGCGGGTTTTTTCCAGCTCGCCATGACCGGCAGCCCCGAGAGCGTGCGTGCGGCAATCCGCCAGGGCGCCGACGTGAAGGCCCGGGACGAGAACGGATCGACTGCCCTGATGGGAGCGGCCGGCAACAACCAGGACCCCGAAGTCATCGCAATACTCGTGGGCGCCGGCGCGGACGTCAACGTCCGTGTCGGAGGCGCGGCCGGTGAGACCCCGCTGATGAACGCGGCGGCGCACAACCAGAACCCGGCGGTCCTCGAAGCGCTCCTGGCGGCCGGGGCGGACATCGCGGCGCAGGACCTCGGTGGCCGGACCGCGCTGATGTACGCAGCCGCAAGCAACCAGGACACCGAGATGATCACGGCGCTCCTGAAATCAGGCGCGGAGCTGGAGGCGCGCACCGCGGAGGGGGGAACCGCGCTGATGTGGGCCGCGGAGAGCAACCCGAATCCGCGCGTCGCCGCGGCGCTCCTGCAGGCCGGTGCGGACGTCGAGGCGCGCACCGTTGATGGATGGACGCCGCTCATGTATGCGGCGGAAGGGAACAGGAATCCCGCGGTGCTCGGCGTCTTCCTGAAGGCGGGCGCGCGGCTCGAAGACCGTGACAGGGATGGGCAGACGCCGCTCATGGCGGCAGCCCTCGGGAACAGGAATCCTGAAGTGATCACCGCCCTGCTGGAGGCCGGTGCGGATCTCCATGCCCGCGACGAGACCATGGGCAGAACCGCCTTGATGCGCGCCGCGGAGGACAATCCGAATCCCGAGGCGCTGAGCGCTCTCCTGAGGGGCGGGGCGAGCGTCGCGGACCGGGACTACGGGGGCCGCACCGCGCTGACGTACGCGGCGGTGAACACGCGGGGCCCGGAGGCGATCGCACTCCTCCTGAAGGCCGGCGCGGAGCTCGAAGCGCAGACCACGCAAGGGTGGACACCGCTCACGTACGCGGCCGCGGAGAATACGGATCCCGAGGCGATCGCCGCGTTCCTGAGGGCCGGAGCCCGGCTGGAAGCCCCGCCCGGGGACGCGGCGGCCCTGACACCGCTGATGGCAGCGGCGGCCGGCAATTCGAATCCCGACGTGATCACCGCGCTCCTCCAGGCGGGCGCAGACATCGATGCGCGGACCGCCGATGGGTGGACTCCGCTCATGTACGCCGCCGAATACAACTCGAATCCCGATGTGATCACGGCGCTTCTCGGCGCAGGCGCGGATGTCCGGGCCTTCGACAGGCACGGCGAAACCCCGCTCATGGCTGCCGCGGCGAATAGCCGCGACCCCGACGTGATCGCCGCCCTCCTGGTAGCCCACGCGGAAGTCGA
>JBKQPS010000334.1:0-2839 GCA_052144915.1 Spirochaetia bacterium | reverse complement strand
GGTAGTCGGAAGGGCTGTTATCTCTTGTTGTCGTACATGTCGGCCGGTTCCACAACTGCGCATCTGCAGAACGGAATCGCGTCCGAGGCAGACCCGAAAAATGGGGGAGCCAAAGGCCGCGGGCGACCTTGCGGCGGGAAGTTTATGCCGCGCAGGAGGCCCTGGAAGCGCAGGTCGGAGCGCTCGAGCGATCGGCTCTCGGGGAATGTGGACCCCTGTGTCCTCGATGGGCAATTGAGACGTCACGGCAGCGGTATGCTGTACAGGTTGCGATGGACGGAGGTGCGCGTGAAAACGTAAGCAGACGAGCTGGCCCCCGGCGAGATCACGGCATCAATGACCTTCACGCCGGACAGGCGTCCAACATCCTCTGGAGAGTTGATGCCCGAAGGCGGGAGTGGCGGGAGGTCCCTGCCGTGCGGTACCGGCAGGACTAAAGTCCGCGCGCGCCCACTGTGGCTGGCCATCTGGATAAGCGCCACGTAGAAGAATTTTCCCGCGCGATCCCACCGAGCTTCGCAGTACCCCCCGCATATCCTAACAGGCGTACCTCCATGAATGGGATAGGCCGACAGGGTTGCAGAGGTCTCTTGATTGGGAACCGGGGCAACGGCGATCAACCATTCGCCATCTGGGGCGACGCTTAAGAAGCCCAGAATCGGATTCGGCAATACTTTCTGGCGCCCCGTCCCGTCCTCCTTCACGCGGTAGATGAAGTTGGAACCGCCCTCCACCGCGCGAAAGAAGATGTCGCCGCCAGGCCCGAAGATCGGGCTGTCGTCGCTCGTGGAGGAGGGAATCTGCCGGGGAGAGAACCGGCGGTCTGGAGAGGCAATCCACAGACGCGATTCGCCGTGCGGGTCCTGTGCGGCAAACACTATCCGCCTGCCATCAGGTGAAATGTCGTACCCGGTGACCCCGAACCCTGGAAGAGCCTGCTCGGAGCCCCCTCCTTTCAACTCGACAACCCACAGCTCCCCGCTGGTGAGCGAGCCCCTGGTCCCCCCCCGAGGACTCAACAGGTAGTAAGCCTTCGTACCGTCGGGAGAAAGGGAAGGCGCTTCGGCGAAGCCTTCCGATGAGATCTGGCGCTCGCCGTTCGAGTCACGGATCCAAATCGCGCTCTCTTCCATGCCTATCGACGCCACGAACGACCGCCCCTCGGGGCTTATCGCAATGCCTTCCTCTACGGTGGGGCCGAAGGTTACTTGCTCCGGCTTGCCATCGGGATACCGCTGCCGCCAGATATGGAACCGGCCTCCGGCATCGGAGGTGAAGTACATCCACTTTCCGTCGGGCGACCAGGCAGCGCTGGTGCAACCGGCGCCTGGCGGCCCCACTTGTTTCCCGGAGGATTTGCCATCGAAGGGGACCAGCCGGCAGGGCAGCCATCCGCCATTGTCCATTTCACTCAGCAGTACCCACTGGCGGTCAGGCGATAGATACGAGCGGTGAGCCATGCCTCTTTCCCGCGGGGGCACATAAATGTCCCGGTGTTCGGTGCGGCTCTCGGCCGCTGTAACCACGGCCATGTGGAGGCCGCTTTTGATCTCTGAAAACAGGAGATGCTGGCCGTCAATCCACGTGAGGCCGGAAGCGTTGGGCAGCAAGCGGCGCGGCTCTCCGCCCAACACAGGTACCACCCACGTGTCAAATGGAGGGGCTACTGTGTACGCGATGCGCGAGCCGTCGGGAGAGAACACCGGGCTCATCTTCGCCAGGCTGTCATGGGTGAGCTGCACGGGTTCGCCGTCCGGAAGCATCTTCACATAGATCTCCCCGGGCCCAATGAAAGTGTCTGGCCCGCGGATGAAGGCCAACATGCGCCCGTCCGGCGAAAACGCTGGCGAGGTTGCCGAGTCGGTGAAATACGTGAGCTGCAGCCATTCGGAAGGTGCGGCTACACGCGTTTGCGGGCGGCGGTAAACCAAAAGTCCGGCTAGCAGCAGGACAATTACTACAGCCGCCATGCCCAATAGCAGGGGGACACGACGAAAGCGCGCAGGTGGAACGGCTGATTCTTCGCCTGGGGCTTTGAGACGCCCTGTGATTCGTCCGCTCTCGGTGTCGCGTCGCAGACGCTTCAGGTCCGCCTGCACCTCCGACGCATGCTGGTAGCGCAGCGCCCGGTCCTTCTCAAGCGCCTTGTGGATGATGCGTTCCAGCTCAGCAGGACACTCTGGATTCAAACGCACAGGTGGCGTCGGAGCCTCGTGGAGGATCGCGGCGAAGATCGTGCCCGGCGAGTCGCCCGCAAACGCGCGGCGGCCCGTGGCCATCTCGTAGAGCACTAGCCCAAAGCTGAACAGGTCCGTGCGCGCGTCCAACTCCTCGGCCCGCACCTGCTCCGGAGACATGTACTCCATCGTGCCCACCGCCAGCCCCATGCTGGTCAGCGACTCTTCGGCGGCAGTTTCTAGCGCCGACTGCTGGCCGCCAACCGCAGCCCCCCAGGACGGCGGAGCTACTTGCGCCAAACCGAAGTCCAGGATCTTGGCCTGGCCACGATTCGTCACGAAAATATTCGCGGGCTTGACGTCGCGGTGGACGATGCCCTTGGCGTGCGCCGCCTCCAGCCCGTCGGCAATCTGAATCCCCAACTCCAGCACTTCCTCGGTCTTCAGCCCTCCGGCGGCGAGCCGCTGGCGCAGCGACTGACCTTCCAGGCACTCCATGGCGATGAAGGGCCGACCTTCCTGCTCCTCAATACCATGAATGGTGCAGATGTTCGGATGGTTGAGCGCGGACGCGGCGCGCGCCTCGCGCCGGAAGCGTTCCAGGAACTTGCGGTCCCGGGCCAGTTCCTCGGGCAGGAACTTGAGCGCCACGCTGCGGCCGA
>JBKQPS010000333.1:0-3305 GCA_052144915.1 Spirochaetia bacterium | reverse complement strand
ACGCCCACAGGAGGAGCAGCAGCGGTCATGCTAGTCGCCGTTTTGCGCGCCGGTGATCGCGTTGTCAATGGCCGTCAGGGCGATTCTCTCATCGACGGTGAGGACCGCGTCCACGTTCAGGAGGATCACCAGCTTGTCCTCCATCTTGCCTACCCCGGTGATGAACTCCTGGGAGAACCCCCCCAGCACTGGCGGCGGGGGGTCGATCTGGTCGGCGGGAATGCGCACGACCTGGCTCGCGGAATCCACCACCATGCCCATGAGCCGCCCCTCCACTTCCACGACGATGACCCGTGTCGCGGCGGTTTGCGCGCTGGGCTCCAACCCGAACTTGTCCCGCAGGTCGATGATGGGGATCACGTCGCCGCGCAGGTTGATGATTCCCTTGACGAACGAGGGCGCCTTGGGCAGCCAGGTGATCTCGCGGACGCGGATGACCTCCTTCACCCGCAGCAGCTCCAGCCCGTACTCCTCTTCGCCCACCGAAAAGCTGATGAACTGCCGCAGCTCGCCTGTGTCCCTCAGTGTTTTTGTTGCTTCCATGCGTCTACTCCTTTCTTTCCGCCTGGACGGCGAGGCCGCCCTGGACCAGCCAGGTCGGCTCCGGCGCCGCCAGGAATGCCGTGACGATCTCGGGATCGAACATCGACCCCGCTTTCTTTCTCAGCTCCGCGACGGCCGCGGAGAACGGGAGGGCCGCCCGGTAGGGGCGGTGCGAGGTCATCGCGTCCAGGGTGTCCACGATCGAGAATATCCTCGCGTTCAGCGGTATGTGCTCCCCCTGCAGGCCGCGCGGGTACCCGCCGCCGTCGTAGCTCTCGTGGTGGCAGAGAACCACATCCGTGGCGAAGGCGAGAAAATCGATGTTGCGGACCATCGCGTGCCCCAGGACGGGGTGCTTCTCCATGATCCTGCGCTCCTCGGGGTCGAGCGCGCCGCTTTTCAACAGGATCTGTTCGGGCACGCCGATCTTGCCCACGTCGTGCAGGTATGCGCCCCACTTGAGGTTCTGCAGCTCGAAGTCGGACAGCGCCAGCAGCGACCCCAGCGCCACACTGTTCTGCGACACCCGGGCGCAGTGGTCGGCGGTCTCGTGGTCTTTCAGGTTGAGCGCCGCCCCGAGAGCCGCCACCGTCGCATCGCGGACCTCGTCGATCTGCCGCGAAGTGCGGGAGAGCTCTTCCGTCTTCATCGCGACCAGCCTTTCCAGCGCACCGGCGTATCCCTGCAGCCTTTCCCGCGACCTCCATTCCTGGAGCGCCTTGTCGACGCGCTGAAGGAACTGCCCGACGGTGAAAGGCTTCATGATGAAATCGATCGCGCCGTTGCGGATCGCGCGCACGGCGGTCTGGATGTCGCTGCTGCCGGTCATGACGATCAGCAGGGGATCCTCGGCCGCGGCGTCCTCGACGAGCTCCAGCCCCGAGCCGTCCGGCAGGTGCACGTCGGCCAGGACGACGTCGTAGCACACGTGCCCCATGAGCTTCCTCGCCTCCGCCACGCTCGCCGCCGAATCGCAGGCAAAGCCCCGTATCTTCAGCATCGCCCGGACCAGGGCCTGCACCGGGGCCTCGTCCTCCAGGACCAGGATCTTCGGCTGCCTGCCCGGGGGCGGCACCTCCAGGCCGATTCCCTGCGTCACAAGTCCCCTCCTGCCTTGCATCCGCATGATTGCTCCGTTGTCATTCACCCGTGGTGGGGATGCACCCGCAGCCTCTTCAGGCCGGAGGCGATCGCCAGGTCCACCTCGACGCGCACCTTGCGCTCCAGGGACGGGTCGGGGTTCAAGGGAGACAGGAGCGACGTGTAGTAGCGCGGGGTGACGTGGTTCAGCGTCCACGCCGCCAGGTCCATCACGCACTCCTCGCACGTGCACATCGCCTTTCCTTCCGCCACCAGCCGCTCGATCGCCTCGTAGACGATCTCCTGCGACCGGTTGCCGATGTTGTCCAGGTAGTACTGCTCTCTCAGCTTCATATCGCCTTCCTTGCCGCGGTCCTGCTCTGCAGGGCCTCGACGATCCTCCGCGCAATCGCCTCCACCGGCACCACCTCGTCGGCGTTCCCGTTCTGCACCACTTCCCTGTTCATGCCGTAGATCACCGAGGTGTTCTTGTCCTGCGCGATGACCCGTCCGCCCCGGCGGTGCAGCTCCCGCAGCCCTTCTGCTCCGTCCTTGCCCATACCGGTCATGATGACGCCCACCGCGCTGCTGCCGTACTCCATTGCCACCGAGTGCATGAGCACGTCCACCGATGGGCGGTGACCGTTCACGTTGTCTCCCTGGTTGAGCATGACCCGTGGTTCCGCGCCGAACTTCGAGACGGTCATATGCCAATTGCCCGGCGCGAGCAGCACCCGGCCGGCGGTGATGGCATCCCCGTTCTCCGCTTCCTTGACGGACAGATCGCAGCATCCGTCCAGGCGTTCGGCGAACGCCCTGGTGAATACCGGCGGCATGTGCTGCACCACGACGATGCCCACCGGCAGGTCTCCGGGAAGCATGGTGAGCACGGTCTTCAACGCCACCGGGCCTCCCGTGGAGGTGCCGATGGCCACCAGCTCGCACTCCGTGCCGCCGGCAAACGCAGGGGGGCGCGCCCTTGTCACGGCGGGTGAAGACGGGAGCGCGGCGGCGGGCGGGGTGCCGACAGCGGCGGGTGGGAAGACGATCCGCGCGGCGTTCTTCACTTTTTCGGTGAGCTCCCGGGCCACCGTGTCGATCCCCCCGGACAGGGACGTGGAGGGCTTCAGCACGAAGTCCACCGCCCCCAGGTCCAGCGCCTGCAGGGTACGCTCGGCGCCCTTCTGCGCGTGGGCGCTCAGCACGATGATCGGCGTCGGCCGCACCGCCATGATCCGCCGGATGGCTTCCAGGCCGCCCATGCCGGGCATCTCCAGGTCCAGCGTGATGACGTCGGGCCGTTCCTTGTCCAGCTTCGGCAGGGCGAACTCCGCCTGCGCGGCGGTGGCCACAACGCTGATCTCGGGATCTGCCGAGAGTATGTCGGCAGCAATTCTGCGAACCAGCGCGGAGTCGTCGACGACCATGACGCGGATCACGGGGTTCCCTCCATTGCGTTTTTCTTTCTATAAATAGGCGCCTTCAGGCTCGACGCGTACGCGAAGCGCTTCGTGAAGCCGCTGAGACTCTCGGAGTGACCGATGAACAGGTACCCGTCGGGGTGGAGCGCGCGCGCGAAGATTCCGTCGACCAGCTTCGCCTGCGTCGGCTTGTCGAAGTAGATCATGACATTGCGGCAGACGATGAGCGGGACATGGCCGATTCGCGAGGCCGGCTCCAGC
>JBKQPS010000332.1:0-2625 GCA_052144915.1 Spirochaetia bacterium | reverse complement strand
CTTGCCGGCGCCTTCGATGATGGTGGTGTTTTCCTTGTCCACCTTCACCTGCTTGGCCCGCCCGAGCATCGAGATCTCCGTGTTTTCGAGCTTCAGGCCGAGCTCCTCGGCGATGACCTGGCCGCCGGTCAGGATCGCGATGTCTTCCAGCATCGACTTCCTGCGGTCGCCGAACCCAGGCGCCTTCACGGCGCACGCGGCGAGAGTCCCGCGCAGGTTGTTCACGACAAGTGTCGCCAGGGCCTCGCCCTCCACCTCTTCGGCGATCACGAGCATCGGCTTGCCGGCCTGCGCGATCTTCTCCAGCAGCGGCAGCAGGTCCTTCATGCCGGAGATCTTCTTGTCGTGGATGAGGATGTACGGGTTTTCCAGCACTGCCACCTGGGTATCGCGGTTGGTGACGAAATACGCGGATGTGAAGCCGCGGTCGAACTGCATGCCTTCCACGACCTCGAGATTCGTGTCCATGCTCTTGGATTCTTCGACAGTAATGACCCCGTCCTTGCCAACCTTCTCCATGGCGTCCGCGATGAGGTTTCCGATCTCGTGGTCGTTGTTGGCAGAAATGGCCGCGACCTGCGAGATCTCGTCCTTCTCCTTGATGTCCTTGGCGGTCTTCTTGATGTCCTCCACAGCGATCGCCACCGCCTGGGAAATGCCCCTCTTGATGTCCATGGGGTTGATCCCCGCGGCGACCGACTTGAGGCCTTCCTTGATCATGGAGTACGCGAGAACCGTTGCGGTCGTGGTTCCGTCACCCGCCACGTCGTTGGTCTTGGTCGCCACTTCCTTGAGGAGCTGCGCGCCCATGTTCTCGAGCGGATCTTCCAGCTCTATCTCCTTGGCAATAGTGACTCCGTCATTCGTCACGGTCGGAGCGCCGAACTTCTTGTCCAGCACGACATTCCTGCCCTTGGGTCCCAGGGTCACCTTCACCGCTGTCGACATTTTCTCCACACCGCGCAGGAGCTTCTGACGTGCGTCCTCGTCGAAACGGAGTTGTTTGGCCATTTCTCTCCCCTTTCCTTCTCCCAGAGTTTGATTTCGTCACGCGAATATTATTTGAGCGTGTCGGTCGCTTTTGCTGCTAAGATACAAAAAGAGCTGAGATTCATCAAGAGGTATTTGAGCGATTCTCTCGATTGACTTTCGAGACTCATCTGCTACAAAGGTGACATGAGCGCGAGAATGCCGGCCTCGGCGGCCGCAGGAAGAACGGCACCTCGGCCTCAGGGTGCGGCGGCCCCGTCGGCGGCAAACGGCGGGCGGATCTTCCTGGGCTTTCAGTGGGACGCCTCTTCCTGGGACGCCGTTCCACCCTTGTGGGACGCCCTGCTCTCGTGGCTGGGCCAGCGAAAAGTCCACTGGAACCTCCCCGCTCTGCCGTCGGACATGTCCTTCCGAAAACGAACCGCCGCCCTCAAACCCCTCCGGTCGCGCATCGAGGCGCACGGCGATACCGTCACGGCGCTGGGTTTCGCGGGGGCCGTGCATCCTCTTCTCAACATCGACGAGCTCGAACGGGAAGTCTCATGGGGCTTGAAGAATCCCTGGGGGACTGGTCTCGTGGACGTGCTCGGCATCCGGCCGTCGATCCTGATTCCGCGGGTCGCGGATCTCGCGAGGCCGGGAGTCTGGAAGCTCTATGGAGACCACGGTTTCCGCTCGGTCGGAGTGTTTCCGGCGGCCGGCGACCGGGTTCCGACGCCGTCGCCCGGGTGCCTTCCATTCGTGCGGGCCGTGGCGGCATCGTATGTACCGGGAAGCCCCGAATCGAAGCGCTTGCGGCGCATTCTGGCCTCGCCAGCGGAAATATTCCTGCAGGTCGATCTCACCGGTCTGACGGACCCGGACGTGGTGCGGGCGCTGCTGGAAGGGGCGGAAGGGCTATTCGCCGGCCGGCCGCCCGCATTCCGGCCCCTTGCGGATCCGCCTGCCGCACTTCCGGCGCGGCCTGTGTTGGGCGCCGGCCGCCAGGAGTGGGAACCCTTCTCTTTCGCCGGGCTGCGGGCGACGCTCGACAGGACCGCAGGCATGTCGCGGAAAAAGAGGAAGAAAAATGACGAATACGCCGTCCTGCTCGGGCAGATGGCGTCGACGCGTGACGGACCCCCGGCCGACGCGCGGGCGGGCGACATCGATTCTCGCCGGCACCTCCGGCTGGTCGCCCACATGCTGGGTGAAGTCACGCTTGCCGGAAGCGGCTTCGACGTGAGGCTCCAGGGAGGGAGGTTCAGCGGGATCACCCGCAAGGGAATCGAGTTGATGCCGGTGCGTCCCGCCCGATCGTTCGTCCGCGCAGGCGGATCCTCCTTGTCGTACCGCACGGTGAGCTCATTTTCCTTTGAAAGCGAGCAGGGGACAGGCTTGCGGGAGGAGCTTCGTATCGATGGCAGGGAGGGCGCCGCTGTCAGCATCGAGTATTCCTTCCGCGACGATTCTCCCCTTCTCTCGATCGCCCTGGAAATACGATTCCCGGACTTCCCCGCCGGCGGCCAGGTCGACGAGTATGCGCCCCTTGCCCTCCCCCTGCGTGCGTTGAAAAAGGGCGAAACGGCGACTGTCGAAGTCTCGGCGCCCGACGGGAGTGCATCCTCGGTGGAAGTGTCCGACGAATCGAGCGGC
>JBKQPS010000331.1:0-6706 GCA_052144915.1 Spirochaetia bacterium | reverse complement strand
GCGCATTCGTGGATCACCTCGGGGTCGAAAATGTAGCGTATCATCTGCTCCTCCCGAGCACGTACCTCGGCTCCCAAGGTAATCGCCGGGCGGGAGCGTGACAAGACTACAGGCGGCCGCCTTCGCCATCCCTGGCTACAGGTTGTCCTCCAGCCAGTCGAAGATGCGCTGATTGGCGACGGCAGTCGCTCCCGTCTGCACGTGCAGCTGGGCGGTTTCCCGCGCGGTGAAGAGCATGTAGTCCTTTGGGCAGCGAAGCGCATCGTACAGCTCCTTTGCCTGGCCGAACTCTTCTGCTTCGCCGTCGATCACGAGGGTTTTCGCCGTGATCCGCTCCGCGAAACCGCGGTTCGTGTACTTTTTCAGCTCCACCATGAGCTGGGCGGGTGTCGCGCATCCGTGCTTCCACATCGTGTCCCTCATGCCCCACCTCATGAACGGGTTCTCCTCGATCACCTTGTTCATGAGCGCGTTGAACGAACCCGGGTCCTTCTCGGGAAGATCGACGGCCTGGGGGAACCGTTCGGCAATGAAACCGGTGACGACTCGCGACCATTCGTACACTCCGGGGTTGGCAATGAGAAGCTTCAGGCGTTTTTCGAACGCGGCGGCGCGGGGCGCCAGGGCTCCTCCCATGGAAAGGCCCATGAGGGCGATCCGGCGCGCGTCCACTCCGGGCTGCCGGATGGCGAAATCCACGACCGGCGTGATGACCTTCTCCCAGTCCGGCCGGAAGGGGAGACCCTGGAGCCGCAGGGTCTGGCCCATCCCGGGGCCGTCCACGAGGAGGCAGTGCCAGCCCCGGGCAACCGCCTCCTGCGCCAGGTACGTGTCGTCTTCCGCCCAGGCGTCGCGACCCTGGTGAACGATGAGCAGCGGCGCTTTTCCCGTCGCGCGGGTTGCTCGGAAGAAATAGCCCGGCAGCGTGGCGCCTTCGTACGGAATCCTGACCGGCTCTGCAGGGTAGGAAAGGAGCGCGATTGCCTTGAGATACGAGGCGACTTCCTTCTCCGCCATCTGCCGTATCTCGGGTGCCGAAGGGTCGGGATGCCGATGGAGGGCGGCCCTGTAGTATGCAGAGGCCCTCAGGTACGCGGCGCCTGCACCCCGCGGGTGCCCTGCCTTTTCCCCGGCTTCCGCCATGGCGCGGACCCGCTCCGCGGTCTTGAACCACTCGCGCGTCCAGCTGAGCTCGTCGTCGGCGCGCACCCTTCCCGCGGTGTCGAGGACTTCTCCAATGTCGGTCATGCCGTGGCGCGCTTCGCTGAGGTAAAAGAGAAGTACCTGGTCCAGGATCGGATCCGGCATCATCCGCAGGTCGTACCACGGCCGCGGGGCGGCGTCCGGCGCACCGGCTTGTGCGCCGGCCCCGCCGGCGTCCTGCGCCCACGCTGAACTTCCGGGCGCCAGCCCGATCGGAAGCGCCGTGAGCCCGATGAACTGCAGAATCGTCATTCCGAGGATTTTCTGTGGCGTCATCTTTGTCTCCTTTCCCCGATTTGACGCACCTCGAACTGAGGACACTTCAAGTCTCCGCACCGCAAGAATCGGGTTGCGCAGCGGCGCCGCCGATGTACATTGGCACTGGAGCAACCAGAATGACGTCGATGGAACAGCTTGAGGAAGACTACGGGCGGGTCGAGAGCGCGATCCGCTTCATCGAGACGGAGGTGCTCCGGCAGCCTTCTCTCGCGGAAATCGCGAATGCCGCAGGGCTGAGCGAGTTCCATTTTCAGCGGTTGTTCAGCCGCTGGGTGGGGATCAGCCCGAAGCGTTTCCTGCAGTTCCTGACCAAGGAGTACGCGCGCCGGCTGCTGCAGGAGTCGCGGGACGTCCTGAGCGTGACCTACGACGCCGGTCTGTCCAGCCCCGGGAGGCTGCACGAGCTTTTCGTCAGCTGTGAGGCGGTCACCCCGGGGGAGGTGAAATCCCGCGGTGAAGGGCTGTCGATCGGATACGGCTTTCATCCTTCACCCTTCGGCCGCTGCCTCCTCGCCGTCACGGACCGGGGCATCTGCGGGCTTTCCTTTGTCCAGGAAGCGCCGGAGGGAAACCTGGTGAGAAACCTGCAGGCGCGGTGGCCGGGAGCCCGGCTCAACCAGGATGCGGAAGCCACCGCGGAGGTTGCACGGCGGATCTTCACCTTCGACGCTCCGCACGAGCCTGGTCCGCTGCACCTGTTCGTCCGGGGCACGAACTTCCAGATCCAGGTCTGGGAGGCGCTCATCCGCATTCCCTTCGGCAAGGCCGTCACCTACGAGGACATCGCCCGGCATATCGGCATGCCGAACGCCCCGCGGGCTGTAGGGAACGCGGTCGGGAGCAACCCGATCCCGTTCCTGATTCCCTGTCATCGCGTGATACGCAAGCTGGGGGAGTTCGGCAACTACGGCGAAGGACCCCAGAGGAAGAAGGCCATTCTCGGGTGGGAAGCGGCCCTCGTGCGAGGCGAAGAGTCGGCCTGAACCCCCTGCCGCCCCGGTGGGATCGACGCGGCTCTTTCGTTACTATGAGCCGTGGAGCGCGCATGAAACTTGCAGGGAACCACCACGTGACCACGGACGGCACTTCCGGGATCGGCTTGGGAGCTGTTCGAGGCGAAGATTCACCGGTCGGATGAAGCCAGTCGCCTTCCTCCTCGCCGGCGGCGCGATTGCTCTTTGGAGCTCCCTCGCGCTTCTCGGCTCCCGCGTCGGCCATCTGCCCGCGATCCTCACGACGGGCATTGCCCTTTCTCTTGGCGGCCTCCTGGGCCTTGCGCGCGTGAAGGAGTGGCGGGTACCGGCGCGCACTCTCCTTGCCGGCATCGGCGGGATCTTCGGCTACCACGTGATGCTTTTCACCGCGTTCCGGCTCGCCCCGATCGTCGAGGCGAATCTCATCAACTACCTCTGGCCGCTGCTCATCGTGCTTCTGACGCCCGTGATCCTCCGCGGTTTCGGGCTGCGGGCCCATCACCTCGCGGGAGCTTTCCTGGGTCTCGCCGGCGCCGCCCTTATCGTGACGGGCGGATCGGTCAATCCTGATCTCTCGGCCCTCCCCGGCTACCTCCTGGCCGCGGCCGCCGCACTCACTTGGGCAGTCTATTCTCTGCTCACGATCAGGCTGCCGGCATTCGGGACCGGCGCGGTGGGTGCCTTCTGCCTGGCCGCCGGTGTGCTTTCCCTGGCCATATACATTGCCCGCACGGGCATCGGGGGTTTTGCCGTCCTCCGGGCCGCCGACTGGCCCTTCCTCTTCCTCCTCGGCGCGGGCCCCATGGGCGCCGCGTTCTTTCTCTGGGACGCGGCGCTCAAGAGGGGAGATCCGCGGGTCATCGGATCGCTGTCCTACCTGACGCCGCTCCTGTCTACGCTTGCCCTGGCAGTTGTCGGCGGGCGGCGGATGAGCGTCCTGGCGGGTGTGGCGATGGCGCTCATCGTCGCGGGGGCCGTCGTGGGCTCTCTCCGCCCCGGCGGCGGTATATTGAAGGAACGCGGGGCGATTTCGGGAACGAGTCGAAGGGAGTGACGTGGATCCTCGTCGGGGCTACCTCCTGGCCGCGCTGAACATGGTGATCAGCGGGGTGGCCATCTACGTGAACAGCCTCGGCGTGAAGATGTTCGCCGATTCAACGCTGTACACCGCGCTGAAGAACGCCGTTGCGGGCATCGCCCTGCTGCTGCCCCTCGCGATCTCACCTCAGAATCGGACGCGCTTTATTCGCCTCGCCCCCGCGGAGGTGCTCCTTCTCGTGCTCGTGGCGCTGATCGGCGGGAGCGTCTCCTATGCCCTGTATTTTCGCGGCCTCCAGATCTCCACCCCGGTCACTGCATCCCTGATCGACCACACGCAGTTCCTCTTCGTGGCCGTTTTTGCCGCCCTGTTCCTGCGAGAGCGTTTCGGCCCGGCAGTCTGGGCCGCGCTCGGTGTGCTCCTGGTCGGCCTCACTCTCGGCGTTTCGGTGAGCGCGGTCCGCGTCGATTCGGGCCTCATCTTCATTTCCGCGGCAACCCTGCTCTTTGCCGGCGATTTCGTGCTGATGAAGCACCTCCTGCGGTCTGTTTCTCCCCTCATCGTGATGACCTTCAAGATGAGCCTTGGCTCACTCCTGCTCTTCGCGTACGTGGCTGCTTCCGGGCGGCTTGTGCTGATACGCGGGCTGTCCCCGGTCCAGTGGGATTTCGTCCTGGTGACGGGGCTCATCCTGCTGGCGTTCACCGCCACGTCGGTCCTCGGCCTCCGCGGCGCCTCCGCCACGGCGGTGACCGCGATTCCCGCGGGCGCCCCGATCATCACGACCGCGCTCGTCCTCGTCTCTTCGCGGAGCGCCATACCCACCTCCCGCTGGCTCGGCCTCTCGCTCGTGCTCCTGGCGGTCCTCGGCATTTTCGTCATCGGCCAGAGGCAGGAACGGGGGACGGCGGGCGGACCGAGAAACGGGAGCGCCGCGTGACGTCCGGCCTGCTCCTGTTCGCCCGCTACGCCTATTCTCCGAACCGGCTCGGCTATTGCGGGTCCGACGATCACCAGGGCCTGTTCGGCTATCTCGCGGAAGGAACGACAGACGAGGGACTCGCGCAGCTCGCGCGGCAGTTCGACGGCGCCCTCCCGTACCTTCGGCTCATCGCCCGGGCGAATGGCATCGCCGACCCGTTCGACCGCCGCGTGGTGGAGGCGTACTGGATTGGAAACGCGCTGCTGGAGCGCGTGGCGTCGGCTCCCTTTTTCGAATCACTCCTGGCCCGTTTCCGGCCCCGCATGAAGAGGCAGGATTTTTCGTGGATGACGAGTGTTCTTCCCGCCGGCGCGAAGCCGCACCACAATTTCCACGTCTTCGACGTGTACCGCAGGGCTGGCCTCCTGCGCGACGAGCGCACCACTGCCGCCCTGGAGCGCATGGACCAGTGCCGCATCAGCTGGGGACGCGTCTTGTTCGCGGAAGGGGCAGAGGTCGTGGTCGAGCGCGCCCCCCTGATCCTCCAGCGGGGCGCCCTCGCACTCGGGACGCCCGTGGTGGTGCGGGTTCTGAGACAGATCGACGGGAGGGGATACCTCGACGGCTTCCAGCCCGGCGAGACTGTCTCGATCCACTGGAATTGGGCGTGCGACCGGATCGATGAGCGAGCCCTCGGACGGCTGGTCCGCGCCACGCGCCGCGCCGTCGCACACACGAACATGACCCTGTGAGAGCCGCGGCGTTATATTCGGCACATGGCGCGTCGAGCACTGGATTTCATATGGGATCTACCTGATAGTTGCCCTGATGTGGCTGATCCCGGATCGAAGGATCGAAACGAAGCTCACGGACTGATGCCAATGGACAAGGTCGACATCCTCATCGTCGGCGCCGGGGTCGTCGGGCTGGCGATCGCCGAGCGCCTGGCGCGGCCGGGCAGGAGCATCGTGGTGGCCGAGAGGAACGAGAGCTTCGGACGTGAGACCTCGTCCCGCAACAGCGAGGTGATCCACTGCGGCATGTACTACCCGGAGAACCTCCTGAAGACTCGGCTGTGCGTCCGCGGCAATCCCCTTCTCTACGAGAGGTGTGAGAAGGACGGGATCCCGGCGCGGAAGACCGGCAAGATCGTCGTGGCGGTGGACGACCAGGAAGCGCGCGTGCTCCAGCATCTCCTCTCCCAGGGCAGAAGGAACGGGGTCCGGGGCCTGCGGCTGATCTATGAAAGGGAGTTGCGGGAACTGGAGCCCTGCGTGCGCGGCGTCCTCGGGCTTTTGAGCCCCGAGAGCGGAATCGTGAACAGTCACCTGCTCATGACCTCCCTGCAGCAATCGGCGGCGGCGCGAGGCGTGACGTTCGGCTACCGGTGCGACGTGCACCGCGTGACCTGGACAGGGGCGGGATTCGTCGCCGAGCTGACGGACGCCGACACGGAGTCGATGAGCCTGAACGCCGAATGCGTGGTCAATGCGGCAGGTCTCGATGCGGACCGGGTTGCCCAATCAGCCGGAATCGATATCGATGCGGCAGGGTATCGCATCCATCCCGCGAAGGGCGAGTACTTCCGCGTCTCTTCCCGGCACAGGGGGAAGCTCGCGCGCCTGGTGTACCCGGTTCCCTCGCCGGTTCACCTCGGCGCGCACGCGGTCCTTGGCCTCGACGGAGGCCTGAAGATTGGCCCGAACTCCGTCAGCGCGGTGCGCGGCGATTACTCCGTGGATCCTGCGCACCGGGAAGAGTTTCTCGCAAAGGCGTCGAGGTTTCTCCCGTTCCTCGAGGCCGGTGACCTTTCGCCGGACATGGCCGGAATCCGGCCGAAGCTCTACCGGCTTGGCGAGCCCTTGCGGGATTTCGTGATCCGCGAGGAGACAAGCCGCGGGCTCCCCGGCCTCGTCAACCTGGTTGGCATGGAATCTCCCGGCCTCACCTCCTGTCTGACGATCGCAGAGGAAGTCGAACGCGTTCTCGGCGCTGGTGCGGCCGCGGCGGGATGAGAGCCGCACGCTGCAGGGTGAGAGTACCGCGCGGCGGCGATTCCATTGGCCGCGGGGAAAGTGGGGGAAGTATCTTTCCCCCGCGGGGGTGACGCGTGAAGAAACTCGTGCTGGTTTTCCTGTCCCTGCCGATCGCGGCGTCTGTCTTCGCACAGGCTGCGTCTGACACCGGGACCGGCGGCGTGCAGTTCAGCGGAACACTTTCGATGAACTTCATCGACAATTTCCTCAACAACACCGCGAATCCTGATTCGGTCAACGGGCTCTCTTACCT
>JBKQPS010000330.1:0-3239 GCA_052144915.1 Spirochaetia bacterium | reverse complement strand
AAGATGGTGGTCGCTCACGAGGCACGAAAAAGGCTCGCCCGAAACCTCTTTCCCGAGCTGGCAACGCATCCATGGTAAGCGAGGTTCCCGATTCTGACCGCGAACTTCCCTCTCAGCAGAGATCGCGGGCGGCGAGCCATGCCGGACTTGCCCCGGATACGGTCGCAGCGGCTCTGGATAGGCTCGGTGGGCATATCTCCGAGTTTGATCAAAGGCTTCTGATCGAATGTCCCTTCGATCATTACGTCCGCCGCCTCGACCAGTATCCGGCGATCGCGAGCTATTCTCACATCAGCCCGGCGGTCAAGGAGATCGGTCGCATCATCAGCGAGCGGGTCGGCGAACGAGGCCTGGAGCGATATCACCAGGGTGTCATGCTGACCTTGATCCTCCGCTCGATGGCGAGGCTCCAGGCCACCAATCTACCGGAGGACATCAAGTCCCTCTTTGCGGACAATTTCAGCAGGATCGCCCGCAACATAGTCCGTGACGCCGATTCCCCAGGGTTTTATCTGTATCCGAACTTCAGCAAGGAACTGGCGATCTGCACCCTGAGACTGATTCCGGCTGGGGTGCAGAAGGTCGAATTGAACGGGCTTCCCAGGCGGTACTTCCTCACGATAAGATCCGGTACTTTGTTAGGATCGCTCAGCTTTCTGGCCTTTCATCTCGGTGGGATAAAGCCTCTCTACGAGATGCATACGGACTCGCGTGATCCGAAAGCGATGGTGCTCTTCCATCCGGCCGGATGGGCTCAGTTCTACGCGAGGGTCGCACGGCTCCTGGAGATGAATCCCGGTGTGAAGGGGCTTTTCGGTTCGAGCTGGTTCTTCGACCCGGCGCTGGAACGAATCAGCCCGGAACTCGCCTATCTGAGAACCATGGTCACGGAGAACGGCGGGAGGCTGATCTATCTGAGGCCCTGCAGCCAGACCTCGCGGGAAGACGCCCTGATGTATTCAGCCAAGCGGAGAAAAGCGTTCGGGGAGGGTCAGTATGTTCCAACGGAATACCTTGTTGCCTGGCCGCGACGTGCACTGATCGACTGGGCCGGCCGGGCCTCCTCCATGGGACCTGGCCCGGCCGTTCCCCGTCATGAGCATTCGCCGGTCATGAGCGGGCAGGATGGTGCCAGACCGAAGGAGCGACCGGCGTCGCACCCGAGTGGAAAGGAAGTAACGCGAGGATGAAAACCGCAGAGTTCCTCGACCTGGTCTGCGAGGCACTCGGGAGAGCTCCGGGATCGCTGTCCGAGGCTGACACGCCGTGGACGGTCGAGGAGTGGGATTCCATCGGGCACCTCTCGATCATTTCCGCGATGGACGAGGCACTGAACGTTTCAGTCAATGACGAAGAGTTGCGGAACTTCACTTCGATCCGCGAGTTGCTGGATCGCCTCCGGGCCCGCAAGGCCCTGGAGGACTGACCATGAGCGCGGCCATACTAGGCATCTCGTATTACCTGCCGGACCGTGTCGAGACGAACGAGGATCTTGCCCGCGAGAATCCTGACTGGCGGTTAGACGAACTGGCCGAGAAGTCCGGAATCCTCGCCAGGCACATCGCCGCACCGGGCGAAACGGCGAGCGATCTGGGGTATCATGCCGCGATGAGGCTCATGGAACGAGGGATCGTGGCGCCCGCGGAGATTGATTACCTCCTCTACTGCACGCAGAGCCCGGACTACTTCCTGCCGACCTCCGCATGCGTCCTGCAAGATCGGCTCGGACTGGGAATGCACGTCGGGGCCTTGGATTTCAATCTCGGCTGCTCGGGATTCGTGGTCGGCCTGCAAATGGCCAGGTGCCTGGTCGATGCCGGGATGGCCCGCAACGTTCTGCTCATCACGGCGGAGACCTACACCAAGTTTATTCATCCCCGAGATCGGATGGTCCGCGTCCTTTTCGGCGATGCGGCCGCCGCGACGTTGATCGGGACCGGTCGCGGTTCAGGAAGCATAGGGAACTTCGTGGTCGGGACCGACGGGAAAGGGTCCCAGAAACTGATCGTACCCGCCGGCGGCCTGCGGAGCCCGCGCTCGCGCGAATCCGCGGTAGAACGGACGGACGAATCCGGTTGTACGCGATCCGCGGACAATCTGTTCATGGACGGGCCAGCGGTCTTCACGTTTGCAATCACCACGGTGCCGCATGCCCTGTCTGCGCTGCTGGCGAAATCGCAACTGGCGCTGAATGACGTCGACTGGTACGTCTTCCATCAGGCCAACAAGTACATGTTGCAGCATCTGGCGAAGCGATGTCGCATCCCCGACGGCAAGATGGTGGTGGAACTTGAGGACGTCGGCAACACCGTGTCCGCCACGATTCCGATCGCCATTCAGAAATGGGTCGAAAGAGACAGAATTCGCGAAGGTCAACGGCTCGCTCTGATCGGTTTCGGCGTGGGTTATTCTTGGGCTGCCTGCGATCTGGTCTGGGGTTGAATCGATGCCGGCGCGGGATTACGAGAACAAGGTCGTCGTGGTGACGGGCGCATCGACCGGCATCGGAGCTGAGATCGCTCGCGAGCTTGCACGGCGGGGCGGGCACGCAGTTCTGGTTGCGCGGCGAGAAGACTTACTGGCGGAGATCGGCTCCCAGATCAGCCGGGAAGGCGGACTCTCGACCACGATCCCCTGCGACCTGACCGACGAAACGAGTCTCAGAGCGTTGGTGGCCGCCATAAGGGAGCGGTTCAGCCAGGTGCATCTGCTGGTGAACAACGCCGGCAGGGAACTTATGATGCCGTTGCAAGTCACCAAACCCCAGACCGCGCGCGAAATCCTCGAGCTCAACGTGGTGGCCCTGGCGGAATTGACCCGGCAGTGCCTGCCGTTGCTGAAGGCAGGAAGCGCCATCGTGAACATGACCTCCGTGGCGGGATTCAGGGGTGACGCGGGTCTCAGTCTCTACGCGGCAAGCAAGGGCGCGGTGATCGCGCTGACGCGGTCGCTGGCGAAAGAGCTTGCATCGCGCCGGGTCCGCGTCAATGCCGTCGCACCCGGCATCGTCAAGACCGAGATGATGGAAAGGATGTTCAGCAAGCTGACAGCCAAACAGGTCGCCGAGATTGAGGCCGCTCATCCGCTCGGGTTCGGTTCCCCGCGCGATATTGCCCGCAGCGTTGCTTTCCTTGGGAGCGATGACGCCGCCTGGATTACCGGCCACGTGCTGGTCGTGGATGGAGGGTTCTCGGCATAAAGCCATGCAGGGCCCCGATCACATCTCACCACGGCAGGCT
>JBKQPS010000329.1:0-7398 GCA_052144915.1 Spirochaetia bacterium | reverse complement strand
TGGCCGAACGTGTTGGGCAAACCGTTTCGGTCCAATCATGGGTCAGGAACCCGCTTTTTTCACCTTTGAAACCGACCAGGCGGAAATACGTCCGGATCGGAAAAACGCAAAAAGCGCAACCTCTCTTCACTTTTTGCGTTTTTCGCAATGCGCGAAGGGTCGGTGCCGAAAAATCCCAGGAGATGCGCAAGCCCCGTCGCGCTATACGACCAGCTGCCGGCAGGAGGGCCCGGCGTAGGCCATGTCGGGCGTGGTGAAGGCCGCCCCCATCCTGCCCCGGGCGTCGATAGCCATGATGCCGCCCCGGCCCCCGGTTTTCCGGTGGATCAGCTCCAGGACCTCCTCCACCGCCTCTTGCGGCAGGGAGCCCGCCGTCACCCGGTCCGACACCGACTTTGCGGCAGCCGCCCGGATGAAAGCCTCGCCCCAGCCCGTGCAGCAGACGGCGGCGCCCTCGTCGTCGGCGTAGATGCCGCAGCCGACCAGGGGAACATCCCCCACCCGGCCGGCCTTTTTCCCGCGCGTCCCGCCGGTGCTCGCCCCGGCAAAGAGCCCGAAGGCCTCCCCGTCCGCGCCGCGAGCGCCGATCACGACCCCGACGGTGCCCCGCTTGCCCTCCTCGTCGAAAAAAACTCTCGCATCCGGCCGTCCCGCGCCGATCCATGCCTCGTACCCCTCGTATTCCCGGGGGTGCACGAGGCTTCGCGGATCCACGGGAGAAAACCCTTGGGAGAGGGCGAAGCGCTCCGCGCCTTCCCCGATGAGGAGCACGTGCTCGGTTTTTTCCATGACCGCCAGGGCGAGGGCCGCCGGATTCCTGAATCGGCCCACGGCCGCCACCGCGCCCGCGCGCAGCCCGGCGCCTTCCATGACCGCCGCGTCGAGCTGCACCTTGCCGTCCTCGTCCAGGAAGCTTCCCGTGCCCGCGTCGAACGTCGGATCGTCCTCCAAAACGCCAAGGGTGGAGACGATGACATCAATGGGCCGCGCGCCGCCGGACAAGGCAGCCAGGGCAGCGGCGTGCGCCCGGCGGACCCCCTCGATGTGCGGCTGCTTCAGGCCGGGCGGGATGTTCCAGGCGCCACCGTGGACCTGGACGACGAAGCGCGGGTCAGAGGAATCGGCCTTCCAGTGGGAGAAAATGCCGCCAGGAGCGGCCGCGAACATCCGCGGGGAGGCCATCCGCTCACCGCTGCGCTACTACTGCTTGTCGACGAAGTCCGAAATGCTGGCCAGCAGGATCTTCGCGTTCTTGCCGTTCGTTTTCTCCAATATGATGTACTGCTGGACCGCCTTGGGCAGGTTGCCGTCCTGCAACCAGGCCTCGCCGAGATACTCCCGCGCCTCGGGGAAGTTCGGCTTCAGCTTCAACGCGGTCGCGTAATAGTCGAAGGACTTCTTCACATCGCCCGATTTCCGCGAGCAATAGCCGAGCATGTTGTACGCCTCGGCGTAGTCGCTCTTCAGGGAGATGGCGGTCTTGAAGTCCTGGATCGCCTCGTCGAAGTTCCCCTTGTCCGAGGCGTTGTACCCCACGTTGTACCAGTCCTGGGCGCTCGTCGGCTGCGCGGGCGCCGACACCTGGCCACTCGTCCCGTAGCTTCTGCTGCCACCGCCGCCACCGCCGCCCCCCGAGCCAGCCGCGAATGCCGCGGCCGCAGCAAAAAAGGAAATGATGATCACGATGGATCGTTTCATGGCAATTGATCTCCTCCGTAGAAGATAACGAACAAGTCGCCCTCCCGGATTGGCCGCGCGCGGCCGCGCGCGGATCAGATCTCGATGCCGCCGCGCTGGGTCTCCGACAGCCTGCGGAAGTACCCGTCGCGGGCGGCCAGCTCTTCCGGGCTCCCGCGCTCCACGATCCGGCCGGCGTCCACGACGAGCACCGTGTCGGCGTCGCGGATCGTGGAGAGGCGGTGAGCGATGATGAAGCTCGTGCGGCCCTTCATCAACTCCAGCATGCCCTGCTGGATGCGCAGCTCGGTCCGCGCGTCCACGGAGCTGGTCGCCTCGTCCAGGACGAGGAGGGTCGGCAGCGCGAGGGCGGCGCGCGCAATGGCGATGAGCTGGCGCTGGCCCTGGCTCAGGTTGGCGCCGGATTCCACGAGCTCCGTGTCGTAGCCCCGGGGCAGCCGCTCGATGGCGCGGTCCGCCCCGGCGAGGGCGGCGGCGCGGCGGATGTCCGCCTCCGAGGCGCCGGACCTGCCGTAGAGGATGTTCTCCCGCACGGTGCCCGAGAAGAGCCAGCCATCTTGCAGAACCACCGCAAACGCGCGCCGCAGGCTCGCCCGCGAGTATTGCCGGATGTCCGTGCCGTCGATCAGGATTTCCCCCTTCGAGACCTCGTAGAACCGGCAGAGCAGGTTTACGATCGTGGTCTTCCCCGCTCCCGTGCGTCCCACGATGGCGGTCACGCTCCCGGCGGGAGAGTCGAGGCTGACATCTTTCAGCACGGCCACGTCCGGGCGGTAGCCGAAGCTCACGGCGCGGAACTCCACCCGGCCTTTCGGCCTGTCCAGCTCCCGCGCGCCTTCGCCGTCCGCGGCCTCCTCCTTCTCGTCCAGCACCTGGAAGACGCGCTCGGCGCCTGCTACCGCGGACATGAGGGTGTTCCACGTGTTGGCGATGTCGTTCAGGGGGCGCACGAACTGCCGCGAGTACGAGATGAAGGTGGCGATGAGGCCGACGGTGATCAGGCCGCGCACGGCCATGAACCCGCCGGTCACGGCCACGGCAGCAAATCCGAGGTTCCCGATGACGTTCATCATCGGCATGAGAAAACCCGTCCAGATCTGGGCGCGCGTGCCGTCGCTGCGCAGCCTTTCGTTGATGGCGGCGAAGCTCGCGCGGCTCTGGGGTTCGCGGCCAAATGCCTTCACCGCCTGGATGCCCGTGACGGTTTCCTCGATGTGACCGTCCAAGGCGCCGAGGGCGTTCTGCTGCGCCAGGTAGAGGCTGCGCGTGCGGCGCGAGATCGCCGTCGTCAGGGTGAAGACGAGCGGGACCGGGAGCAGGCTCGCGACGGCCATGACCGGGTTGAGGATGAACATGATTGTGAGCGTGCCGGCCACCACCATGAAGCCCGACATGAGCTGCACGGAGGACTGGGAGACCGTCGTGCTCACCGCGTCCACGTCGTTGGTGAGCCTGCTCATGATGTCCCCGTGCGGGCGGGTGTCGAAGAAGGCGAGCGGGAGGCGCTGCATCTTGTCGAAGAACCCTTCCCGCACGTTGCGCACCATCCGCTGCGAAACTCCCGCCATCATCCAGCCCTCGATCGTCTGCAGGAGCGCGCCCCCGGCGTACGCAGCGAGCAGGGCGATCGCCGCGATGCCAAGGGCACCGGTGGGAAGGCTCGCCGAGCCGAGGGCAGAGGCGATGGGAGTCAGGGTTCCCTCGGCGATGGCCGCGATCGCGTCGATTCCCCTGCCGATCAGGTACGGCACGGCCATGCCGAGAGTGGAGTCCACGAGGATGAAGCCCGCCACGACGAGGATGCGGCCCCGCTCGCCGGCGAAGTACGACCAGATCCGGCCGATGGTGTGCCACAGGTCGTGGGGCCGCACCCGCGGTGCACCGCGCATCTGAGGGCTGTGCACGCCCGGCCCCCGACCCGGCATGCCGGGGACCGCGGTGAGCGACGTGGCCCGGTCAGACACCCACCGCCTCCTTTCCCAGCTGCGCGATGCAGATGTCGCGGTACACGTCGCAGCCGCGAATGAGCGTCTCGTGCCGCCCGACGCCCACCGCTTTGCCGTCATCGAGGACGAGGACCTGGTCGGCGGCCGCGGCTGCGGAGATGCGCTGGGTGATCAGGATGCACGTGCAGGCTCCCGCCCTCCCCCACGCGGAGGCGCGGATGGCCCGGAGGATCTCCGCCTCGGTGATGGAGTCCACGGAGCTCGTGCAGTCGTCGAGGATCAGGACGTCGGGACGGCGCACCAGGGCGCGCGCAATCGCCACGCGCTGCTTCTGCCCGCCGGACAGGTTCACGCCGCCCTGGCCCAGCATGCTCTTGTAGCCCTCGGGAAAGCCCGCGATGAACTCGTGCGCCTGGGCGGCAGATGCCGCCGCGCGCAGCTCCACGGCGGTGGCGTCCTCGCGACCCCAGCGGAGATTCTCCTCGATCGTGCCCGAGAAGAGCACGGTCTTCTGGGGCACCAGGGCGATGCGCTGCCGCAGCGTGCGCAGGTCGAATGCGCGCACGTCCCGGCCGCCCAGGAGGACCGCCCCCGCTGATGGGTCGTAGAATCGCGGGACCAGCGCCACGAGGCTGCTCTTGCCCGCCCCGGTGGACCCGATCACCGCGGTGATGACACCGGGCTCGCAGGAGAGACTGACCTCTTCCAGGACCGGGCGGCCCGGCGCGCCGCCCGGGTACGCGAAGGAGATGCCGCTGAACTCGACGGTCGGACCGGCGCCCGTGGCACCGGCTGCTGCCGCGGATGCCGTCGGTGCGGCCGCCACGTCCTCGCTGCCCGGCGTGGCGAGCACCGCGGTGATGCGCTCCCAGGATGCCCGGGCGCGGACGAACGAGGTGAAAATATTCGAGATCACGTTCAGGGAAAAGAGGATCTGGCTCATGTAGTTGATGAAGGCGATGATCTTGCCGACCTGCAGCGACCGGGAGGCCACCCGGTACCCGCCGATCCACAGGACCGCGACGATTCCGAGGTTCATCGACAGGGCGATCGCGGGACCGAAGAGCGCCATTGCGCGCAGGGCGAACGTGGAGGCGCCGGTGAGCTCGCCGTTGGCCGCGGCGAACTTCTGCACCTCGTGCCGCTCCTGCCCGAAGGCTTTCACGACCCGGATCCCACCGAGGTATTCGCGCGTCACCGAGTTCACCCCGTCCAGCCGCTCCTGCATTCGGCGGAAACGGGGAAAGCCGGTGGCGAGGTTGATGGAGATGAGCACCGCGGCAACGGGGACCGCGACGGCGAGCACAACGGAGAGCCCCGGCTCCAGGATCACGGCCATGATCAGGCCGCCGACGGCGAGGATGGGAGCCTTGGCGAAGAAGCGCATGACGCCGTTGACGAATGTCTGTACCTGCGTGACGTCGTTGGTCTGCCGGGTGATGAGGGATGCAGCATCGAAAGAGCCCATCTCGGTGAAGGAGAAGGAGGTCACGCGGTGAAACAGGTCTTCACGCAGGCGCGCGCCGAACTGGTAGGAGACGATGCTCGCGATCAGGTTGCGCCCGGTGGCCCCCGCGGCGCCAAGGGCCGCAACGGAGAGCATCACCAGGCCCCAGCGCATGACGATGGCGAGGTCCCGCGTGGCCACGCCCGTGTCGACGATGCGCGCCATGATCGTGGGCTGCATGAGGTCGCAGACCGCCTCCACCGAGAGGCACGCCACCGCGGCGAGAAAAGGCCACAGGTACCTGCGGACGTAGGGCCCGGCCAGGGAATGCGGGCGATGTCGAAGTGTGCTCAATGCCTAGAGTCTACTTGAACAGGTCCAGCGTGTCCTGTTTTTTCTTGGCCTGGCGCCAGCCGGCGTCGGTTTCCTCGTCCCCGAGATACCGGCTGAAATCCGCCGCCTGGGCGCCGGTGAGGACGATCTCGTCGACCCCGTAGAAGAAGGCGCTTGTCCGCAGATTCAAAGTGATGCGGGAGTCATCCGGCTGGCCCAGGCGGGAATTGAAGACGAAGGTGACGTCGCGCGACCCTTCGGCCTCCCATCCCTCACCCCTGCGGAACATCTGCGTGAGGGTGATCGTGGTGATCTCCCGGGTGATCTCCACGCTGTTGTCCGTCGCGAGCTTCGACCATTCCTGGAATTTCGCAATGGCGTCACGCATCGTCTTGCGCGCCGCCTGGTCGGCAACCATGGTGTAGCGCGGCGTGTAGCCGCCGGCAAAGCTCTCCACGCTGATCGCGGCGATCCCCGGGTTGCTGGCGAAGGCGGTGAACTGGATGGAGCGCGCGCTGTCCTGGATCTGGCCGTAGACCACGGACTGCCCGGTCGGAACCGGGTTCCACGGGGGGAGGGACCCGCAGCCGGCCAGGAGGACAGAAACGGTCAGAAAGACGAACGACTTGTGCATGATGGGGAACCTCGCCCAGAATAGTGGCCGCCGCCCGGCGAGGTGTCAACTCCCCCGTGTCAACTCCCCCGGCGGCAACGAGCTGATTGTGACCGAAGGAAATGCCGATCCGATTCTCGAACGGCTGCACCGCGAGCTCCCCGGACTCGTGCCGAAATACAGCACCCGGTGGGAGCAGTATCTCCTGTCGTGGCCGCAGGCGTCGGAAGACGAGACGGGCCTCCTGAGGAAGCGCCTGCGGGTGCTCAGAAGGAAGCTGCGCGATGAGCTGGGCCTGCCGACGCGCAGGGAAACGGTGACGTGGGACCGGCGCATCCGGGTGGAGCACTTCTGGTTTCTCTACGAGAAGGGATATTTCGATGCCGACGCGGGCGCCTTCCGCGTGGAGAAATACCTCGCCGATGCCCAGGCGGACTTCGGCCCGGTGGACGCGGTGTGCCTGTGGCAGAGCTATCCGCGGCTCGGGCTCGACCATCGCAACCAGTTCGACTACTACCGCGATCTCCCCGGCGGGCTTCCGGAGCTGCTGCGCATCGTGCGGACGCTCCAGGCGGTGGGAGTTCGGGTGTTCCTGAACTACAACCCCTGGGACGTGGGGACACGGCGGGAGCCCCAGACCGATGCCGACACCCTCGCGTGGTTTCTCGACGCCACCGGCGCGGACGGTGTGTTCCTCGACACGATCGAATCGGCAGACCGGGGAATGCTGGATAGGCTGAGGAGTGTACGGACCGACGTCGCGGTGTGCCCCGAGCTGATTCCTCCTCTCCCTGACCTTCCCGCGGTGAGCGGGTGCTGGCAGCAGTTCACCACCCCGATGCCCCCGTCCGTCCTCGTCCACCGCTGGCTGGACCCGGGGTTCTGTCCGCGGGTGGTCGATCGATACGCCCGTTCCCGCGGCGCGCAGATCGCCGCGGCCTTTCTCCACGGCACGGGTCACGTGGTCTGGGAAAACGTGTTCGGATGGTGGAATCCGTGGAGCGACGAGGACCGGCTGCTGCTGAAAAAGACCACGGCAGTCCTGCGCGCCTTCGAGAGTTACTTCCGGGACCCGGATTGGGAGCCCTACGTGCCAACCGGATGCCCGGGTGTTTCTGCCATGGAGTGGCACGACGGGGAGTCAACGCTCTTCACCCTATACAACACGAACACGCATCGCTGCGAAGGCGTCGAGATCTCGATTCCGGAAAGCTCTCTTTCGGATCTCACCGACGTGTGGAACGGGCGGGAGCTCGAGCGTTCCGGCGGCGGGCGGTCCTTCACGTGCACGCTGGAGCCGGGCGAAGTGGGGTGCATCGTCGCGGGGCCGGCGCCGGCACCTCTCGTGTTCGACGCCGACC
>JBKQPS010000328.1:0-7596 GCA_052144915.1 Spirochaetia bacterium | reverse complement strand
GAGGTGCGCCGGAACTCCAGGTACTCGCGGTAGGCCGCGTCCCGCCTGCTGTTGCTCGCAATGAGCATGACGATGAAGAAGCCGTTGTACCCGATCGACAGCGCAACCACCGCGTAGGTGAAGGGCGGAAGCGCCGCGAAGTATTTCGCGCTGTGCGCCTGGTTGACGAGGTGGAGAACGACCAGGGCCACGACTATCCCCGAGAGGACGAGATTGAGAAGGATGGAGACGAGCCGGTCAGGGTCCGCCAGGAGGGGCACGAGCCCCTCGAGAAGGACGGAGGCGATCTTCCACACGCAGATGACCGGAACGAGGTAGGCCAGGATTGTCACGACAAGCCATGCCCCGGCCTGATCCGGCGGGGATCCGTACAGGGTGGTGGCGAGCTTGAGGGGACTGAAGTCCCCCAGGGTCGAGCTGAGCAGAGGCAGAAAATACCATACAAGAACAATGAGCGCGTACACCGCCTCGGCCGCGTGGAAGCCGAGCTTCGGTTTCACCATGAGTTCCCCCCTACTGGAGCTGATCCAGCACCTTCTGCTTGGAGCGGGCCTTGTCCAGGTAGTCTCCGGCCTGCTCGTAATCGACCTGGACACCGACAACGGTCTGCAGAAGCTCGATTGCCGTCTTGAAATCCTCGTCGCGGTAGGCCTGCACGCCCTTGTCGTAGAGGTCCTTCAGCTGCCCGGTGATCGTTTGGCGCCTGTCGTCGAGGGTCGCAAGCTTCGTCTGGTCGGTGGTCACCCGCGCAAGCGAATCGATCCGGCGATTCGCGGAGACCAGCTCCTGGGCCGCGATCAGCCGGTCAATCTCCTGAAGGCCGGCGTCGAAAGATACGCCGGCGTCCGCCTTGGGTTTTGCCACGGCGATCTGCCGCTTCAGCACGGAGGCCTCATCGGAGCGCTTCACGGCAAGGGCGGCGTCAACCTTGACGTCCGCGGTGCCGTAGTCTTTCTGCGCGTACAGCGATTTCGCCCAGGAATAGTTCAAGGTATAGCTCGCCGTGCGGACGTCGGCATCGAAGCTGTTGGACGTCTTGCGGTTGAGATCATTCATATCGCCCAGCTGTGTCCGCGCATCGGCGAACCTCGAGGCGACGACGAGCTTCTGGATGGACGCCGCGTCGCTGGCGACGAGCTTCGCGATCTGCGCCTTCACCGCGCTCACCTGGGCTTGCGCCGCGGTGCTCCGGGGATCGATGTCCGTGGCCCTGCTCGCGCTCTGGTACGCATCGGTGTACGCCTTCTCGCGGGCGGCATCCGGGGTCTTGTCGTTGACCTCGCTCATCGACGCTTTCGACTTCGACACGTACGAATCAACCAGCCGGGCCCGGTCCTGCGAGGTGTCCCCCAGCATCTTCTGCACCCTCTGGTCGGAGGGATCCATCGATGAGGCGGACTGGAGGGAAACGAACAGCGCGTAGTTGTCGTCGTCGGTCCGCTTCGGTTTCGCGAGCTGCCGCGTCGCGAAGCTGATGTTTGACTTGAGCTTCTGGCTCTTGAAATTGTCGATGATCGCCAGGTACTGCTGGGCCTGCGTGTTGCCGGGGTCATAGCTGAGGGCGATCGAGAAGTACTGCCTGATACGGGGGATCTGGTCGAGCTCCTGGCGGTGGTTGAGGTGAAGGTCATATTCCTGGATTCCCTGGTCCGTCAACGCCCGGGCCTTGTCCTGGTCATCGAGGTTTTTCAGGAGAAAGGAATCGTTGGGAGACGTCGTGGTGCAGCCGAGGACGAGGAACAGGATGCTCGTGATGAGGGGGAGTATTTTTCGCACGTGTTGCCTCTGTACGTGGAGTATAGTCTCAAATCGGTCGTGCGGACAAGCAAAACGGTTTGCCGCTGAAGGGCGGTCAGCCCATCCCCTCGAGCTTTCCCTCGCGTTCCGCGGTGATATAGCCCATGCAGAACTGGTCCCTGCCCGCCAGGGCCTCCGCGGCGGCAACGCTGGCCATCATGCGCGGGTCCAGCGGATCGATGATTGCCGAATCCATCCCCTTCGCGATTGCCATGGCCGCGAAGACCTGGTTCACAAGCTTCCGCTTCGGCAGGCCGAAGGAGACGTTGGACAGCCCGCACGTCTTGTGCACCTGGGGGTGGACGACCGTGATCTTCTCCACCACCCAGAGCGCCCCCATGCCGTACTCCCCGTTTGTGCTGACGGGACGGATCAGGGGGTCGACGAAGATGTGGTCCGGGGGGACCCCGTCATCCTCCAGCCTCTTGATCAGCCCGTCGGCCACCTCCCAGACCTTCTGCATGTCGTCGGTCATGCCGTTGTCGTCCAGGCTGAGCGCCACGACGCGCGTATTGTACTTCTTGATGAACGGTATCAGAACCGGATACCGCTCCGACTCCGCGGAGATGGAATTGAGAAACGGCTCGCGCCCGGCCATGGCGAGGCCTGCCTCCACGGCTGCGGGCCGCGGAGAATCGATCGACAGCGGCGCATCAGTGACCTGGCGGATGACGGTGATGAGCCACTGCATCTTTTCCACCTCGTCGGTGAGGAATGCCCCGGCGTTCACGTCGATCCATCCGGCGCCCGCCTCGACCTGCCGGCGGGCCAGGCCCTGGATGAGAGCGGCATCCTTTTCTTCGACCGCTTTGCGGACCTGCTTGCGCGTGGAATTGATGAGCTCGCCGATGATGAGCACGGTGTCACCTCTCTGGTTCTCGGAACGGACGGGTTGGACGCGCTCAAGGATAGGCGGTGAGGCGGCGCTGGGTCAAGGTTCCGCCGCGCCGCGCCGCGGCCCGCGTCCGCGATTGACCGTGCCGCCCCTGTTTCGTAAAGTGCAGCCATGGAGAACTTCATCTTTCAGAATCCGACGCGGATCATTTTCGGGAAAGGCACGGAGGCGGAGGCAGGGAGAGAGACGGCGAAGCATGGCCGAAAGGTCCTTCTGCACTACGGCGGGGGCAGCATCAGGAAATCCGGACTCCACGACCGCGTCTGCAGGTCCCTGAAAGAGGCGGGGGTCGAATACGTCGAGCTGGGGGGCGTGCAGCCGAATCCGCGGCTCAGCCTCGCCCGCGAGGGCATCCGTCTCTGCCGGGAAAAGAAGCTCGATTTCATCCTGGCGGTGGGCGGGGGCAGTACGATCGACTCCGCCAAGACGATTGCCATGGGAGTCCCCTATTCGGGAGATGTCTGGGATTTCTACCTCAAGAAGACATCCGTGAAGGAATCCCTTCCGGTGGGTGTCGTGCTCACCATTCCGGCCGCGGGAAGCGAATCGAGCAGCAGCGCGGTGATCACCAACGAGCAGGGCTGGCACAAGAAGGATGCAGGCGGGGAATGCCTGAGGCCGAAGTTCGCCATCATGAACCCCGAGCTCACGTACAGCCTGCCGCCGTACCAGACCGCCTGCGGGGGTGCCGACATCATGGCGCACGTCATGGAGCGCTACTTCACCCGGGTCCGCGCGGTGGATTTCACCGACAGGCTGTGTGAAGCCACTCTTCGGGCGATCATCGAGAACGTGCCGGTGGCCCTCGCGCAGCCCGACGACTACGCGGCCCGGGCCCAGATCATGTGGGCGGGCACGATCGCGCACAACGACCTGCTGGGAACCGGGAGGATCGGGGACTGGGCGTCGCACATGATCGAGCACGAGCTGTCGGGCATCTACGACGTGGCGCACGGGGCCGGTCTCGCGGTGACATTCCCCGCGTGGATGAAGCACGTGTACAAGAACGACGTCGGGCGCTTCGCGCGGTTCGCCGTGAACGTCTGGGGGGTCGAGCCGCGGTTCGACTGGCCCGAGCGCACGGCACTGGAAGGAATCGGCAGGCTGAAAAACTTTTTCCGGGACATCGGCCTCCCCACCAGCCTTCCCGAGCTCGGGATCCGCGACGACCGTCTGGAAGAGATGGCAAAGAAGGCCACCGCGGCCGGGCCGCTGGGGAACTTCGTCAAGCTGGGCAAGGACGACGTGGTGGCCATCTACCGCCTGGCGCAGTAGGCCCTCGCCGCATGGCTCCGAAGGGACAGGCGCTGCGCTGGTGCGCAACACCGCGTTTCGTGCGCACAGCTCTGCGTGTCTTGCCACTCGCCGCGGCCGCGCTGGTCGTCCAGGCGTGCACGATCCAGTCTCTCGCCCTGCGCTCGGTCGACAGCATGTTCGACAACACGGTGTCGGCCCTCATGCGGGAAGGAGACCTGCAGTTCGCCGAATCCGCGATGGCCGGCAACCTGAAGCTCCTGGAGGGAGTCGTCGAGAGCGATCCGGGCAACGTGAAGTACCTCCAGCTCGCCTGCATGGGATACGCGAGCTACGCGCTGGCCTTTGCGGAGGATGATCCCGACCGCGCACTGCTGTTCTACTCGCGGGCACAGGCATACGGCGTGCGCGGCCTCCAGCTCCGCGGCATCCCGAAGGCCGCCTTCACCTCCGACGAGGCGACGATGCGCGCCGCGCTGAAGAGGCTGCAGAAGGCCGACGTCCCGCTGGTCTTCTGGACGGCGAACGCGTGGGGAAGCGCAATCAGCTTCCAGCCGAACGAGCCGGACGCGATCGCCGCTATCCCGACGGCGAACGCCCTGATGACGTGGGTGACGGAGCAGGAGCCGGACTTCTTCTACGGCGGGCCCTTCCTCTACTTCGGCGTGTATTATGGGAGCTACCCGCCGGCACTCGGCGGAAAACCGGATCTCGCGAAGGAGAACTTCGACCGCGCCCGCATCTCCGGCAAGGGGAGGTTCCTCATGACGGACGTGCTGTATGCACGGACGTACGCAGTGGAGATTCAGGACCGGGCGCTGTTCGAGAAGCTCCTGACAGGCGTTGTGGACGCGCCGCCGGATCTTCTTCCCGAGCAGGCGCTCGCAAATGCAGTCGCGCAGAAACGCGCCCGCCAGCTCCTGGCGCGCGCGGAGGAGTTGTTCTAGATGTACATCCGTCGCGCAATCCTGCTGGCTGTGCTGGCCGTCATTCCGGCCCTGGCGCTCCCTGCCCAGCAATACACGATCAAGTTCGCCACCCTCGCCCCGGAGGGCAGCACCTGGATCAAGGTCATGCGGGACCTGGACGCCGCGGTGCGCGCGGACAGCGGGGGCCGCCTGGGGTTCAAGCTGTACCCTGGTGGGGTTGCCGGGGACGAGAAGGACGTCATCAGGAAGATCCGCCTCGGGCAGTACGGTGGAGGCGGGTTCACCGGGGTCGGCATCGGGGAGGTCGCCAGGGAAGTTCGCATCCTGGACGCGCCCCTGTTTTTCCGCACTTCCGACGAGGTTTCGTTCATCCAGCAGAAGTACGAAGGCGAGTTCGAGAAGGCGCTCGGGGACGGGGGTTTCGTCCTCCTCGGCTGGGCGGAGGTCGGTTTCGTCTACGTCTTCTCGAACAAGATGGTGAGATCCTTCAGCGACCTGAAGTCCATGAAACCGTGGATGTGGGAGGGCGATCCCATCGCGCAGGCCGCCTACCAGGCCATCGGCGTCTCTCCCGTTCCGCTTTCCGTGACCGACGTCATGACATCCCTTCAAACCGGGATGATCGACGTGGTGTATTCCTCTCCCTATGCGCTCATCGCGCTGCAATGGTTTACCCGGGTCAGTTACGCCATGACCCAGCCTCTCGCTGATGCGCTGGGCGCCGCAATCGTCTCCAAGAAGATCTACGACTCTCTCCCGGATGACCTGAAAGGCATTCTCCTGGCGGATTCGAGGAAGTACATCCCGCGCCTTACCCTCTCCGGCAGGCAGGACAACGCGAAAGCAATCGAGACCCTGAAGCAGAGAGGCATGAAGTTCGTCGAAGCACCCGAGGAAATTGCATCGGAGTTCGACACCATCGGCAGGAAGGCGCGGCGGCTTCTCGTGGGAACGCTGTACTCGCAGGAGTTTCTCGACGACGTGGAAAGCTCGCTGGAGGGCTACCGCAAGGACCATCCCGCAAAAGAATGAAAGTCGTGCTCCTCATCGATCGGGGACTCACCGCCTTTGTCACGGCGTGCCTGGTCTGCTCTTTCGGGCTCATGATCGGCATTGCCGCGGCCCAGGTACTCCTTCGCCAGCTGATCCACACGAACATTCCCTGGGGAGACCTCGCGGCGCGGAACCTCGTGATCTGGACGGGTTTCTTCGGCGCGTACCTGGCCAGCAGGGGAGACCGGCACTTCCATATCGGCTTTCTCGAGCGGTTTCTCGGTCCGCGGCCGCGCCTGCTGCTCAAGGCGATCGCCGACCTGTTCGCCGCGCTGATCTGCGGGTTCATGGTCGCCGCGGGCTGGACGTTCGTCACCGTGGGGCTCGATCCCGAAGCGGTCGCATTCCTCGGGATACGGCAGAAGACCCTCGCGCTCATCGTGCCCGCGGGGTTCCTTCTCATGGCCCTCCAGTTCGCGCTGAGAGCCATCCAAAGCCTCGTGAAGGCGGTTCGCCCTGAGACCGGGACGGTGCCAGGCGGCAAGGCGCCCGAATAGATGTCGGAAACGTGGATCGCGGTCGCCGTGCTGGCGCTGGTCGCATTGGCCGGCGCGCCCCTGTTCGCCATCATCTCGGCGATAGGGCTCCTCGCCTTCAATGCGGCAGGGATCGACACCGCGGCGTTGATCGCCGAGCTGTACCGCCTGGTCGACTTTCCCGCGCTGATCGCCATTCCCCTTTTTACGTTCGCCGGGTACCTGCTGGCGGAGAGCCAGGGACCGAGGCGGCTGGTGCGGCTCGCCCAGGCCCTGTTCGGATGGGTGCCGGGGGGCTTCGCGGTGGTTGCCGTTTTTTCCACCGCGGTGTTCACCGCCTTCAGCGGCGCCTCCGGGGTGACGATCATCGCACTCGGCGGGCTCATATTCCCCGCACTTCTGAAACAGGGCTATCCGGAAGGGTTCTCCCTGGGGCTGGTGACGACATCCGGCAGCCTCGGCCTCCTCTTTCCTCCGTCTCTGCCGATCATCCTCTACAGCATCGTCGCCGGCGTCAGCATCGACCGCCTGTTCGTCGCGGGGCTCGTGCCCGGAATCCTCCTGGTGGTGATTCTTTCCGCGTACAGCATCCGGATGGGAGTTGCCGCGAAAGTCCCCCGCGCGCCGTTCCGGCTCCGCGAGGCCGCCCGCGCGCTGAAGGATGCGGCGTGGGAAGCGCCCCTGCCGATCGTCGTCATCGGCGGGATCTACGGCGGCCTCATCACGGCCACCGAGGCTGCCGCTCTCACCGCTGTCTACCTGCTGGTCGTGGAGGTCGTCATCCGGCGGGAAATTCCGGTTTTCCGCCGCAGGGGACCGCGGGAGCGAGCCCTCGGGGCCGCCACGAACGAGCCTGCGAGCCTGCCCGGCGTGATCCGGGAAAGCATGATCCTGGTCGGGGCGATACTCGTGATGCTCGGCGCGGCCATGGGCGTGACCAGCTACATCATCGATCAGCAGATCCCGATGAAGCTGTTCGCATTCGTGAGCCACTACGTCAGCAGCAAGCTCGTCTTCCTGATCATCCTCAACCTGTTCATCCTCGTGATGAACATGGTGGAGATCTTTTCCGCGATCATCATCGTGGTGCCCATCATCGTCCCGGTGGCCCTGCAGTACGGCGTGGACCCGGTCCACCTGGGAATCATCTTCCTGCTGAACCTCGAGATCGGCTACATGACCCCCCCGCTCG
>JBKQPS010000327.1:0-12251 GCA_052144915.1 Spirochaetia bacterium | reverse complement strand
TCGAACCTCATCCCGTCGCGGAGATCGCCGGTCTTGATCGTCTTCATTCTTGCGCCGCCATCGGCGGCAGCGTCACGTTCGGTGACGGGGGTGATGCCTCGGTCTTCAGCGAGCGGACGAAGACGAGCAGGTGCGCGATGATCTCGTACAGGCTCTCGGGAATCAGGGTGTTGACGTCCAGCTCGATCAGCGACGAGGCCAGGTCGGGGTCGGCGACGAGGGGAACGCCGTGCTCGCGCGCAATTCGCGCGATGGCGTGCGCGAGCTCGCCCTTGCCCGATGCGACGACCAGGGGAGCGGGGAGATCTTCATTGTAATGGAGGGCGACCGCCGTGTCCGCCTGCACCGTCATTCCTATCCCACCGTGTTCACGCTCGGGAGGGTCTCTCCCTCGTCGACGGGCGTAAAGCCGTCGAATGCGTTCCCTTCTTTTACAGTATCGTCAACTTCCAATCCCATGTTATGGAATTTTGACCGCAGGCTGTCCAGTCCCCGCTCCGCGGCGCGCTTCAGCGGCTCGGAGTCGCAGAACACCGACAGGGACCGGCGCGTTCCCCGGAGCGGAAGATGCAGCGCGATTCCCTCCGTGGCAATCGTGAGAGTGAGAGGATGGGATTTGAAAGTGTCAAAAAGGATCTTCAGCGTTCCCGCGATCCTGTCGGAGCCGCTGGTGAAAACAAACGGAATGACGACCCACGACGAGGCCCGTCCGGAGGAATGATTGAACGCCGGGAGGGCGGAAGAGGCGGATTGCTGCGGCGCGGGAAGTGAATCGGCGAACTCTTTCACCGCGCGCGGCGTCTCGGGCAGAGGACGCCCGCGATACCGCCGGGGATCTCCGCCGCCCTTCTGACCGAAGGAGAGCACGCGCAGAAGAGCGACCGCGCCCGGGCTCGCGGGATCGATCCTCTTGTCCACCATCGTAGCTGCCGCGCGCGCCGATTTGCGCTCATCCAGCCCGGCGCGAGTGAGAAGGGACTTCACCTTCTGGATGGTTTCGGGCAGCAGGGGCAGGCCGCCACGCGCGAGCGCGCGGGCGATGATCTCTTCCACTCCGCCCCGCGGGATCCCCTGGAGCTGAAGCGCATTCAGCAGGGCGTCCGGGACGTAATCCGATATCGTGAGGACCAATTTTCCCGCCGCGCCGCTCACCCGCGCCCGCAGGACGGCGCCCGGCTCGAAAGACAGCTCAGAGGATGCCGGGTAGACTTTTCCGCCGATGCCGACCGCCCATTTGCCGGCATCCAGGCGCTTGAGGACATGAACGACGACGGTCTCGCCGGCACGCAGACCGGAAAAGGGCTGCGGCGCCAGGTGGATATGGCCGCCGACCGGGCTGGGCGTCATCGGGGCGTCCTCTCAGACGGCCGGGCCTGCGCGTGGGCTCAGGTGGACTCCGACTCCCCGGACGCTTCCGCGCGCTCGGCCGAGCCCGTCTCGGGCACCTTCTCGCGCCGGCGGTGGATGAGCTCCTGCACCTTTGCCGCCTTGCCGGTGCGCCCGCGCAGGTAGTAGAGCTTCGCGCGGCGGATACGGCCTTCCCGCACGCGGACGATCTTGGCGATCTTGGGCGAATGGAGCGGGAAAATCCTCTCCACGCCCACGCCATAACTTATCTTGCGCACCGTGAATGTCTTCCGCAGGCCGTCCCGCTTCATGGCGATCACGATCCCCTCGAAGACCTGCACGCGCTCCGTCTTGCCCTCGATGATCTTGAAGTGGACCTTCACGGTGTCCCCGATGCGGAACACCTCGGCGTTCTCCTTGATCTGCTCCGCCTCAAGTGACTTCATCACGTCCATGGACTTCTCCTTCTCTCCTGATCTGCCCCGCGAGATCCCGCGCCTCAGCGGTGAGGTCCGCGGAATCGAGAAGCTCGGGGCGAAACCTCATCGTCTTCTCAACGCTCTTCAGAAGCCGCCACTGGCGGATCTTCTCGTGATGCCCGGACACGAGCACCTCGGGCACACGCTTCCCCCGGAAACTTTCGGGCCGGGTATAGTGCGGGTACTCGAGCAGCCCCTCGGAGAAGCTCTCCTCCTGGAGCGATTCCCCCGTGATCACGCCCGGGACCAGCCGGGCAACCGCATCGACCACCACCATCGCCGCGGTCTCGCCCCCCGACAGGACGTAGTCGCCGATGGAAATCTCGTCTGTGACGAAGCAGTCGATCACCCTCTGGTCGATCCCTTCGTACCGCCCGCACAGGAGGGTGAAATCACGTCCCTGCGCCAGGTCCCGCGCCATCCGCTGGGTGAAAAGCCGGCCCGCGGGCGTCAGGTACAGCAGGCGCGCTCCCGGGGCCGTGGTCGCTTCCAGCGCCGCGGCGATGGGCTCGGGCTTCATCACCATCCCGGGGCCCCCGCCGTACGCCGCGTCGTCGCAGACATGGTGCTTGTCCACGGCAAAATCCCGGATGTCGATCACCTCCACTCCCACGAGGCCGCGGGAAATCGCCCGCGCGAGAATGGAGCTTTCCAGGTACCCCCGAAACAGCCCCGGAAACAGGGTCAGGATCGTGACCGTCATCGAATGATCTCGTCCTCCTTCAGACGAATCATCCGCGCTCCGATGTCCACGTCCCCGATGAAGTGCTCAGAAAATGGGACCATCCAGGTCTTTCCCTCTTTTCCAACCACTTCAAGGAGCTGCGCCGGTCCGCCTTCCCAGACCGAGCGGACGGTCCCCACCTCCTCCTCACCGAACCAGAGACGGCACATGCAAAGGTCCGCCGAGTAATACTCGTCCGCACCGAGCGGTGCCGCTGCCGTTCGAGGCACCCAGATCTCGCTGCCCACGAGCGCGCGCGCCTTTTCCGGCGTGTCCAGGCCCGCGACCTTCACGAGAACCCCGGGGTCATGCCGCCGCACCCATTCGAAATCCATCGGGGTCTCGACGCGGCCCTTCCGGAGAAGGACGCTGCGAAGCGCGAGGAGATGGCCGATCTGTCCCGAAAGGCTCCGCACCTTGAGCTCTCCGCGGGTCCCGTGGGTGGAAGCGATGACGCCCACCGCAAGCATCCCGGAGGGTTCCGCCTTCTTGCCCAGCGTCAATCCAGGATCTCGAGCACCACCCGCTTCCCCGCCTTCGTCGAAGCGGCGCTCAGAAGAGTCCTCACGGCCTTGGCGATGCGGCCGTGCTTCCCGATCACCTTCCCGATGTCCCCGTCCGCCACCTTCAGCTCGAGGATGGTGGATTTCTCTCCCTCGATCACGTTCACGACGACCCCGGCGGGATCGTCGACGAGGGTCTTCGCGATGTACTCGACAAGATCCTTTTCCACGGATCTCTCCTTTATGCGCCCTCTTGTGCAGCGACCGGCTTGCGGTTCAAAAGCTGCTTCACCGTGTTCGACGGCGTGGCGCCGCGGGCGATCCAATCCTTCACCTTCGCCTCGTTCACGGACACCTGCTTCTCCCGCGTCTCGATGGGATGGTAGAGTCCGATCTCCTCCAGAACCCGGCCGTCCCGCGGTGTTCGGGAATCCATCACGACGATCCGGTAGAAAGGCTTCTTCTTGGTTCCGAATCTCTTCAGTCTGATACGCACGCTCATTGGCGTCCTCCTTCTGTGCCGCCGAGCTGCGACAGCACCTGGGCCTGGTATTTCGAGCTCTTCGACATCTTCTTCATCATGAGACACGTCTTCTCGAACTTTTTCAAGAACCTGTTCACTTCGAACACCGAGGTTCCGCTGCCGCGCGCCACGCGCGCGCGCCGGCGGGGGCCGACGATCCGGTAGTTCTTCCGCTCTGCCGGCGTCATCGAAAGGATGATCGCCTCCTCCCGCTTCATCCCGGCTTCGTCGATCTTCTCTTCGGCCCCCGTGCCCTTCAGCCCGGGGATCATCTCCACGAGCGATTGGAGGCTGCCCATTTTCCGCACGCGCCGGTACTGGTCCAGCATGTCCTCCAGGGTGAAGGTCTCGGAGGCCAGCTTCTGCTGGAGCTTCTCCGCCTCGCCCCGCTCCATGGTGGCCTGGGCCTTTTCCACGAGGGTCACCACGTCGCCCATCCCCAGGATACGGGAGGCGATTCTCTCGGGGTGGAATGCCTCCAGCCCGTCCAGCTTCTCGCTCACGCCGACGAACTTGATGGGCTTCCCGGTGATGCTCTTCACCGACAGGGCCGCCCCGCCGCGGGTATCCGAGTCGAACTTCGTGAGGATGACGCCCGTGAGGGTCACCTTCGCGTCGAACTCTTTCGCGATCTCCACGGCGTTCTGACCGGTCATCGCATCCGCGACCAGCAGGACCTCTGACGGATGGCAGGCATCCCGGATGCGAACCAGCTCGGCCATGAGCGCATCGTCTGCCTGCAGCCGACCCGACGTGTCGACGATCACCACGTCGAACTGCTCGCGCTTCGCCCGGGCGAGCGCCCGCTCCACCACGCGCACGGGGTCGGACGCCGCTTCCCGGTGAACCTCGACGCCCGCCTTTTCGCCCAGGACGGCCAGCTGCTCCACGGCCGCGGGCCGGACCAGGTCGGCGGCGACAAGGAGAGGCTTCCTCCCCTTCTGCTTCACGTGCAGCGCGAGCTTTGCCGCCGTGGTGGTCTTCCCCGAGCCCTGGAGCCCCGCGAGGAGGACTACCGACTGCGTATCCGGGCCCTTGAGAACCAGGCCCTGGTTCTCGCCGCCGAGGAGGGACACCATCCTGTCGTACAGGATCTTGACGAACTGCTGTCCCGGCGTGACCGAGCGCAGGACCTTCTCCCCGAGGGCCTCCTCCGTGGCCTGGTTCACGAACCGCCGCACGACCCGGAGGCTCACGTCCGCCTCGAGGAGGGCGATCTTGATCTCGGCGATCGCGTCCTGGATGTTCTTTTCGGAAATATGCGCCTTGCCGCCGATCTGACGGATCAGATCGCCCAGCTTGCTGCTCAATCTGTCAAGCATTCGTTTCCGTTCGTTTCAGACGGGCCCGGTGCGCCCGCAGATATATACCGAGCTTCGCCGAGAGTGTCAAGGAGCCAGCGGCGGTTTGTAGACAAACCGGGGCTCCACGGTCACATACGTGTCACCCACGATGCGCATGATCGCCAGCGGGAGAAAGGCCGGCCTGTGCGTCTTCCTGTCCATCTCCAACGTGCCCTGCAATGCGCGGAAGGATGTCAGCTGCCGGAGTGCATCGCCCACCTCTTTCGGGCCGGAGCTGCCTGCTTTCGCGACCGCCGCCATGATGAGACCGACCGCGTCCCAGCCGGGGACCATCGCGGGCCGGGGATATTCCCCGAAACGGGACACGTATGCGGGGGCAATGCGGCCGAGCCCGGAGTCGTTCGGCGAGACAGGCAGCCAGAACCACGCGTTGTTTCCGGTGGACGCGGCCTGCGGCGCATACCACGCGGGGTTGCCCAGGAGGACCGCACGCGGCAGCGTCTCCGCAATGCCTTTTGCGGCTGCCATGTTCTTCTCTGTCGAGGCGCAGACGAAAACCGCCTCGACTGCCGCGTCACGGAGCGCGCGCAGGGGAGATGCGAGGTCTCCCTCCGGCATCGGAACGGATGCGGCGAGCGTTCGGCCCGATTTCTTCAGCATGCCTTCGAATGCGCGGGCCTGCAGGACCGAGACGGGGCTCGCCGGATCGTAGAGAGTGGCATACCGCTTCATCGTGAAGTGCTCCACCACGTAGCCCGCGAAAGCCGCCGCTGCCTGTGTCGCGGACGGCTGGACGAGAAACGCGAACGGGCGGACCGCGCCCGCCGGCTCCGGGTTCTCGGGTTTCATCCCGGGAATCACCACGCGGTCGTCGATGCTGAGCGAAACGAAAGCAACCTGCGAAAGATCAGCCACGGGGCTCACCAGGAAACCCGCGTTCGAAACGACGGCGCCGATCACTGCGCAGACTCCCTCGTCCTGCACAAGCGCGCTGTACGCCTTGACCGCATCCGTAGCGCTCCCGGTGACGTACCGGACGACCAGCTCGACCTGGCGGCCGCCGATGCCGCCCGAGGCATTCGCCTCTCCGACGCGGAGCTCGGCGCCCTTCAGAGCATCGCTGCCTTCGCGCGATGCGGTGGAACCGAGGTCGGCAAAAATCCCGATCCTGACGTTGCTCGTCTCCCGAAGGGGGCGCGGAGACACGCACGATGCGAGGGCCCCGGCGGCAAGAAAACACGACACGATGCGGATCGTTCGACGCATGGGGCGCGCAGTATAGCGTTTTCGTCGTGGGCAGTCAGCAGGACCCCGCTCCGCAGGACTCCGCTCCGCTCACCGGACCTCGATGAAATGCCTGTCGATGTACTGCACGCGCAGCCGCGCCGCGTCCGCAAACGCGCTCTCGGGATGATCCGCGAGAATCGCGCTGTACAGCTCCCGGGCGCGGGAGATGTCACGAAACTGGGAGTCAGCCTCCAGGAGCTGCGCGGTGAGGTAGTCCGCCTCGTCCCTCCACGTGCCGTCCGGGAAGCGGGTGACGTATTCGCCGGCGAGGTCGAGTGCCATGCCTATCTCGGAGCGGGCTTTTTCCATCCGCACCGCCTGGATGAGGGGCTCTTCCATCGAAGGGTCCTTCAGGGCGAGGAACTGCCGCAGGTACGAGATCAGGCCCTGCTGATCGTTCTGGGACACGGCGATGCGCACGAGCCCCACAACGGCGGCCGGCGTGTAGCTGCTCGCGGGGCTGAGATTCTTCCCGTAATACTTCCCCGCGGCATCATAGCTGCCCATGCGCAGGTAGAGACCGGCGATCTGGTCGTTCAGCGCCGGGTTTCCGTCCTTGTAGCCCTTGAGCAGCTCGGCGACCGCGGCCTGGTACGAGCCGACGGCGGAAAGCTTCTGGGCGAAGGCCGGGTCCCCCGTCTCGACAGTTCCCTGCACCGGGGAATCCTGGGCCGGCTGCTGGGCGACCGCGGCGTTGAAATCCTGGTCAGAAACCACGTGGACGCGCACGGTTTCCCTCGCGCTCGTGCCCGCCGCATTGTTTTGCTGCAGAAAATCCAGGTCGTAGGTCCCGAGCTTCTGCGCCTGGAACGTGAACCATGTCTTGTCGTTGCGGTTTTCCTTCGACTTGAAGGACATCCCGTCCGCCTGGCCTTTCACATCGGGAAACCCGAGGAAGAGGAAACCGACTCCATCCAGCCCGACCTGCAGAACGTCGCCCTGCCGTGCGTAGATCTCCCGCAGTCGTCCGTAGGGTTTGTCCGGCGCGGCGGCAGGAGCGGACGAAGCAGCAATTGCGGATGAGCTGGATGGAACGGGCGCGCTGGCGGCGGATGTTCCGGAGGGGACCGGGGCGGACTGCGGCCTGGGTGCCACAAGGGAGGCCGCCGGAGCCGGGGAGGCCTGCCTCACCGCCGCTGATGCCGGTGCCGACGCAGCCGCGGGGACCGGGGCGACCTGCGGCCTCGGTGCCGACGCCGCCGAGGGGGACGGGGCGGCCTGCGCGATGGGGGGCGGCAGGGCGGGGTCGGCAATGAAGAACAAGGCCCTCGTTTTCCTCGGGACAGGAACGGTCAATCCGGCGTCGGCGGAAAGGCGGGCCTCGTCCTGCGCGGGCAGCGCCGACATCAGCACTGCCGGGGGAAGCAAAGGCAGGGAAAGAGCAAGCGGAACCGCGGGGATGGCTGGTGCGGGTGCGATCTTCGAATCGAACAACTCTATGCTGAGAGTCGGGGTGCGCGGGCCGCGGGCAACGGTCGCGCACGATGCCAGGAGCATCGCCGCGCCCGCGGCCAGAAAAGCCACGGATCTGATCTTCATCGGTTCCCCTCCCAGAAAAACCGAACGCTGCTCTTCGTGTGAAGTATATACCTAGGGCACGTCCTGGAAAAGACGCCGGATGTTCCTGTCGTTGGCGGATTCGACGATGTCCGTCGCGATGTCGCGGGGCGCCACCCAGTACTTCGAAGCCAGGTCCTGGCTCCAGCGGGTCAGACGCGGGCGATACGGCGCGTACTCCGGTCCTGTCGCGGGCCGCTCGAGCGGCGGCAGGATGAAGTCCTCTGCTCCCAGCGCGAGCTCCCCGATTGTCAGCAGGGGTGCCTTCTGCGTCCGTGCGCTTTCCTGGAGCGCCTGCGCCGCCGCGCGGCGGGAGCGTTCCGCGGTCGTGGAAGCGACGACGGAAAGGGTGATCACGAGGGCCAGCAGGGCAGCGCCGGCCACGGCGAGCACTTCAACGCGCAACCGTGGGGTGAGCTGCTTCAGCCTGCTCCCGATTTTCCAGCCTGATGGCAACCAGCTTCGAGACACCGGACTCCTCCATCGTCACTCCGTAGAGGACGTCGGCCCCCGCGACCGTCCGCTTGTTGTGGGTGATGACGATGAACTGGGAATGCGTGGAGAACTCCTTCAGGAGGTTGATGAGCCTCCCCACGTTCTCCTCGTCGAGGGCCGCGTCGATCTCGTCCAGGAGGCAGAAGGGCGACGGCTTCACCATGTAGATGGCAAAGAGGAGCGACACGCCCGTGAGCGAACGCTCGCCGCCCGAGAGCAGGTTGATGTTCTCCAGCTTCTTCCCGGGGGGCTGCGCGAAGACTTCGATGCCCGACTCCAGCGGCGCCTCGGGGTTCTCCAGGCGAAGCTCGGCTCTTCCGCCACCGAACAGCCGGCGAAACACCGTGTGGAAGTTCTTCTTGATCTTGTTGTACGTGTCGAGAAAGAGCTCGGCAGACTCAGTACGGATTTCCGTGGTGACCCTCTTCAGATCTTCCCGCGCGCGGGTGAGATCCCCGAGCTGGCCCGTGAGGAACTCGAACCGGTCCTTCACCTCCGCGAACTCCTCGGGCGCCATGAGGTTCACCTGGCCGAGCTTTCGCATCTCCTCCCGCAGCTCCCCGAGCCGGGGACGCAGGTCGCGGTTGGGTTGAAGGTCGGGAATGCGCGTCTCGTATTCGGAGAGATCGCGCGAAAAGCGTTCCGTGAAAGTCGCGTGCAGGTCTTTGATCTCAGTGCGGATCTCGGTGACCTCGATCTGCATCTTCTCGATCTCGGACTGCGCGTGCGCAAGGAGCAGATTCTGCTGTTTCAGCTCTTCTTCCTTGGAGCCGAGCTCCTTGTTCCGCGTCGTGATCTCCCCCTCGAGCCCCGAGAGCGCGGTGCGCGCGGTCTTCTCCTGTTCCTCGATCTCCTGCCTTTCCTTTTCCGCCGTGGCGGACCGCTCCTGGGTTTCCCGCACGCGGCCGAGCGTTTCCGTGATCTGCACACCGATGTCGCGCTGCAACGCCTCCTGCTCGGCGCGCTCCCGCGCAAGGCGGCCCAGCTCCTCTTCCACCCCCGTGCGCTGCGTCTGGAGCCGGGCGAGATTCACGCGCAGGTCCTCCAGGGTCTTGCGATACTCCTCCATCTTTTCACGGAGACCCGCGTTCTCGCGCCCCAGCTCGTCGTTTCTCCGGCGCAGCGTCAGGATGCCCGCGGCATTCTCCGTCAGCCGCTCATCGATGTCCCGCTTGCGGGTGATGATGCCTTCCGGCGCCAGGAACTCATCGAGGAACGACGGCGCGAAGGTCCGATACCGCTCGAAAAGACCTTCCAGGGCCGATAGGCGCTCCAGGGAGGATTTCAGGACCGCGAGGGTGGCCTGCACGACCTTCTCTTTCGCGGCAGCCGGGGTCTGCACCTGGGAGACGTCCTCCATGAGGCTCACCCTGCCTCCCAGCTGGATGCGGAGGCTCTGCAGGGTGTCCGTGATCGCCTGCTCGACCGAGCGACGCTCCGACGAGGAGTATCCCATCTCCGTCAGCCGCGCATCGAGCTGGGTGACGATGTCCTCGGTAATCGCCCGGAGCTCGATCCGCAGCTCTTCGATGACCGCATCCAGCTCCTTCGCCTTTTCCCCGTTGCGCAGCGTCTCCTCGTCGTTGGTCCTCACGCGCTGGACGAAGCCATCGATGTCCCCGATGAATCCCTGGATGTTCTTTTCCGTCTCACCGATGCGCGCGGCCAGCTCGGCGACACCCGTCTTTTTCCTCGCTGTCTCCGCGTCCATCTCCCCGATCTTGCGGCTGATGTTCTTTTCCCGGTTCTGGTCCGCCTCCGTGGCACGCTCCAGCTCGGTGATCCGCTCCTTGAACATGCGGATCCTGCTCTCCCGCGTGTTCTTTTCCATGTCCAGCTGGTACAGCTTCTTGTGCGATTCCACCAGCTGGGATTCCATTGAGTTCACCAGGTCCACCTGCCGGGCGATGGCGTCGTTCACCCCGGCGATCGCGCGGGCGATCTCTTCGCGTCCCCGGGCTTTCTCGTTCAGCCGGGCCTCCCGCTTCTTCTTGTCCTCCAGCAGCCCCTTCAACCGAAGGAGCTGGATCTCCAGCTCCACCTCGAAGATCTGCTCGCGCAGCGTACGGTAGGTCTCCGCCTTTTCCGCCTGCGCCTTGAGGGAGGTGTAGCTCCTCCGCACCTCGTCGAGAATCCCCTCGACATGGCGCATGTTCTCTTCCGTCTTCTCCAGCTTGCGGCCCGCCTCCTGGCCCCGCACCCGGAAGCGGGTGATCCCGGCCGCCTCTTCGAACACGAGGCGCCGCTCATCCGGCTTGGTGGAAAGGAGCTGGTCGATCTTCCCCTGCTCCATGATGGAGTACGCCGACTTCCCGATCCCCGTGTCGAAGAAGAGCTCGCGCACCTCGCGCAGCTTCACGGAATTGTTGTTAATGAAATACTCGCTCTCGCCGGACCGGTACAGGCGGCGCTTGATTGAGACCTCGGGCAGCTCCAGGGGGAGCACCTCGTCCTGGTTGGAGACCAGGAGCGTCACCTCCGCCACGCCCAGGGGCTTGCGGGTTTCCGACCCGGCGAAGATCACGTCCAACATGTTCTCCGCACGGAGGGACTTCGAGGACTGCTCCCCGAGCACCCACTTCATCGCGTCCACGACGTTGCTCTTGCCGCACCCGTTGGGCCCGAGGAGGGCCGCAACCCCGTCCGTGAACTCGATCTGCACCCTGTCTGCGAAGGATTTGAATCCGAATATCTCGAGAGTCTTTAAGAACACTTCCGCTCCCAGTTGAGATTCGCTATGATCGCCACGTAGTTAACACCCATTGGTGGGGGTGGTCAAGGAGGAGGGGTGGCCGCCGCGGAACGATGCGTGATGGCGAGGCTGATCTGCGGCATCGACGAGGCAGGGCGGGGACCGATCGCGGGACCCGTGACCGCCGCAGCGGTGGTGCTCCCGGTCGATTTTCCGCTGGAAATCCTCGATGACTCCAAGGAGCTTTCCCGGGAGCGGCGGGAGGAGGCCGCGGAGGTCATCCGCGCCCGGGCGGTTGCGTGGGCGCTCGGGTGGGCAACCCACGAGGAGATCGATGAGATCAACATCCTCCGCGCCACGCTCCTCGCGATGGCCCGGGCGGTGCACGCCCTTGCGGTCCGGCCCACTCAGCTCCTCGTCGACGGTCTCTACTGTCCCGCGTGCGGCATACCGGCCACCGCGATCGTGAAGGGAGATGCCATGGTGCCGCAGATCATGGCCGCCTCCATCCTCGCGAAGACCGCGAGGGACGCGTGGATGGAAGAGCACGCGCGGGAGGAGCCTGCCTACCTCTTCGACAAGCACAAGGGTTACCCGACGGCGGAGCACCGGCGGATCGTCCTCCGCCTGGGACCATCGGCCATCCAGCGCCGCACCTTCCGGGTCAGCGCCCCTTGATGAAGGCGACGGCCGCCTGGAACGCATCCAGGAAGGACTCGAGGTCCTCCTTGAAGACGATGACGGAACGGCGCTCGAACCGGTCTTCCTCGCTCTTCTTGCTTTCGACGATGTTGAGGAAAAGGTCGCCCGTGCGGTTTTCCTTGACGTTGAAGAACTATGTCCTCTTTGCCGTGCTGGCCTTCGAGGAAAAGACTTCACCCCGGGTTCCCATCCCCACCCTCCTCGCTCGGACAGATTTCCCGGCTCCACTATAGCAGAGAATGGTTGACCTTTCAGAGTGCCGCTGGTAGATTAGCCCGCATACGCGCCCGTCGTATAACGGTAATACCCCAGCCTTCCAAGCTGGAGCTACGAGTTCGACTCTCGTCGGGCGCTTTCACAAGTCTTCATCGAGAAAGAGTTGCGAGAGCGTCCACAAGTAAGGGAGCCCGAAAACCGCGTACTCTGAGCAGATTCCTGAGCAAAAGTCCCTGCCTGCGTCCATCGTCCTAGGAGGAACCGATGAGGTGCAGGAATCATGTTCTGGACAGGCTCAGTGGTAGGGTGTTTCCGGCGGTAATTGTCAAGGTAGTTGTCGCTCCAACCCTTCAATAGTCGCTTGACCTCCTTTTCAGGGGGTATCTCAGATACCACCCGCCCTTGGATAATGCGCTGGCGGC
>JBKQPS010000326.1:0-4038 GCA_052144915.1 Spirochaetia bacterium | reverse complement strand
GAACCTGAAGGCGGTGGGGGGCACGATGGGCATCTTCGGCCTGCCCAATATCGGCGGGAACCCGGATGCGCACCGGTGGACCATCATGGCTATCCTCGCCGGGCTCCTCCTCCTGGTGGGGTTCCTCCTGCATCGCTTCGACCACACGCGCCTCGGACGGGCCGCTTCGGCGGTTTTCGTCGACAAGGAGCTCGCCGCTTCCCTGGGCATCGACATCCGCCGGCTGGGCATGCTCCTGCAGACGGTAAGCTGCACCATCGCCGGGGGCGCCGGGGTTCTCTACGGCTTCATCTACAAGAGCTTTCACCTGGATTTCTTCACCTTCGCGCTCGTGGGGATCGCGATGACGATCATTTTCGTCGGCGGCTACGCCACGCAGTGGGGAACCGTGGTGCTCGCCCCCATCCTCTACGGCGTGCCGCTCCTGTTTCCCTCTTCCATCCAGGAGTGGAGAATCGTCATCTACGGTGCGGTGCTCGTCGTCGTGCTCGTGTTGAAACCGGAGGGGTTCATCACCCGGCGTTTCGTCGTATCCATTGAAACCTTTCTTTCGGGAATCCGGAAGAAAAAAAATATCCGTGAGGAGGACCTATGAAAAAGACACTCGGTGCTCTCGTCGCAGCGGCGCTGCTCTTTTCACTCGTGGGGTGCGCGCAGCCGGCACCCAAGGAGTGGACCATCCCCTTCCTGAACTCGCTCACCGGGGCGATTGCGAGCATCGGCGAGTACCTCGAGTGGGGAGCGGAAAGAGCGGCCAAGGAGATCAACGACGCGGGTGGAATCAAGGGAAAGCCCGTGAGGATCGTGGGAGTCGACACGGCCCTCGATCCGCAGAAGGGCTCGACCGAGATGGCGCGCCTGGTGAAGGACACGCTGGTGGCCCTGGGGCCGGTGCCCGAGCCCGTCATCATGGCTGCGATGCCCATCGCGGTGGAGAACGGGATGCCGTCCCTCACGGCGACCACGTCGCTCGAATACGCCCAGAAGTTCTTCCCCTGGACGATCTCCTGGTTCCCATCCACGCAGGACAGGCTGGCGCCTCTCGTCGCGGCCTGGGCGAAGCAGTTCCCGGACATGAAGCAGGTGGTGCAGTTCGTTGAGAGCTACGGGCCGTGGCCCGGCATGGCCGATGCGCACGTTGCCGGTCTCACCGGCCTGGGAATCAAGGTCCTGGACAAGGTGGAAGTGCCCGGCGACGCGGTGACCTTCGGTCCGCTGGTCGTGAAGGCGCTCAACGAGAAGCCGGACGGCATCGTGTTCGTCTGCAAGCCGGCCTCCGCGGCGAAGCTCATCAAGGAGCTGAAGGGCCGGGGCTGGAAGAGCATGGACCACCTGCTGCTGTTCAGCAGCGCCGATGCGCCGGACCTCTATGCGACCGGCGGCAAGGATCTCAACGGCGTTGAGATCTACAACTACATCAATCCGAACCTCGACTCCCCCCGCTGGAACGCGTTTAAGAAGGCGTACGCGGACGCGCACAACGGCGAGCAGCCCCCGAGCCTGTCCACCAACTACTACGACGCGGTGTACATGATCAAGGACGCGATCGAGAAGACCGGCGTCACGGGAAGCCCCGGCAAGCTCAAGGCGGAGCGCAAGATGATCGCCGACTACCTGCAGAACGTGCAGGGATTCCACGGCATCATGTTCGACTGGGACATGAAGGATGGCGTGCCGACGAACAAGCCGACGTACATTTTCAAGATCCAGGACGGACAGAAGGTCATGGTCCAGGAAGTGAAATAGGCGGGAAAAGGGCGCCGGAAGGCGCCCTTTTCACCGGATGCCGCGGAGCCTGCCGACCTCCCGGCTGGAAGGGACTCCGTTCAAGCTTTCGGCGGCGCGGACGGCGTTGGCGACTGCGCGGGACATGACCCAGGCGGCGAGCGCGCCGATGCGGCTCACGTCCGCGGCAACGCTGCCCGTGCCCAGGGCGAATATGACGTCTCCGTCTCCGAGCGTGTGCACGGGAACGATCGTTCGTGCGAGTCCGTCGTGTGCCATCATGGCAACCCGCGTCGCAGTCGCCTTCGTGAGCGCCCCGTTCGTCGCAACAGCTCCGATCGTCGTATTCGTGGGCAACCCTTCCTTGAAGCCGGCCGTGTTTCCCATGATCATGTCCATCGCTCCTGCAATCCGCGAGCGATCAACGGTGAGTGTCCCCGCCAGCACCTCTCCCGTATCGGGATCGGAGACGTCGCCGTTGCAATTCACCGCGACGAGGGCCCCGACCACCAGCTCACCCAGCGTCACGCTCGCTGTCCCGAGCCCGCCCTTCGTCATTCCCCGGGAGGTTCCGGAGAGCCTGCCTATTGCAGCGCCGGTTCCCGCGCCGACGTTCCCCTGTCGGGACTCGGTCGGGCCGGCCTCCTGGCACGCCCGGTAGCCCATGGCGGCATCCGGGCGCGCTGTGCCGCCGGTGAAACCCAGGTCGTTCAGGACCGCTCCCGCCACGATTGGAACGACGGTCACCCCCGCGTCGAAGCCGATCTTCCTCTCTTCCAGGAAGCGCATGATGCCTGTCGCGCAGTCCAGGCCATAGGCGCTGCCCCCGGACAGGAAAACGGCATGGACGAGGGGAACGACGTTTTCCGGTCGCAGGCAGTCGGTTTCCCGGGTGCCCGGCGCTCCGCCGCGGGCGTCCACGCCGGGAATGGCCCCGCCCATGCAGAGGATGACCGTACAGCCCGTGGTGCCGGAGGCGTGCTGAGCGTGCCCGACCTGGATGCCGGGCACGTCGGTGATTGCGTCATTCATTCGACATTCCTCCCCAATAACGGCGCCGTATCCACCGCTCGTCCAAACTTGTAGCATGGGAGAGATTGATGTAGAGTTTTGAAACTGATATATCACTTCGCAAGGAGCGCGTCCAGATGAGCGACAGCAAGAAGATAATGATCCCCGACCTGCATGCAATGAAAAAAGAGGGGAAGAAGATCTCCATGATCACCGCGTACTCCTTCCCACAGGCGCAGTGCGTGGACGAGGCCGGAATCGAGATCATCCTCGTGGGCGACAGCCTGGGGATGGTGGAGCTGGGCTACAAGGACACGGTCCCGGTCACGATGGACGAGATGCTCAGCCATACAAAAGCGGTCATGCGTGCAGTGAAGCGGGCGCACGTCGTCGGCGACTTGCCTTTCATGTCGTACAATATCTCGACGCAGCAGGCAATCACGAACGCCGGGACCCTGTACAAGGATGGATCCTGCGATTCCGTGAAGCTCGAAGGAGGCCAGGAGATGGCCGGAACTGTCTCGGCCATCGTGAAGGCGGGTATTCCCGTCTTCGGGCACATCGGCCTTACGCCGCAAACCGCGGGCATGCTCGGAGGATTCAAAGTCCAGGGCAAATCACTGGACGCGGCACGGAGGGTGGTCGATGACGCGATCGCCCTGCAGGAGGCCGGGGCGTTCGCCATCGTCCTGGAGGCCATCCCTCGGCAGCTCGCCGCCCTGATCACGGAAAGGCTCGCCATACCGACGATCGGGATCGGCGGGGGGTTGGACTGTGATGGCCAGGTGCTGGTTCTGCACGACATGGTGGGCCTTTTCCGCAGGTTCACTCCCAAGTTCGTGAAAGTCTATGCGGACCTGTATTCCGTCCAGCTGGAAGCCGTGAAAAAATATGTCGCCGATGTGAAGGGGAGCGCATTCCCGTCAGAAGAGCACACGTTCACGATGAAGGAAGAAGCAATCGCCGAGCTCCGCAAGAACCTCGCCCTGTAAGGAACCGCATCCGCGGGGTACCGCGGCGCCAAAATCCGCGGAGTACCGCGGCGCCCTTCACACGTCGGTCAGGATTTCTCGAAATCGCGCTGCATCGGCGCGGAACCCGATCACCTGGTTTCCACCCTCACGCGATGCCTTCGCGAGAGCCCCGTCGGTTTCCTCGCGGAGGACACGCGCGTCGATGAGTCGTCCACCGCGCGAGCTCACGCCTATGGAAAGTGTCCGGGTTCTCCCCTCGAGTGGAGCGACCGCGAGTTTCTTTCGGAACTCCTCCAGCTGCCGCACCGCGGTGTCCACGTCGGAGTCC
>JBKQPS010000325.1:0-13084 GCA_052144915.1 Spirochaetia bacterium | reverse complement strand
CCCGTCCCTGGGCGGAGCCCCAGGTGCCATAGTCGATGACCCGAAGGCGCTTCTCCGGCGGCACCGTGGACACCCGCCGCGCCACGCCGGCAAGACGGGCTTCCATGGCGGTGATCATCTGCCGGCCCCTGCCCGGCTCTCCCGTGAGCACGGCGAGCCGGGTGATCTTCTCCTCGATGGAGGAGATCGTCAGTCCGCTGGCCATCAGGTACACCGGCACGCCGGCCTCGCGCAGCTGCTGGACCGGACCCGCATCGCTCCAGTTGGCGACGAGCACGAGATCCGGGGCCAGGGAGAGGATCGTCTCCACGTTCATCACGAGGTGGTGCGGAACGCCGGCGGCGAGATCGGCGACGTTTGAAACCGCCGGATCCGTGGCGAACGTCGTGACGCCCTCCAGCCGGTAGGGCTCCACCATGTCGAGGAGGATCTCGTCGGTGGCGAGGGTCAACGACACAATGCGGACCGGGCGGGAGGCGAGCGTGACAGGGGCTCCCGTGTCGTCGATGACGCGCATCGGAAACCCTTTCTCCTGGGCACTCACCACGGTGATGGCGGCGGCCGCGATCAGGAGAAAGAGGAGGAAGGTACGAGGGGCTTTCACAAGGACCTCCTGCAATGGTGCACCGCGTGCAGGCAAAGGTGCGTGCTGCCCCAACGTTTCCTGGCTCCCGGGTCGTCCTCTCGCTCCGCCTTCCCAGTCATTCCGTGTGAGCTGGCCAGTGGCATGATCTGGAGCGTTCGTCGCCGGTGACAGTGGCGCGTCCGCGGCGGATTCTCACCGCCTTCCGTTGCAGGGCAGGGTGACACTACCGGGTGAGGCGCACGGGTGTCAAGGCTGCGGTCGGGCTCGTCTGGCTCGTCAGGGCTGGCCGAGGAACGCCGCCCTGTTCATCTTCAGGGGATCGATCCAGGAAAGCTTCACCAGGGTGCCGCTGATCCAGCCCTCCACGCCCGATTTGGTGACCGCCTTGTACCACCAGGAAGCCGGATCGTCCCGGGACTGGCGGGTGTCGCTGCGGTCGAACACGTACAGCTGGTCGCCATTCGAGAGGGTTGTCCGGACAGCGCTCTGTGCGTCCGCATCGGCGAGGAGCGGCGCCTGCGCGGCGGAGACCGTGCCCATCTTCGGGAGGTCCTGCAGCTCCGCCCTCCTGAACTCGCTCCCGTTCCACGGATAGAAGCTGACGGTCGTCGTGCGGAACTCGTCCTGGCCCGAGACGAGGGTGTACGCGGTGTCCACGCGGACAAGATCGCGCATGCCGCTTCCGTCGGCGTCAAAGGCACGGTCCGTGGCGGTATAGGAATAGCCGGCGTCGGAGCCGAAGCTCACGTTGTAGCGGAAGATGGGAACGAGGGCTCCGTCCCGCCGCCGCAGCCACGCCTTCCAGCGCACGGGCGTCGCGCCGAGATAGCGCAGGGAGACGATCGTCTCCGCCTCCAGGAGAACCTCGGGCTGCGAATCCGCGTCCACGTCCTCCAGTGACACGTGCAGGACCCCCGAGGGATGGAAGGAGTCGGGGAAAGGAAACATGCTCGTATCCACGAGGGTCACGTGCCGGTCATCGACGAGCGCGAGAACGCTGTACTCCGATTCTCCCCCCCCGATGACGATCTTTCGCGGCACGATGCCGACGGCAAGGCCCTTGACCTCCGCAAGGATCAGTGCGGCATCCGAGGAGTCGATCCATCCCTGGACCATGCTCCCCGCCACGCTGGTCCGCACCCTGTAGAGCATGTGGAAGTCCGATCCCCACTGTATCCACGGACCCGTCTCCAGGAGCGTGAACTGCGAGGCTTCAGGGATCAGGGTACCCTTGGAGTTGCCGTCCCTGTCCACCAGCGGGGTGTCTTCCAGGGTCAGGCCGTAGCGGGCTTCCCTGAGAAGAGCGGGGAAGGAGAGTCCGAGTGACTTCCAGTTCATGTCGTCGGTCGAATTGTCGCCGCTGGTGAGGACCCTCTCGCGGGCGGGGTAGTAGAGAACGCGCTCCTCCAGGGGCATCGGAGAAGCCGCGGACCCGTGCCTTTCTGCGCGCATGCAGGCGGCCAGGGCCAGCGCGATTGACGCGACGAGAATCGCCTTCCACATTCGAGCGCCTCACACAAAGATGGGAGATGGGATGGTCATCGTCAAGGGATGTTCTCCGGGGGAACACGGGCCCGTCCCCACTGCCCGCTTGCAGGCATCTATCCTTTTCTGTACTTTGTGCACGAACGAATGGGAAATCTCTGGAGGGCGCTGGAGTGGACAGGGCTGTGCCTCGGCATCGTCGCGGCGGCTTTCGCGGCGGCATTCGCCGTTGCGCGGCGTCTCATCCTCCGGCACGTGCAGGGGGAGCTGGGCCAGAACTCGCTGCTCCTTGCCGCGGCCGCCCGGGTCGGAGGCTACGACGGGGCGGCGGAGGGGAAGCGGCCGTCACTGGCCGTCGGGATTCTCATGCTCCTTTCCAGCGGGCTGTATTTTCATTCGTGGTCCGGCCGGCGCGAGGTGTTCATCCCGGGGCCCTCCATCTCCTGGATCGGGGTGTCCGAGGAGCGTGAGGGCAGCGGGGTGGAAAAGCACCGCATCGTGGTGCGCTTCCTCAACGCATCGGGGAAGCAGGATGGCGTTGCCATCCGCCTGCTGTATCCCGCGCAGTGGGTGGATGCCATCAAGACCCACCTCATCACGCGCGCATAGACAGGGTGGTCGCGCTGCCGCGGCGAGTGCACGCGGGAGCGCGACCCTGGGGGAAGGGAAGGGAAAGTGCCGGGCAGCACGTTCGGACGGATCCTGACCGTCACGACATTTGGGGAGAGCCACGGGCCGGGCATCGGCGTCGTGCTGGACGGCGCTCCCCCGGGCATCGCCCTCGCGGCGGAAGACGTCCAGAAGGAGCTCGACCGGCGGAGACCCGGGCAGAGCGCCATCACCAGCCCGCGGGCCGAAAAGGACCGGGTCGAGATCCTCTCCGGCGTATTCGACGGGCTGACCACCGGGACGCCCATTGCCCTCCTCATCCGCAACGAAGACAAGCGCAGCAGCGACTACGACAACCTGAAGAGCCTCTTCCGCCCGGGCCATGCCGACTGGACCTACGGGGCCAAGTACGGCGTCCGGGACTGGCGGGGAAGCGGCCGGGCCTCCGGGCGGGAGACCGCTGCGCGCGTGGCGGCCGGCGCGGTCGCGCGGAAGCTTCTCACGTCGCGGGGCGTGTCGATCCTGGGGTACACCCGCGAGATCGCCGGGGTGCGCGCGGTCCGCGTGGATCCCGCGGAAATCGAGAGGAACCCCGCCCGCTGTCCTGACCCGGATGCCGCACCCCGCATGATCGAGCGCATCGAAAAGGCCAAGGCGGACGGGGACTCGGTCGGCGGCATCGTCGAGATCGTCGCGCAGGGCTGCCCGCCGGGCCTCGGCGACCCCGTCTTCGACAAGCTCGAAGCGCTCCTCGGCCACGCCATCCTCTCCGTGGGCGCGGTGCGCGGGGTGGAGATCGGCGCCGGCTTCGAAGCCTCCCGCATGAGGGGCTCCGTCTACAACGACGAGCCGTACATGGACGAAGGGAGGATGCGCACGCGCACGAACAACGCCGGCGGGATTGCCGGGGGGATCTCGAACGGCATGGAGATCGTCATCCGGGCCGCGATGCGTCCGCCGGCCTCGATTTCCCGTCCCCAGAGGACCGTGAACGATGCCGGAGCGGAAGTGACGGTGGAAATCGCCGGCCGCCACGACCCCTGCATCGTGCCGCGCGCGGTCCCTGTCCTGGAGGCGATGACGGCCCTCGTCCTCGCCGACTGTCTCCTGGTCCAGGACGTCTACCGCTAGTGTACGCGCGGCACGTTGACACCATTCACGCCCCGGTATCTACTGGCGGAAGTTCACCATGGCGATAAAGCTCACCCGCTACATCCGGCCCGATTGCTTCCTCCCCGTGCTCCAGGAGCGAACCCGCGAAGAGGCCCTGCGGTCGCTCGTGCATGCGGTCGCCTCGCGCGGCTACCTGCGCGACGAACAGGACGTGTACGCGAAGCTGATGGAGCGCGAGAGCATCCAGAGCACGGCAGTGGGCAACGGCATCGCGATCCCCCACTGCTTCACCGACGACGTCCCCGACCTGATCATCGCCGTGGCCCGCTCGCCCGGCGGCCTGGATTTCGATTCCTTCGACGGCAAGCCGACGCACGTCGTCTTCCTCCTCATGGGAAACCGCGAGGAGCACAGCCTGCACCTCAAGGCGCTGGCGAGAATTGCGCGCCTCATCAAGAGCACCGCGTTCATCGAGAAGATCGTCGCCTCATCGACCGTGGAAGACATGGTGCAGGCGTTCGAGCAGGAGGAGGCGAAGATCTGATGAAGCTCCTGTTCATCGTGTTGAACTCCGCGGAGAAGCTCGAGGAGGTCCTCGAAGGGCTCATCGAGACGGGCGTGACGGGGGCCACGGTCGTGGACTCCGTCGGAATGGGCCACATCATGGAGGATGTGCCGCTATTTGCCGGGATGCGCAACATCTTCCGCTCGGCACGGCCGCGAAACAACGTGATCTTCTCCGTGCTCGACGATTCCCAGGCGCCCGAGGTCATGGAAGTGCTCGCGAAGATCCTCGACTCCGCCCACGGGCGGGGGAGGGGCATCGCCTTCACCCTGCCGATCGACTCGTGCATCGGGGTGCGCGGAACAGCCTGATCCCGACGCGGGGGCACGCCGGCGCATCCCCGGCACGATCAAAGCGCAACCCGCGGGCGGTTGCAGCACGAACCCTACCAGCGGATGAGGTTTCCTCCGTAGGTCAGGCCGGCGCCGAAACCGTACGTCATGATGAGGTTGCCGGGCTTGAGAAGGCCCTTCGTGCACATCTCGGAGAGCGCGATCGGGATCGACGCCGCGGAAGTGTTCGCGTATTCCTCGATATTCATGAAGAATTTCGACATGGGGATTTTCGAACGCTTTGCTGCTGCCTCGATTATTCTCACATTCGCCTGGTGCGGCACGATCCACGAGATGTCGTCCAGCGAGAGGTGATTGCTTTCCATCATGGCGACGATTCCCTCGGATACCACCTTCACGGCGAAGTTGTAGACCTGCCTTCCGTCCATCTTGAGCCCGGTGCGAGTCGGGTCGATGACGCCGTCCGTGTAGGGAAAGCGCGTGCCGCCTTCGGTTCTCTCCAGGAGCCGGGCTCCCGAGCCGTCCGATTTCAGCACCGATTGGAGTATTCCACGGTTCCCCTCGGCGGGGTCCGCTGACACGAGCACGGCACCCGAGCCATCGCCGAAAAGCGGACACGTGTTCCTGTCCTTCCAGTTGGTGATCCTGCTCAGGACTTCCGCCCCCGCGACGAGGATATTGCGGGCCCCGCCTCCGCGAATGAAGTTTCGGGCCGTCTCCAGCGCGTAGATGAAGCCGGTGCAGCCCGCCACGACGTCCATTGCGGCGGCATTCTTCGCCCCCAGACGGTCCTGCACGATGCAGGATACCGACGGGAACCCCAAGAAATCAGCCGTGGCCGTGGCGACGAGGATGAGGTCCACCTCCTCCGGTGCCACGCCCGCCTTGTCCAGCACCTTTGTGCACGCCTCCACCGCCAGGTCGGAGGTTGCGACCGAGGGCTCCGCGATATGCCGGTAGCCGATCCCCGTGTGGGACCGAATCCACTCGTCCGAGGTGTCCAGGAAGGCGGAGAACTCGTCGTTTGACATTCTTCGGCTGGGGACCGCGAAATCCACGGCCCTGATGACTGCCTGCATACCGCCATCATAATGTGATTGGTTTGATGGGTCAACCTGGCGCTCATTTTTCATGAAATGCGTCCAAATCGATCAACTGTTCGGATGTCTTTCCTGCGCAAATAATTATACCTGTACAAATCACCCGCCTTGACCATGACGACGCGGCCATGCTATTTTGTGAGGACATGAAGACGTGCTTCCTCTTCCCCGGGCAGGGCGCCCAATATCCAGGAATGGCGCGCGACTTGTGGGAAACGAGCCCCTCTGTCAAGGAATTGTTTCAGGCAGCGTCGGACACCCTGCAGGTGGACATGAAAAAACTGCTCTTCGATTCGACCGAGGACGAGCTGAAGGCCACGGACAAGACCCAGGTCGCCATGACCCTCGCCTGCCTATGCTCGAGCGCGGTGCTGAAGGAGCGGGGAGTCGTCCCCGACGCGTGTGCGGGGTTCAGCCTTGGAGAGTATGTGGCGCTGTGTGAAGCCGGAGTTCTGAAGATCGGCGACGTCTTTCCGATCGTGCGCCTGCGGGGCGAGCTGATGGAAAAGGCGGCACGCGGCCTGGATTCCAAGGATGGGGCGCCGGGCATGGCGGCGGTGCTGGGGCTTCCCGCCGAAAAGACCATTTCCACCGTGGAGGCGCTCGCTTCCGCCGGAGTCTATCCCTCCAACTACAACAGCCCGGTGCAAGTCGTGGTGTCGGGCACCGCACGAGGGCTGGCGCTTGCGGAGACGGAGCTCAAGGCCGCCGGAGCCCGGAGGCTGGTGCGCCTGCAGGTCTCGGGTCCCTTCCATTCGCCGCTCATGGCGGAGGCGCGGGCCGCCTTCGACGCGGCGCTTGCCTCTTTCGACTTTGCAGATCCCGCGGTCGCGGTGTATTCCAACGTGACAGGGAAGAAGGTCGGCAGCGGAAAAGAGGCCCGCGAGCTCTGCGGGAAACAGTTGATTTCAATGGTACGGTGGGTCGAGGTGCAGGAGGGTCTGCTCGCGGACGGGTGCGAGCGGTTCCTCGAGGCTGGTCCCGGCACGGTTCTCACCGGGCTTCTCCGGGCGCTCCGGCCGGAGGCACGATGCTCCCCGGCGGGGACGCTCGTGGCTATCGGCAAGGCCCTCGAGGAGCCGGAATGACGCTGAAGGGGAAGAAGGCGATCGTCACCGGGGGCTCGCGCGGCATCGGCAACGCGATCGTGCGGGAGTTTCTCGTCCGCGGGGCCTCCGTGTACGGCATCTCGCGGACCGCGGCGGGCAACCTGGCAGAGCTCGAGGCCGTCGCGCGTGATGCCGGCGGCGGCCTGCAGTGGCGCCTGGCCGACGTCGCCAATGAACAGGAAATCACCCGGACCGTGGACGGGATCCTGGCGGAAGCGGGGAGCCTCGACGTGCTGGTGAACAACGCCGGCATCACGCGCGACGGCCTCATCTTTCGCATGCCCACGGCCGACTGGGACGCGGTGATTCGCGCCAACCTCACCTCCGCCTTCATTGCCTCCCGCGCCGTGGCGCGGGTGATGATACGGCAGCGCGCGGGATGTATCATCAGCATATCCTCGGTGAGCGGGATCATGGGCAACGCCGGGCAGGTCAACTACTCGGCATCCAAGGCGGGGCTGATCGGCTTCTCGAAGAGCCTCGCCCACGAAGTGGCATCGCGCGGGGTGCGGGTGAACGTGATCGCCCCCGGATTCATCGAGACCGACATGACGAAGGCGCTGGGGGAGAAGGCCCGCGGCGCGCTGATGGAGATGATCCCCCTCGGCCGGGCGGGAAGCGCGGCCGACGTGGCGGCACTGGCCGCCTTCCTCGCCTCCGACGCGGCGGCGTACATCACCGGGCAGGTGATCCCCGTCGACGGCGGAATCTCCATGTGACCGACGAGCCCAAGGAGTGCACATGACGCGACGAGTGGTAGTGACCGGCATGGGGACCGTGAATCCCCTCGGGAAAAACGTGAACGATTTCTGGCGCGCGGTGCGCGCGGGGGAGAACGGCATCGGGGTGCTCGATCGCTTCGACACCACGGATTTCACCGCGAAGATCGCCGGGCAGGTCCGGGATTTCGTGCCCGAACAGGTGCTGGAGAGCAAGGAAGCCCGGCGGATGGACCGCTTCACCCAGTTCGCGATGATCGCCTCCATGGAGGCCATGGCGCAGGCGGGGTTCGGGCCGGGCGACGCGGAGCCCGAGAGGCTGGGCGTGATCCTGGGAAACGGCATCGGGGGCATCGAGACCCTGGAAGCCCAGTTCAAGCGGGTGCACGACAAGGGTCCGAAGGCCATGCATCCGCTGTTCATTCCGATGATGATTTCCAACGAGGCGGCCGGCAACGTGGCAATCAAGTTCCATGCGTTCGGGCCGTGCGCCGTGGTCGTCACCGCCTGCGCCTCCTCGAACGACGCCCTGGGACAGTCGTGGCGGTTGATCCGCGACGGCCAGGCCGACGTGATGATCGCCGGGGGGACCGAGGCGCCCCTGACGCCGCTGGGACTGGCCGGTTTCTGCCAGCTGCAGGCGGTGAGCACGCGCAACGACGACCCCTCGCGCGCCAGCCGGCCCTTCGACAAGGACCGGGACGGGTTCGTGATGTCCGAGGGTTCCGGGGTGCTCGTCCTGGAAGAGCTGGAGCACGCGAAGCGCCGCGGCGCCCATATCCTCGCGGAGATGGGCGGCTACGGGGCCACCTGCGACGCCAACCACCTCACCGCCCCGCACCCCCAGGGCAGGGGCGCCATCCGCGCCCTGCAGATCGCGCTGGAGCTGGCAGGGATGCAGCCGACCGACATCGACTACATCAACGCGCACGGCACCTCGACCCCGATCAACGATCCCATCGAGACCCGCGCGATCAAGTCCGTGTTCGGGGAGCATGCCCGCAGACTGAAGGTGTCCTCCACGAAGTCCATGCACGGGCACCTGCTCGGCGCGGCCGGCGGCGTCGAGGCGATCGTGTCCGTGAAGGCGATCCTTGACCAGTTCTTCCCCCCGACGCGCAACCTGGACGAGCCCGATCCGGAATGCGACCTGGACTACGTGCCGCACAAGGGCTACGAGGGACGGATCCGCGCGGCAGTCTCGAATGCGCTCGGTTTCGGGGGACACAATTCGGTCGTGCTGTTCCGCGAGTTCAAGAGCTGAGCCGGGGGGCGAAGCAAAGCAGGATGCCCCGAGACCGGCGGCCCGGTCAGCGCGCCAGCGCTCCGAGGGCCATCGAATACAGCTTGTTGCGCACGGAGTCGCTGCGCGACGCGAGCACGAACGGCGCCTTCGCGCCCATGACGATCCCTGCCTCTTCCGCCTTGGCGAAGAAGATAAGCGCCTTGTACAGGATGTTGGCCGCCTCGATGTTCGGAGCCACGAGGATGTCGGCTCGGCCGGCCAGTTCACTGGTGATGCCCTTGTGCCGCGCCGCCTCGACGCTCACCGCGTTGTCCAGCGCCAGCGGCCCTTCCACGCGGGCGCCCCGGATCGCGCCCCTCTCCGCCATCTTCGACAGCGAGGCCGCGTCCACCGTGGCGGGCATCTCAGGGTTCACCGTCTCGATGGCGCAGAGGATGGCGACGATGGGCTGCGCGATTCCCAGCTTGTGCGCGAGGTCCACCGCGTTCTGCACGATGTCAATCTTCTGCTGGTAGTCAGGGGCGATGCTGAGCGCGGCGTCGGTCACGAAGTAGAACCGGTCCGACTCGGCGAACTTGAACACCCCCACGTGCGAGAGGGTGCGCCCGGTCGCCAGCCCGTTGGACTTTGACAGCACGGCGCGCAGCAGGTCCGCGCTCGGGATCATGCCTTTCACCAGGATGTCCCCTTCCCCGCGCGCGACGCACCGCACCGCCTCCGCGGCCGCCTCCGCCGGGGACGGCGCCTCCAGGATCTTCCAGCCGCCGATATCGACCAGATGTTCCCGGGCCTCCTTTTCGATCTCCCGCCGGCTTCCCACCAGCACGGGCACGGAGAATCCCGCCGCCCGGGCTTCCGCGAGGGCTTCAAGGATCGTGCCGTCCGCGGCTTGCGCCACCACGAAGCGCGCCGGCCCGGCCTTGCGCGCCTGTTCGAGGATCTGTGCGAAGCTGTTCATGGATTCTCCCGCGCGGAGTATACCACGACCCACGGAGCAAAATAAAAGCCGGCTGCTGCCGGCTTTTAAGGAATCCTGCCGAGGAACTGCACCCGCAGTGTCGGACATGGACTCAGGCGGTAGAGGTGGAACCTGTCCGCCTCTCCACTCTCTAGCATACCACGTCCGCAAGGCGGCGTCAACTTTTTATGGAACGCTTCTTATGGCGCGCCTTGCCCCGGCACGCCTTGCCCCCGCACCACTTTGCGCGGCACCCCGAGCAGCAGGAGGTGCTTCTCCATGTGCTCCTGCACGGCGGCGTAGTGAAGCTCCTCGCCCGCGGCCAGGGTGGCGAAAAACTCCGTCCGAATACCCGGGTCGTCGAGGATACCGCCGTAGGTGATATGCAGGAGCTGCCGTGAATCCTGCCGGTCCAGGTACGTCTCAAGGCCGCCGTCCGACATCCCGTCTGCCGCCGGGATTGCCGCCGGATCCGCGGTGACGTGGTACAGCTTCGACGCCTCCGGAAACCAGGAAATCGCGCGGGCGAGCATCCGTCGGAACAGCGGGGGGTTGGTCCGGGCGACGACCCGCACCGCCTGGAGCCAGCTCGTGCCGGCGGTCTTCACGTGCAGTCTCATGCCGCTGAGCCGCCCGATAGCGGGATACACGGAGAACTTGTCGCTTCCCGAGTGGACCGAGATCTTGTAGCCTCCCCGCGCCCGCGCGATCGCGCAGTGGACCGCGAACTGCCTCGCGAACTCCTCCACGTCCCCGATGTAGTCGATCCCCTTCTGGAACTCCCCCACGAAGCGCGGAGCGATCGATGTCACCGCCACCCCGCGGCGCTGGAGCTCCGCGGCAATGAAGAGGTGGTGCGCGGGGAGCGTCGGCGTGCTCGTCTCGTCGATGCTGATTTCCAGGTCGTACTGCGCGCCCCGCTTCTCCCGGAGGTGGCGATCCACCTCCGTGGCAAAGCTCAGGGCCCTGCCGTACATCAGGGCGCAGCGCCGCGCCTCGGCCGGCGCGAAAGCGACCTGGCAGCCCGGCATGTCGAAACGCCTGCCTTCGTACTCAGCGGCGACGCGTTCCCGCAACCCGGCGTCCAGGCCCTGGAACGCGGCGTCGACGCGGCTGTCGCTCCAGTCCGCGGGCTGCGGGGCCATGACCTCCGTGAGGTCCAGGGTGATCATCGGCATCCCCGCGTCGAGGGCGGTATCGATGTCCCGGATGCTCTTCACATGATCCCCGTCGGCGCCGAAGCCGTCCTCGTATCCCTCCTGGAAGACCATGAACGAAGCGTCGCGCACGATGCCCGGAAAGTCCCGCCGGGTCAGCGTGAGCTCGCGGACGGATTGCTGGGCGAGGACCGGCGCCGCCTCGAAGCCGCGCAGGGCGCGAACGTGACCGGGCGTGGCAAGCCCCAGCCGATCCCCGCAGCCGATGGTCGTGGTCCGCTGGCGGAGGGAGACGGGTGCCGTGAAGGGGAAGAGCGCGTGGAGGATCCCGGCGTTCTCCGTGGAAAGCTCAGCGCGGCGCATGTGCAGGGCGCCGAAAGTCGCGGAGGTTCCCGCCAAGTCCGTTCGGATCGGGGAAGTCCCGACCAGGTACAGGTGCTTCTCCGACCCGGCGGATGCGATGAAATACAGGATTCCGCCCTGGAGCCTCAGCGAATGCCGATAGATGCGCCGGCCCTCACCGACGATCCAGGGGCCCGAGCCGGCTTTCAGAGCGGCGAGCTGATCCGCGCCTGCCTCCGGCAGCCCTGAGCTCACAACCAGGCGGGCAATACCTTCCAAGCCGTACCCCCCTTCAGATGTTGTCCACCAGGTACCCGCCGTCGACCGGAAGAGTCACGCCGGTAACGAATCCCGATGCGGCATCGCTGGCGAGAAAGAGGAGGGCGCCGGACAGCTCGTTGACCTCCCCGAATCGGCCGAACGGGGTGTGGGCGATGATCTTCCGTCCCCTTTCGGTGAGCTCGCCGGTAGCCTGGTCGACGAGCAGGCTCCTGTTCTGGTTCCCCAGGAAGAATCCCGGGGCCAGCGCGTTCACCCGGATCCCGTGGGGAGCGAACTCCTTCGCCGTGGCCATGGTGAGATTGCGGACGGCCGCCTTGGCGGCGTCATATGCCCAGATTCCCGACAGCGGGACATAGGAGGACATCGAGGCGAGGTTGATGATGCAGCCCCGGGCCTTCCGTTCGATCCAGCGCGCGGCGACGACCTGCGTGGGCACCACGAGCCCCGCGATGAGATTGAGACGCAGCACGTCTTCGAACTGGGTGAGGTCCATCTCGAGGAACGCGGATTTCCCCCTGTTGCCGCCGGCGCAGTTGATAAGGACGTCCACGGCGCCGAACCTCCGCTCGGTCTGCTCCAGCGCGGCGCCGACGGAGGCCCGGTCCGCGGCATCGGCTTCCAGGGCGAGCAGCCGCTCCGCGGCTCCCGTCGCACCGACGAGCTTCGCCCGGGCCGTCTCCCCGCTTTCTTTCCGGTGGGCCCAGAGGCTCACGTTTCCTCCCGACTTGAGGAGTGTCTCGGCCAAGGCTCCCGCAATGACGCCCCCGGCTCCCGTAATGGCGACGGTCTTTCCCGCAAGGCCGAACATCTCGTCCGTGTAGCTCATGGTGGTGCAGATACTATTTTAAAACCTGCGCATTGTCGAGCATGGGCGCGTCGCGATCCCGCCCGCCGCGCAATTCGATTTCGCGTTCTGGCGGGCGCGCGCAGTGGTCTGGAAGTAGGAGCCCGCATTGCCCAGCTCCTCGTATTCCTTGAGCATCGCTTCGACTTCGGACATGGGCGCGTCGAAGGCTTGCTTCGTGACAGGGAACGTGCGGTCCTCCGGATGATCCTGGAGTGCTCACGATCGTTGCTCTCCCTTCGGCGCCACGGTCGGCCGTCTCGCATCGCTGCGTCGCAGAATACGCTATGCTGCCTCGAAACCGCCCTTATGGTGGAGCAGATACTATTTCAAGCGGCCCGAGTTGTATATCTTTTTCCCCGACATGATCTACTACGCGCGCGGATCGAAGGCCGAGACGATTTCCGACGAGGAGCTCCGGGAAGGTCTCTTTCAGGCGCTGGCGGCCCTCGGGCCGCGGCGGCGCGTGCTGGCCGTGCCCCCGGACTTCACCCGTTTCCATTCGCGGGCGGGGCGCATCACCGAGCTTGCGTGGGAGCACTACGGCGCGGCGCTCACCGATGTGCTCCCCGCCACCGGAACCCACTTCGCGGTGACGGAAGCGGAGAAGCAGGAGATGTTCGGCCGCCTGCCCCCGGGGTTGTTCCGCGTCCACCGCTGGAAGCAGGACGTGGAA
>JBKQPS010000324.1:0-5181 GCA_052144915.1 Spirochaetia bacterium | reverse complement strand
GGCGCCCACTCCGCCGGGTACGTCGGCGCCCAATCCGCCGGGTACGTCGGCGCGATATCCCGCGAAGAGCTCGCGCAAGCGGGGCGCCTTCACCCGCTGGTGCACGTCCTCGTCGATCATGATCGTGGGGGCAAGGCCGCAGGCGCCGAAGCACCGCGCAACCTCGAGGGTGAACAGGCCGTCGCTCGTGGTTCCTCCCACCTCGATTCCCAGCTCCTGCCGGCAGGCCTCGAGCACCTGCTTTCCGCCGCGCACGTAGCAGGCGGTGCCCAGGCACACACGGACCAGGTGCTTTCCCCGGGGCACGATGGAAAAGAAGGAGTAGAAGCCCACCACTCCCGCAACCTCGCTGTAGGACTTGCCCAGGCGGAGCGCGATGCGCTTCAGGACGCTCTCCGGCAGGTAGCCGAAGATGCCCTGGGCGATCTGCAGCACGGGAATGAGGGCCCCCGGCCTTGCCTGGTACTCCGTGAGAACCTCGTCGAGCCTCTCCATGAGCTGCTGCTCGGTGGCGTGCTCCCCGCAGGCGCAGACGGGCTGTGATGACTCGTTCATGCCGTTCTCCCTTCCCCTTTCGTGCTCACGCACGTTTATTCACATACCCGGAGGGCACTGAGCCCCTCCGCGATTCGTTCCTTCACGCACCGCGCCACGGCGATTTCGCTGCGCGCGCCCACGGGCAGCCCGCGCACGATGTCCGCCGTGCTCACGCGCCATTCCCGCCTGCCCACGCGCAGCCGGGAGCTCAGCTCCACCCCGGGGCTCGTGCAGACGACCGAGGCCAGGGTTGCCGCCAGGTCTCCGAGCGGGCTCCTGTCCACGTGGGAAAGCGGCATCGAAGCCCGCACGGCGAGCCCGCCCAGGCAGGATCTCTCCAGCCGGAACGATCCCCCCGCCTGCTCGGTGCGGAACTTCATCAGGCTCAACCCCAGGCCGGTCTTTTTCCCTTCCTTCGTCGTGAAGAAGGGATCGGCGGCGGTTTCCGCCGGCACGGGGAGACCCGGACCATTGTCCTCGACGGCGATGCACAACAGGTCCTGGTCCGGATCCTCTTCCACCGCGACGGCGACAGCCGTGGCGCCGGCCCGGATCGCGTTCTCGATCAGGTCCAGGATGTGCAGGCTGATCTCACGCAATGGCGCACCCCCTGCCTTCCACCCCCCCGAGCGCCTTCGAGATCTCCTCGAAGGAAGGCGCCGTAACCTCCATCCGCGTGAGCCCGCTTCCGATGTCCTCCAGGAAATGCGCATCGGACGAGCTCACCAAGGGAAGGCCGTGCGCGGCAAAGGCCGCCGCCCTTCCGCGCGCGGCCCCCGCGGCGGAGATTTCCAGTCCGTCGAACGGCACGTCATCCGGGATGAACCCCAGCTGGCCCGGCACGCTGAAGCTGCGGCGGTCCACGTGCGCCGCGACGGCCAGCCCGCCGTGACGGTGAATGAGCTCGACCGTTTCCGAGAGCGTGAACCGGCTCGCTGCGGCGAGCATGAGCCGCTCGATTCCCGTCTCGGTTCCCTCCGCGTCCATCAGCTGCTGCTCCGGCTCTTTCGCGGTCCGCATGGCCAGGGACCGCCACGGGGGAAGTCCTGCCCCGACCTCGTCCGCGGCAGCACCGGCATCGCCGGCAGTGCGGAACCAGCCCAGGACGTGCACCTCTTCCACGGTGGTGATCTCCATACCGGCGATGACGACAGGGCCGTTTGCAATCGCGGCGGCCGCGTCGGCGACTGCGCGCACGTTGCCGGCGGTGTTGTGGTCACACACGGCGATCACTGCGATCCCCTTCCGCGCCGCTTCCCGCGCGATGGCCGGGGGCGTCATCTCGCGCGCCGCGCAGGGCGAGAGAACCGTGTGAATGTGCATGTCCGCGGCCAGCCGCCTCATTCACTCCTGTCCTCTTCCCCTCAGGCCCAGCGCGTACAGCCGGCCGGCCAGCTCGAACGTCGATTCGTTCGAGGCCAGCAGCGGCAGGCCTTCCTGCACGGCCTTCAGCCGCACCAACTCTTCCGGACGCATCCTCTGCGTGAATACCACCGCGGCAAGCCCCGCGTGCAGGGCAACTGCCACGACATTCATGTGCACCTGGATCGTGAGGAGCATTCCGCCCGATGGCGCGTTGGCCAGGACGTCGCTCAGCAGGTCCGACGCGTGTCCCCGGGTCACCTCGGCGCCGCCGTTGACGGAAAGCTCAGGCGTGAGAACCTCCAGGCCGAGTGCCGAAACGATATTTCCGAGGGTCATCCGGTTTCCTCCATGGTGCGGGCACCGAAGGGGCAATCCGTGGGGTCCGCCCTGCCGGTGACGACGTCTTCGGCGAAAAGAGCGCACGTGGGAGCGCCGCAGACGCCGCAGTCGCGCCCGGGCAGCGTGCGCACAAGCTCGTCGATCTTCCCCAGCGCGCGGATCGCCGCGCCCATGTCGGGGTCCAGCCGGACGCCCGGGCGCTGCTGCCAGGGCCGGGTCCGGCGCACCGCCGCGGCGTCACTCGCCTGCGCCGCGGTCGCGCGCCCGGCCTCCCACTGCCGCCAGCGATGCGCGGACAGGAAAGGGTCGGCCGAGAGCAGCGGCGAGCCCGCGCACCCCTGGTCGCAGAGCGAGAGGTCGAGGAGTGAGACGCCGGGGAGACTCCCTGTCTCGGCCGCGGCCAGGGCCTTCAGCACGTGCCGGATCCCCGTCACCGCCAGCTCCCCGGCGGCCCGCGCGGGCTCGCCGCGGGGCGCGCGCAGGGCCGGCGCGTCCCCGGCAGGCCGGGACCGCCCTCCGCGGCGCACGGCCTGGGCAATCCGCAACGCGCCGAGGGCCGTGAGCCTTCCCGTGAGGCTTTCGCCCTGGACCGCCGCGTGCTGCGCGGGGCACGCGGCGACGAGGAACACGGGGCGCAGGGGAAACTCCTCGCCGGCGGCTTCGATCGGGGAAAGCCACGGACCCAGGTGGGCGATCAGGGAGGGGAACCGGCTTTCCACGAGCGCGGCCACGGCGGGGCACACCGCAGGGATGAGAGGAACTGGCACGTTCCCCGCGGCGGCGGCGGAACGGGCCTCGGCGCGCAGCGCGGCCGTCCATTCCTCCAGGACGCGGATCTCGCTGAACCCGAAGGATTGCAGCGCTGCCAGGACGTGGTCAGGGCTTTCCCCGGGAATCCCCGCGAGCAAACCCCGGGGAATCACGAGAACGGCGTCTCCGGCAAGGGCCGGAAGCTCGCCCGAATCCGCGATTCCATAAACACCCGATGTGCACTCTCCAATGCACGCGGCACAGCCGACGCAGAGCCCGGAGATGACCAGGGGTCCCCCGCCGTGGACACGGATCGCGCCCGCGGGACAGGCGGAGACGCAGCCCAGGCATCCGCGGCAGCGCTGCGCGGTAACGGCGGGAACGGGCGCATACGAGGAATCGGCCGCCCCCCCGCTCTGTGCGGGCCCGCCGAGAAGTATCGTCGACCGTATGCGCGTGCCCCTGCCGATGCGGGTCTCGATGTCGAAGAGGTCGCTGTTCCTGCGGATGTTCGGCAGCCCCATGCCCGCGCCGAAGCCCAGCGCCCGTGCTTTCTCGGAGGCCGTGGACCAGCCTTCGCGGAGAGCGAGCTGCACGTCAGGAATCCCCGGCCCTTCGTCCGCCACTTCGAGGTCGAGCTTCCCGCTGTCCAGCCGGGCCCAGAGCGTGCCGGTCCGGGCATGGATCACGACGTTCATCTCCGCCTCGTATGCGGCGATCATCGCTCGTCTCATCACCGCCGCACCCACGCCCACACGTGCCAGATGCTCCTTGAGCCGGCGCGTCGCAAGCCCTGCCGTGTCGAAGTCTCCGCCCGAAATCCTGCAGCTCATGGTGATCATGCGCCGCCCTGCTTCGTTTCCTGGAGGCACGCTTCCAGGAGGCGGCGTGTTTCCTCCAGGCCGCGCGGGGAGACCATGATCGCCGCCCCGGCTTCCCGGGCGCGGGCGATCAGCTCGGGGCTGGGCTGCGCTCCGCCGACCAGGCACAGCCCCGGAGCATCCATCAGCTCGGCGACCCGGATCAACTGGCTGTTGTTCAGGGACGTCACGAGCAGGGTGCCCGGGGAGGCGTTGGCGATGAGGCTGCTCATGGTATCCGCGGCGTAGATGCTGCTCACCTCTTTGCGGTGCTCCCCTTCCGGAGGAAAGTGACGGGCGTTGATTTTTCGCGCAAGCCGATTCATATCCATGGCCAAGTGATATCTTAGTTGCAATAGCCGTGCCAATCGTGAATTTTTTCTCGATCTTAGGAGCCTTGAGAAAGAAAAACGCTATCTCACACAACTCTATTTTGGAAAAGCAATTGAGGAAATAGACACAAAGGCATTCCGTAAATGGTGGTTATTGCTGTGCGCACCGATTCAGATTGGCAGCTATGATTATCGCCATTCTGTGCACAGATCTCCCATGTGAGGGTTATGCACAAACAGCCTGGTCAGTTTCTGATTCCGCCGTCCAGGCTGGTGACGAGCTCGATGAATGCCTCGTCCAGGTGACGGCGGACCGCCCGGGCAATTCCCGCACCGAAGCTCTCCCGTGTACGCCGCAGCACGTCAGCTTCCCAGGCGTCCAGGGGCGCTTTCAGGGCCCGGGTCAGCCGGCTCATGCGATGGATGTGTCGGAAGAACTCATCGTCTGCCATTTGTGAAGTAAAGCGGCACTACACATGTCGGTTGCGGACACCCATAAAGTTGAACGGGCTGTCGCTTCTTGCTGCCCGCCGGCACCGATGGTACTGTGGGGCAGAACGTGAGAAGGAGAACGAGGTGGACCTGAAAGAGAAATGCGCGGTGGTCACGGGTGGCGCGGCCGGGATCGGGCTGGAGACGTGCCGGAGGCTGGTGAAAGAGGGCTGCACCGTCACGCTCTGGGACGTGGATGCAAAGGGCTTGGCCCGGGCACGAAAGGAGCTTTCCCGCGACGGGGCAAAAGTGTTCGCATACCCCTGCGACGTGACAAAGGGCGCCCGCGTGGTGGAGCTTGCCCGGCGCGCGGTGAAGGACATGGGGCAGGTCGACATCCTCGTGAACAACGCAGGGATCCTGGTACCCGGCACGTTCCTGGAGCAGCCGGTGGAAAAATGGCAGAAAATGGTGGACGTCAACCTCGTCGCGCTCCTCCATACGATCCATGCTTTTCTTCCCGGGATGAATGCGCGCAATTCCGGGGCGATCGTCAACGTCTCTTC
>JBKQPS010000323.1:0-3013 GCA_052144915.1 Spirochaetia bacterium | reverse complement strand
TCTTTGGCCGGTGACCGAAGAGCCACGCGGTCCTCACGACGTACGTCTTCAGCCAGATGCTGGCCGCGAGCCTTTCCCCCGCGAGCTTTGACTTTCCATACTCGTTGATGGGGTTCGGCGGTGAGAGCTCAGAGTAGTCTTCCCGTGCCGCGCCATCGAACACGTAGTCCGTGGAGATGAGCAGGTACTCGGCGCCAAGCGCCCGGGCGGCCAGCGCCAGGTTCTGCGATCCCACCGCGTTCACCTTCCAGGCTGCATCCGGCTGCTTCTCGCAGGCCTCCACATCCACCAGGGCCGCTGCGTTCACGATGAGGTCGGGCTTCAGGCGTTCGAGCCGGGCCAGGGCGCCGGCCCGGTCGGTGATATCGATCTCATCGATGTCCCACGCGGTCAGCTCATGCTCGCGAGCCAGCACGCGCGCGAGCTCGCTTCCGGCCATCCCCCGGGCGCCGATGACGGCAATTTTCATTTCGCAGCGTCCATTTTCGCACGGAGCGAGCGGACCGCCGCGGCGATCTCCCCCGAACCGGGCTTGAACTTGCCGTTCTTTCCCTTGAGGAGCGGAGAGGAGAACTCGCCTACCGTCATGCCCCGGGCAATGAAACCCCCGACGTTGCTCTCATTCAGACCACCGTCCTCCATGAGGTCGCAGACCGGCTCCCTTCCGGCGGTGACGATCATTTCGTGGAGGCGACCAATGTTGTCGTACATGATAGGGTCCACGGTGTGGGGGCTCTTCGCGCCGCTCGTGGGCTTCCAGAAGGGAGCCTTGCACTCGTACTCCAATATGTCGACAAAGGGCACGTACTGCTCGAAAGCGACAAGGGGGGTGCCTTGCCAGGCCCAGACGCCCACCTTCAGCTCCAGGGTCTCTTTCACGTACACGACCTGCTGCATGAGCATTTCCCCCGTCGTTTCGATGGGGAGGCTGATGAGGTCAGCGCCGAGATCCTTGAGCTGGCGGAAAAGGTCGAAAGAGGGGCGCATCATCTGCAGCTGGACTTCGATCTCCAGGGAGGTCCGGGGCCTGATGCCGTCCAGGATGTCGATGCCTCCGCGCGGCGCCGCGAAGTCCATGTACTTGCCGTCTCTCATCTCGATGTGAATCCAATCCGCCCCGCCTTTCTCCAGCTCCTCGACCGTAGCCCCGAGGTAGCCGTAGTCCGCCCAGAAAAGGCCAGCGGCGATCTTCGCCTGACTGCCTACGTTGCCGATCTTCCCTTTTGCAGCCATTGTCTCCCTCTTGGCTGTTAGGATAGCCTTGGCAAAAAGCAGTGTCAATAAAAATATCACTTGAAAGTAAAATCTGTTTCATACGATCTTAGTCGGGGAGGAACTATGGATTCAGTGCTCTGCGGCGTGGATATCGGAGGGTCGAAGCTCGGCCTGGGCATCGTATCGACCGAAGGCCGCCTCCTTGTGGAGGAAACGATCCATGACCACGTGCGGAAGAGCCCCGACGGGGTGGTTGCCGATATCGCGGCGCTGGTTCCCGATCTCCTCCGCCGAGTCGGCCTCCCGTTGTCGGCACTTCGCGGCGTCGGCGTCGGGACTGCCGGCCACCTCCGGCACAAGGACGGCGTGATCATCACGATGTCCAATCTCGCCGGATGGGCCGGCTTTCCTCTGCGCGACCGGCTCGGGGCCTGCTTTTCCGTTCCCATAGAGGTCGACAACGACGCCAACGCCCAGGCCTTCGGGGAGTTCAGCCACGGAGCGGGCAGGGGATACCAGGACCAGGTCTTCATGACCATCAGCACCCAGATCGGCGCCGGCATCATCCTTGGCGGGAAGCTGTTCCGCGGCATGACGGGCACCGCCGGGGAGGTCGGACACACCATCGTGGCTCCCGGGAGCGAGGAGACCTGCCCCTGCGGGAACCGCGGCTGCCTGATCGCGATGGCCTCCGGCGTCGCACTGCCGGGGGGCTTCCGCAGGGCTTTCCGCGCCGGCGCCAGGTCCCGACTCGTGTCGGAAGCCGACCTCGGCTTGGGGAAAATCGACGGCCCGCTCGTCGCCCGGGGTATCGCGGAGGGGGACGACGCCTGCCTCCGCGTCGTCGCGGATTTCGCCTCCTGGATCGGCATCGCGGTCTACAACGTGTTCCAGGTATTCAACCCCGAGGCGGTCGTGCTCGGCGGAGGCCTCACCAACTGGGGCGCCCCGTTTTTCGATGGCATCCGCCGAAAGGTCAAGGAGCTGGCCCGCGGGATGATGTATGACGAGCTGCCCATCCTGGCCGCCACTCTCTCGGCATCCGGCATTGTCGGGGCGGCCTCCCTCCTCCTGTCCGTATGACGGCGACCCTGCGCGCGGATGTCGTCATCGTGGGCTCCGGCCTCGGGGGCTCGGCGGTGGTGAAGAGCCTGGCCGGCACCGGTCTTTCGGTGCTCGTCCTTGAACGCGGCGACTTCGTGCGCCAAGAGCCGCAGAACTGGGACGTCACCGAGGTTGCCGTCCGCCGCCGCTACGACGCCGGAGAGACCTGGGTCGACGGGGAAGGACGGACGTTCATCCCCCGGGCCTACTACAACGTCGGCGGCGCCACGAAGTTCTTCGGCGGCAGCGCCCTCCGGTTTCGACCCTCCGATTTCGCGGCGCGTGAGCTCGCGGGCGGGGCCACGGCCGCCTGGCCCTACGACTACGGGGAGCTCGAGCCCTGGTACGCGAAGGCAGAGACCCTCCTTGAGGTCCATGGGCGTGCCGGCGAGGATCCGACGGAGGGTCCCCGGGGAGACTACCCTCGTCCTCCCCTGGAGCATGAGCCGGTCATCGCGGGCGTGGCCGAGAGGCTGGCGTCACAAGGCCTCCATCCCTTCCATCTCCCCGTGGCGGTGGACCAGGGCCCAAAGGGCCGCTGCGTGAAGGGCAGCCCCTGCGACGGCTTCCCCTGCAAGGTGCGGGCAAAAGGAGACGCGGAGAACCGGATCCTTCGGCCCCTGCTTCTCAGAAAGGAGCCCTGGCTCGAGCTGCGCACTTCATGCCTCGTCGAGCGCCTGGAGACCGACGCCTC
>JBKQPS010000322.1:0-3021 GCA_052144915.1 Spirochaetia bacterium | reverse complement strand
GGCACGTCGAGAACCTTGATGCGCTTTACGTCGCCTGAGCCGGTATCCACTCGTCTCTCTCCTGCAGAATCGTTCTGACTGCCCCGAGGGCGTAGGACGCCGCCGTTTCCACACGCAGCAATCCGGTGGCGAAATGCACGGTACGGAAACCCGCGGCCTGCGCGCGTGCGAGCTCCGCCGGGGAAAGACCCCCCTCGGGCCCCACGAGGAGGCTCACCGCGCTCGGCCGCACGGCGAGCAGGGCGTGCAGGGAATCGCCGCCCACGGGCTTCTCGTGAAAGACCAGGGGCACCCCCCAGTCCCCGCCGTCGATCGAGCCGAAGGGCAGGGGGCCTTCGATTTCGGGGAGCACCGGCGCACCGCTCTGCTGGAGCGCCTCCCGCGCGATCCTGCGCAGCCTCGCCACCCTGCCATCGTCTTCGCCGGGGCGCGCGACGACGTGCTCGCTCACGAGCAGAACGATCCGCGCGACACCTGCCTCCGTAGCCTGGCGGACAATGAGATCGATTTTCCTTCCTTTTGGCAAGCACTGCAGGAGGGTGATCCGAACATCGCGCGTGCGCGGATCGGACCGCCGGGAGTCCGGCTGGTCCTGCCGCCGCGAAAGCTGCACGTCAGCCTGCGCTCGGCCCGCCCGGATGATCCGCATCTCGTACAACGCACCGTGGGCGTCCACGGCGTCCAGGGCGTCCCCGTCCCGCATTCGGAGCACCCGGGCGATGTGACGGAAATCGCCCCCCGTCAGCGTGATCCGGGTCTCCCCGGCGTACCACGGCGGCAACAGAAACTGCTTCATCCCCGGCTTCGAGGGACGTTCGGCGGCCGGCGGCCGACCGTCCCTATGTCCCGATCCCGATTTCGTGGTTCGAGAGCGCCTTCACGGCCGCCTGGAGGACGATGTCGAAATCGAGGTCGTACGGCGGCGGGTTGTTGTTGATGTTCTCCTGGACCCGGACCAGCCGCCGCAGGTAGCGGTCGTCCAGGGAGATGCCTCGCGCATGCATGTCCGCGACGAACTTCGTGACCTCCTCGTCGGTGGCGTTCGGGTTGGCTTTCACGAAGTCCTTCACGAAGGTGCCGTTCAACAGGTCGTTGAGCGACTTCTGCTGGGCGTCTGTCAGCGCGGGCTCGGTGATGCTGCGGTCAGGCTCGATGCCCTTCTTGTCGATCGAAACGCCGGTCGTCGCGCCGGCGGGAGTATAGTAGCGCGAGGTCGTGAGCCGGTAGCCCCCGTCACCCAGCGCCTGCACGCTCTGGACGGATCCCTTCCCGTACGTCTTCTCCCCGATGAGCGTGGCGCGATGGTAGTCCTTCAATGCGCCGGAGACGATCTCCGCGGCGGAGGCCGAGTAGCGGTCCACCAGGACGACCACCGGGATCTTCGGGTCCACCAGCATGCGGCTGCGGCGGGCGTTGTAGACCATGTTTTCGCTCTGGACCCTCTCGCTCTTCCTCTCCACGATGAGTCCCTGGTCGATGAACAGGTTCGCCACGTCCACCGCGGAGTTCAGGAGGCCCCCGGGGTTTCCGCGAAGGTCGAAGATCATCGACGTGTAGCCCGCATCGATAAAGGAGCGGATGGCCTGCCGGCACTGCTCGGCTGACTGCGGCGTGAACTCCGAGAGGCGGAGATACCCGATGCCGCCGGGCATCATCGTGTACTTCACGGTCCGCAGCTGGATGATGTCGCGCGTGATGGTCGTGTCGAACTGGACCGTGTCCCCCCGCTTGATCGTCACGTTCACGTCCGTCTTCGGGGGGCCGCGCAGCGTATCACGGATGGCGCTCAGCGAAAGCTCCGCCATCGAGTTGCCGTTCACCTTCACGATGATGTCACCGGCCGTCACGCCGGCCCGGTACCCGGGTGTCCCCTCCAGGGCGGAGACCACCTGGGCCCCGACCTTGTCGATCTTCGTGATCTCCAGCCCCACGCCGCCGAAGCTGCCCGTGGAGATGTCGGTCATGTCCGTCCACTCGCTCGCCGAGAGGTACATGGAATAGGGGTCGCCGAGGGCGTCGAACATCCCCTTCAGGGCCCCCTCGTACAGCACTTTCGGAGCGGCCTTGTCGGCGTCCACGTAGGTATCCCGGATTTCGCGGAAGACCTGCCCCACCGTGGAAAGGTACGCCTGCGTCTCGTCCTCGGAGGTTCCCGCGAGCAGCCGGGGCGACAGGGCAAAGAACGCCAGTCCTGCCAGCAGGACCGCGGTCACCACGGTCCAGGCGATTCGTTCGCGCGAGCTGAATGGTCTCATCCGCAACTCCCCTTTTTCCGCGCCGGGCGCGTCCCGCCGCGGCAGCCGTCCATCTCGACAGGGCGGTCATTCTCGGTCGGGCGGCCCCGTCTGTCAATGTACAGAATTCCGCCCCAGGGTTGAAACTCCCCGGCCGCCTGGCTACACTGCGCAGAGCATGTCGGTGCGGCGCGGGTTGCTGTTTGCCGGCTCCGTGTGGGAGCTCGTGCGCTTCTTTCTGGTGCTCTCCGTACTCGCCACCGTGCTGCAGGTGACCGCGGGTGCCGGGCCGTGGGTCTTCCCATGGCTCCTGGTCCAGGGATCAGGCAACCTGCTGATCGCGGCGGGGGCCGGGATGCTCGCGCTTTTTCCCGCGCGTTATGCCCCGCTGATTGCTTTCCTGCGGCTGGGCAAGGCCCTGGGCGTCTTCTGTTTCATCCTGCTCGCGGTCTCGGGCGCCCTGCGGATCGCGGCCGGCAGGATCCTCGGCTTCGGCGGACACGCGATCAGCGGCGCGGTCGTCCTCCTCGGCGTGTTTCTCCTCGACCTGCTTTTCCTTGCCGTGCTGATCAGCTGGCGCGCGGAAGAACCCCGCGTGCCGGGCGCCGCGCCGGCGGCGCGGCTGCCGGAATACGACGAGACGGAGGTGCAGGATTTCCACTAGGAGCCTGTCGGACTTTGGCGGTCGGGTATTCCGGAATCCTGCAGGGCATGATAGATTGAAGGCATGGCAGAGCGGCTGGTGAATGTGGATCGGGAGACGCCGATGCTCCTTCCTGTGGATCTT
>JBKQPS010000321.1:0-8267 GCA_052144915.1 Spirochaetia bacterium | reverse complement strand
TGCTTCTGAGTCTCAGAGACCGGCCTCCGGTGCGAGCCCTATCCTAAGGTCTGGAGACTCGTTGTGCAAGGGAGAGACGCGTGCCGCTACATTTCCGCGTACACCCGGGCGAGCCGGGCCATGCCTTCTTCGATCGTCGCCTCGTCGCAGTTGGAGAAGTTCAGCCGCAGGGTGTTCTCCCCGCCGCCCGAGGAGAAAAACGCCGCCCCGGGCACGAAGGTGACTTTTCGCGTGAGTGCCTTCTCGAAAAACCCCATCGCGGACATCCCACGGGGAAGCGTCATCCACAGGAACATTCCGCCCTCGGGCTCGGTGCAGCTCACCTCCGGGGGAAAGAAGGTCTTCGCGGCATCCACCATGAGGTCGCGCTGGCGCTGATAGGCATCGCGAATGCGCTGGGTGTGGGCATCCACGTCGTTGTCGCACAGGTAGCGGTGGACGATGCGCTGGGTGAGCTCGTTGGAATGAAGGTCGGCGGCCTGCTTCGCCACCACCAGCGCATCCATGAGCGCGGGGCCCGCGACGATCCACCCGAGACGCACGCCGGGGGAGACGATCTTGGAGAAGGTGCCCATGAGCGCGGAAGAGTCGGCCGCGCCGGCCGACGCAAGGCACGACCAGATCGAGGGAAGGTCCTCACCGAGGAACCGGATCTCCCCGTAGGGATCGTCCTCCAGGAGCAGAGTCGGGCAGCCCGCGATGAGCCGTGCGGTCTCGCGGCGGCGTTCGAGCGAATAGCTGATGCCCGATGGATTCTGGAAGTTCGGAATCGCGTAGAACAGCTTTGGCGACCCCTCGCGCAGCGCCTCCCCCAACTCCCGCGCGCAGACCCCGTCCCGGTCCAGCGCAAGCGGCCGGAACCGGGGCTCGAAAAACCCGAAGCACTGCAGCGCCGCGAGATAGGAAGGGCTTTCCACCAGCACCGCGTCGCCGGGGTCCAGCAGCACTTTCGCGACGAGGTCGAGCGCCTGCTGCGACCCGTTGAGGACGAGCACGTCTTCGGGCCGGACGACGGTTCCCCGCGCCGCGTATCGCTCGGCGATTTTCTCCCGCAGCGGCGGGAATCCCTCGGTGGTCGCATATTGGAGGGCCGCGGCTCCGTCGGCGGCCAGCACCTTCCGGGCCGCCTCTTCCAGCTCGCGCACGGGGAAGAAACGCGGGTTGGGAAGACCGCCGGCAAAGGAAATGATCTGCGGATCGACCGCGGCCTTCAGGATCTCGCGGATGAACGAGCGGTGAACTGCCGACATCCGCCGGGCGAGCTTCACGGGCGGCCGTCCTTACAGGGAGGGCTGGTCCATGGGCGGCTCGACCGCGGGAGCCGCTGGCGGGATGTCCCGTCGAAGCGTGTCCACGACGCCCTCCGCCCGGGGCGTCTCTTCCGCGGCGTCAAAGCTCCGGTCGGGAAAGAGGATCGCCAGGGCATCGAGCACGGAGTCCGCGAAATGGAATCGGAGCTGGTTCATCACCTCGGCGGGGATCTCTTCGAGGTCTTTCTCGTTTCGTCGAGGCAGGAGGACGTTCGTCATCTTGTACCGGTGCGCGGCAAGCACCTTTTCCTTCACGCCCCCGATGGGGAGGATGCGGCCGGTGAGCGTGATCTCTCCCGTCATGGCGAAGCCGGGCGCCACGGCGGCGCCTGCCACGGAGGAGAGAAGCGCGGCGGCAAGGGTGATGCCGGCAGAAGGGCCGTCCTTCGGGATCGCCCCTTCGGGCACATGCACGTGGATGTCGCGATCCCTGGTGAAGTCCGGCGATATCCCGAGGGCCGCGTGATGCGCGCGGAGAAACGTGAGGGCCGCCTGCGCGCTTTCCTTCATCACGTCTCCGAGGCTCCCGGTAAGGGTGAGCTCTCCCTTGCCCGCTACGATCGCCACCTCGACGGGCAGGAGCTGTCCCCCCTGTTCTGTCCACGCAAGACCGTACGCCAGGCCCGGGGTCATGTCCTGGGAAAAAGAGCTCTCCTGGAACTTTTCCTTGCCGAGATACTTCTCTACGGACCTGCCTGTCACCACGACCTTGAAATCAGCGGTGGGAAGGGGAGGCTCGCCTCCGGTGCCTCCGGTGCCTGCGGTGCCTTTGGTGCTTTCGGTGCCTTTGGTGCTTCCGGTGCCTCCGGTGCTTCCGGTGCCTCCTGCACCTGCCGCGCCTCCCGCCGCGCCGGCGGCCGGGTCGGGCGCGGGAGAGGCCGCCGGGCCGGATGTGGCCGCGCCCGCCGGGGGCTCGACCGGCCCATCGGCCGCGGCGCTCTCCGCGGCGGGCGCGGGAGCCGGCTGGATCACGCCGCTTTTCACGGCGTCCCGCGCGATCTTCCTCAATATGTTGGCGATCTCCCTTTCCAGGTTCCGCACGCCCGCCTCCAGCGTGTACCCGCGGATGAGCCGAAGGAGCGCGGAGCGCTGGAAAGCGATGTCGGCCCATTCCAGCCCGTTTTCCTGGATCTGCTTGGGCACGAGGAACTTCTCCGCGATCTTTTCCTTCTCGAACTCGGTGTACCCCGAGATCTCGATCACCTCCATCCTGTCCCGCAGCGGATAGGGGATATTGTGGGTGGAGTTCGCCGTGGTGATGAACATGACGTCGGAAAGATCGTAGGGCACCTCGAGGTAGTGGTCCATGAAGGTGTGGTTCTGCTCGGGATCCAGGACCTCCAGGAGGGCGGAGGCGGGGTCGCCGCGCCAGTCGGAGCTCATCTTGTCGATTTCGTCGAGGAGGAAAACGGGGTTGCGGGAGCCCGCCTTGCGCATGGACTGCAGGACCTTGCCGGGCAGCGCACCGACATATGTCTTGCGGTGACCGCGGATCTCGGCCTCGTCACGCACGCCGCCGAGGGACACGCGCACGAAGCTTCGGCCCAGTGATCGCGCCACGGACCTTCCGAGGGAGGTTTTGCCGGTGCCCGGGGGCCCGATGAAGCAGAGGATGGGGCCCTTGACCCGGCTCTTCAGCTGCCGCACGGCAATGAAGTCGAGGATCCTCTCCTTCACCTTCTTCAGGTCGTAGTGGTCCTCGTCCAGGATCTGCCGCGCGCGCTCGATGTCGCGATTGTCCGCGGTTGTTTCCTTCCAGGGCAGATCCACGATCCACTCCAGGTAGGTGCGCAGCAGCGCGGATTCCGGAGAAAGGGGCTGCATCCGTCCGAGCCTTTTCAGCTCCTTCTGGCATTTCTCCGCCACCTCGAACGGCAGGCCTTTCACCTTGACCTTGTCTTCCAGCTCCCTGGCCCCGGTAGGATCCTCGCCCTCGGCACCCAGCTCCTTCTGGATCTCCTTCAGCTGTTCGTTGAGAAAGTAGTCCTTCTGCGTCTTCTCCAGCTTGCGCCGCACCTTGCCGGTGATTTCCTGCTCCAGGCTGGCAAGCTCGATTTCGGAACCCACAATCGCAGCGCAGCGCTCCAGGCGCTCCTTCACATCCTCCGCGGCGAGAAGCTCCAGCTTCTGCTCGAGCTTCAATGGAAGATTTCCCGCCACGAGGTCGACGAGCACATCGGGCGCGTCCGCCGCGTCAATGGCGGTCACCGCTTCGGCGGAAACCTTCTTCGCCACCTCGTTGTACTGGTGGAATTGCGAGAGAACGGTCCGCATGAGCGCCGAGATCTGCGGCGTCACCTCTGCAGCGGGAGGCAGCGTCCGCACGACCGCCTGGAGACAGTCCCGTGTGTCGTTGTATTTCACCACGACGGCCCGTTCCAGCCCCTCCACGAGGAGCCGGATCTTGCCGTCCGGCATCTTCGTCATCTGCAAGACGCGGGCGATCGTGCCGACGGCGTGCACGTCGTGCTCGCCGGGCTCTTCCACGGCGGTCTTTTTCTGGGCTGCCAGGAACAGGGGCCGTCCCAACCGGCCGGCCTCCTCCACGCTCCGCACCGATCGTCGCCGGCCCACGAAGAAGGGAACCACCATCCGGGGGAACACCACGAGGTCCTTGAGGGGGACCATGAAGAGCTCGTGTTTTTTCTGCAGCAGTTTCATCGGGGAGAGGGCCTCGCTCGCCCTCGACATCCTGTCTACGGCCTCGCGGCCGCTACGGGCTCGCTCCCGTACATCCTGTACTCGCTCGCCCTCGACATCCTGTCTACGCCGTCTTCTTCTGGCCGGAGAGGACGATCTCGGGCCTCTCGGCGCTCGTGACCACGCTCTCCGTGATGATCACCTTTTTCGCCCCCTTGATGGAGGGAATGTCGAACATGATGTCCATCATCAACGCTTCCACGATCGCGCGCAAGCCGCGCGCGCCCGTCTTCCGCTCGATCGCCTTGCGCGCGATGGCATCGATGGCGCGCTCCTCGAACTCCAGCTCGACGTCGTCGAGCTTGAAGGAGGCCTGGTACTGCTTCAGGACGGCATTGTGCGGTTCGGTGATGATGCGGCGAAGCGCCATGTAGTCCAGCTCTTCCAGGGGGACGACGATGGGCAGCCGGCCCACGAACTCGGGAATCAGGCCGTAGCGGATGAGGTCGTCCGGCTGAAGCTGGGAGTACAGGGCGAGGAGGTCCTTCTCTCCGGCGCCCTTCGGGTTGGCGCCGAATCCCATGGGGTGCGCGATTGTCCGCTGCTCCACGATGCCGTCGAGGCCCACGAAGGCGCCGCCGCAGATGAAGAGGATGTTGGTCGTGTCGATGCGGAGCATTTCCTGGTTGGGATGCTTGCGGCCGCCCTGGGGCGGCACCGATGCCACCGTGCCCTCGACGATCTTCAGCAGCGCCTGCTGCACTCCTTCACCCGAGACGTCGCGGGTGATGGACGGGTTGTCCCCGCTCTTGCGCGCGATCTTGTCGATCTCGTCGATGTAGACGATGCCGCGCTCGGCGGCGGAGATGTTGTTGCCGGCGTTCTGGATGAGCTTCAGGAGGATATTCTCCACGTCCTCCCCGACATAGCCGGCCTCGGTGAGAGTGGTCGCATCCGCGATGGCGAAGGGGACCTTCAGCTTGCGCGCCAGCGTCCGGGCCAGGAGCGTCTTCCCCGTCCCCGTGGGGCCGATGAGAAGGACGTTGGACTTCTCCAGCTCCACCTCGTTCTGGACCTTGTGGCCCAGGGCGATCCTCTTGTAGTGATTGTAGACGGCAACGGAAACGACTTTCTTTGCCTGTTCCTGGGCGATGACGTACTGGTCCAGGTAATCCTTGATCTCCCGCGGCTTGGGGATGTCCTCCGTGAACTCGATGGAGAGGTTTTCTTCCTCTTCGTCCAGGATCTTCTTGCAGACGTTCACGCACTCGTCGCAGATGAAAACGCCCGGGCCGGCGATCAGCCGCCGGGCGACGTCCGCGCTCTTCCCGCAGAACGAGCAGACCTTGAACCCGTCACTTTTGGGCGTTTTCGCCATTCTTTCCCCGCTTCAGGATCTTGTCGATGAGCCCGTACTCCATCGCCTCCTCGGCAGACATGTAGTAGTCGCGCTCCAGGTCCTTCTCGACCGTCTCCGCTGTCTTTCCCGTATGCTCCGCGAAATAGGAGACGATCAGCTTCTTGATCCTCACCAGCTCGCGCGCCTGGATGGAGATGTCCACGGCCTGTCCCGAGACTCCGCCCCACGGCTGGTGCACGAGGATCCGTGACGAGGGCAGGGCCACGCGCTTGCCGTGCGTGCCGCAGGCGAGCAGCAGCGCGCCCATGGAGGCCGCCTGCCCGATGCAGATCGTCTGCACGTTCGGCTTGATGTACTGGATCGTGTCGTAGATGGCCAGCCCCGCGGTCACCGTTCCGCCCGGAGAATTGACATAGATATGGATGTCCTTCTCGGGGTCCTGGGACTCGAGAAAGAGCAGCTGCGCCACCACGAGGTCCGCGTTCACGTCGTAGATCTCGCCGTCCACGAACACGATGCGGTCCTTCAGGAGCCGGGAATAGATGTCGTACGACCGCTCCCCCCGCCCCGTCTGCTCGATGACAATGGGAACGAGGTTGGTGTCCATCTCATTCATCGGAGTTCAGCCTCTGTTTCATTCATCCCTAATGGTACCTAATTCCCCTGGAGGATGTCCAATACTTTCCGCTTTTCCGACGGCCGGATGGTCGTCTTGGAGAGGAGGAAGTCGTACAGCTTGTCCATGCGGAGATTGCTGCGCATGTAGTCCTCGAGATTGTTCTTCGCAAGGCTCTCCTTCATCTCGGAAGGGGCGACCTTGCGCTCCACCGCCATCTTCGCGATCTCCGCCTCGAGGTCGCTGTCCTCGATGCCGATCCCCTCTTTCTTCGCGATCTCGGAGACCACCAGCTGCAGCCGCGCGCGCTTCTCCGCGGCGGGCGTCCACTCCTTCCGCACGTCCTCGACGCTCCTGCCCTGCTGCGCGAGCAGCTGGGTGAGCCGCTTCTCGTCGATGCGGAGCTGGTTCGCGTAGTCCTGCCACATCGCCTCGAGATGGTACTCTACCATTGAAGAGGGAAGCGGGATCGTGCTCGTCTCCACCACCGAATCGAGGACCCGGGTGACCGTCTTCGAGCGCAGGGCGCTCTTCACCGCCGCCTCGAGCTTGGCGGAGATGTCCGCTTTCAGCTCGTCGAGAGAGTGGAACTTTTCACTGATGTCCTGCGCGAGCTCGTCGTTGATCTCGGGGAGCTTCTTCTCCTTGATGCTGTTCAGGGTGACGCGGAGCATGACGGTCTTTCCCGCGAGCGCCGTGGTCTCGAAGTCCTCCGCGAAGGTCTTGGTGATGAGCTTCGTCTCGCCCTTCTTCATCGCACGCACGTCGTCATCGACCTTGTAGACGTTGTAGCCGGTCCCGACCTCGAACACGAAGGCTTCGCGCTTCGTGCCCGGCTTTTCGCCCCCCGATTCGTCCAGCTCGACGTAATCGATGTTCACGATGTTGCCGGTCTCCACGACTCCCTCTTCCTTATCGGTGAAAAGGGCGTTCTGTTCCTGGATCCCCTTGAGCTCCCGTCCCAGGTCCTCGTCGGTAATTTCCCATTCCGGCTGGTCGATTTCCAGCCCCAGGTATGGCCCCAGCTCGATGGCGGGCCACGTGTCGTAGATGACCTCGAAGGAAAAGTCCTTTCCGAGATCGAGGGCGTCTTCGGACTTGATCTCCGGCGTGGCGTAGGGGATCGGCTTGTGCTCGACGCTCTCGAACACCGCCGCGAGGCTCTTCTCCAGAACCTCCGCGCGCGTCTGGTCGATGAGGGAAGGACCGAGCTTGCGGATGATCACCTCCGCCGGCACCTTTCCCTTGCGGAAGCCCTTCAGCTGGGCCTTCTCGCAGTATTCCTTCACGATGGTGTCGTATTCCTGCTTCACGTCGGCCGTGGGGACGTGGATCGTGAGCTTCACCTGGGAGTTCTCGAGAAGCTCGACTTCCTTGCTCGCATTCACCTGCATGACCTCTTTCGATTAAAAAAAAGCGACCCGGATTCCTTCCAGATCGCCGTCTCCACGCGCGGGAGTCAAGCGACGGCAGGCCACTGCGGGGCGGCACGGCCGGCGAGAGACAATCAGAGCGGGAAACGGGACTTGAACCCGCGACATCCACCTTGGCAAGGTGGAGCTCTACCAACTGAGCTATTCCCGCGCGTTTTCCACTGCGAGAGAAGGGATTTGAACCCTCAAGCCTTTTGGGCACCAGATCCTAAGTCTGGCGTGTCTGCCAGATTCCACCACTCTCGCCTGGATAGTAACCACGTGGGCCGGTACGCGTCAATACGTGAGTACCCGTTCTGCGAGTACGCAGTACGCCCGTCCCACCGTCTTGAGCCGCGCAGGACTCGAACCTGCGACCCGAAGATTAAGAGTCTTCTGCTCTACCAACTGAGCTAGCGGCCCGTCTTCGATCTCAAAAAACGCGTCCGGCAGGACTCGAACCTGCGACCTACGGGTTCGAAGCCCGGCGCTCTATCCAACTGAGCTACGAACGCCCGAAATCCCCGCTCCAATGCCCACACCGGCCCGCCCTCGGGCTGCCGCCCTTCGCGTCGCCTTCGGCGACGCTCGGAGTCAGGGTCTGGCCCGTGTTTCCTGATTTGCTCGGCACGATGACGAGTTGTGCCGTGAAGCAAGATCGCCATTGCCACCTCCCGCACCGCACTGCCTCTCGTGCAGGCACATCACCGTGCAAAGCATCCTCCTCTGGGGCCATAGTTGCCAGCGTACCGAGCCCGGACCTGCCGAGCAAGCACAAACCACGCCTCACGCTTCGATGCGCACGCACTTGCCGTAGATGCAGCCGCGCGACACCCAGCCGTTGACCTTGCCGCGGTTATTGCCGATCTGAATGCGGTCGCCTTGAATGGCCTTGATGAGATGAAGATACTGCTTGCCGCCCACCTTGC
>JBKQPS010000320.1:0-4901 GCA_052144915.1 Spirochaetia bacterium | reverse complement strand
GGAAATCTGCGGCATCGAAAATCTCCGCCAGGTCTTCATCATTCCCATGGCTGTACGGTCCACGGGTCTTCGAAACAAGAGGGTGATATCCCCCAACAGTGTTATGGCCCTCGGGGCTCGGGCTGTGGGCCTTTGGACGGAGAAACCTGAGCGGGGCGTGAAAGTCGTCATCCCACTCGAGCTCATAGGGGCGATAGAAGACGTTACCATCCTTCTCTATGGACGCCTGAGTTTTCTTCCATTCGGAGACCGCCTGACGATCCGGTACAACACGGTGTGCCGGACAGGGCTTGAGCCGGCACTCCTGGAGCTGCGGAAAAGATTGGCAGGCCCCGCCCAAACGATACCTGCCGATGAAGGTGGGGCGGCAGAATTGCCTTTCAAATGGCACAACGTGCTTCGGAGGGCCCTGGTCAGGCTGGAGCAGAACAACCCGGTCGTTTTCAGCTTTGCAAGTGTTCCCGGCTGGTCGCGCCGCTCGGCGGAACGCGGTCAACTCCTCGTGCTGAACCCTTTTGAGCTCGTTTACATATGCGATCCAGTCGAGTCAATGGAACAGTATGGGGACGATTCATTTGTTGTACCCCGTTCCCGAATGACAGGGCTGGAAATCCAGGGGGACAGTCTGCACGTAAGCTCGAACGGAGCCAGTTTCCTGCTCTCGATGTCCGAACCTCTTCGGGCGGCGGCGATCCGGTGGCTTGCTCCAGCCCGATGATGCATACCCGCATGGAGCAGGGCGGGTATCAGCTGTTGCCACCGAAAATGCTGTCGTAGAGGTCTTCCCCGAAGCTGGTCTCCAGCGGTTCGCCGACAAGGATCTTGAAGGTGCGTTCGCCGTCCGCTTGTCTTCCCGCTCGCAGGAATACCGCTTCCTGCATGTGTCGTGCGTAGGAGTCTTCTGCGTACTTGTGCAGGTGTGTGACGAAAAATACCTTGATGCCTGCCGTCAGGAGCGTGCCGATGACCTGCCGGGCGATCTCTGACCCCTCTTTCTCATTGGTGGAGGCAAAAGATTCGTTCAGCAGCAGCAATGAGTTCGCGGTCACCCCGTCCACGATCGCGCTCATCCTTTTCAGCTCCTCGTCGAGCTTGCCGCTTTTCATCCCGACGTCTTCCTCCCGCTTGTAGTGAGAGAAAATCCCGTCGCAGACATTCGAGGAGAACTCGCGTGCCCCCACAAACATGCCGGACTGCATCATCAGCTGCGCCACGCCAATCCCACAGAGAAATGTCGACTTGCCCCCCTGGTTTGCCCCCGTGATCACGACGAGACTGTGATCATCGGCCTTCAGGTCGTTTGCAACGACGCTCCTGCCCTCCGACAGGGCCAGACAGATGTTATAGAGCCCGGTGAAGGCGTGTTTTCTTACCTCGAGGTCGGCCGGTATGGGAAAACACACATTCGCTGCCATCTCGCCAAGGCGAGCATGAAGATTCATGCACCCGAGATAGAATGCGAGCTCGGTACGGAGCATCTGAAAAAAGCTGAGGATATGGTCTTTCGACTGGGCCAATACGTTCGCAGCGAGATTGATGCCCCGGTCCCTCAGCTCGGAAAGGGCTTTCGCTCCACTCTCGTCACGATCGGGGATATGAAACGTGTATTCAGGCGGCTTTTTCGATAAGATTCGCCGAATGAACCCCCTCTTCGCATCGCGGGGCTTGCGGAGGACGTACCTCGTTCCCTGGTTGCCCTTTCCGAGCTCCGCACTGACCAGGACGCCGCCGCGGAACCGGAGTTGCTTCAAGTGGTGGTTGACGACGTCGATATAGGAATCGCCGAGCTCTTCCCTGAGCATCCTGAAGAACCGAGCAAAGCCCTCCGATTGAAATGCGGAGGAGTACTCTTCGGCGAGACCTCTCAGTCTCTTCAGGATATCGACGAACGCATCGAGGACTGAAATCGATCCGTTCAGGATTGAGCTCGGATACCGGTCGAAGATGCCCCAGTGCAGCTCCTTTTCCTTGTCCAGCGACTCGAGCGCGAGAGCGTAGATCTCAGTGACGACCGAGGAATTGCTCAGACAATCCTTGATGATGTCCTGTCGGTAGAGTATATCCTGAGGATCACGGAGGCTCGAGAGCACGACTTTTCGCGACACGTCGAGAATGAACTTGTCGCCCCGCGCCATCGCGTCGAACAGCGCGGACAGGTGGAGGTCCTGCATCAAGTCCCCCGCATTCGGGGCCAAGCTGCGCTCGGGCGCGAAATCACGGTCTCTGTACAGCAGATACGCTTTCATTGCCGCAGCCTCTCTCTCAGGCGCTCGGAAGTGAGCCGGTACTTTTCCGCGATGGAGAGGGCATAGGCGAGCCCGTCCGTGGGCTTTCGAACGATCTTGTAGGTTCGCAGGGCCGGGTCCTCGGGGACGATCGTGCTGACCATGCTGACCGTCTCTTCGCTGAGACAGGACAACTCATCGATGAACGTGACGCACACGCACAGAATGTCCAGATCCATGATCGTTTCCATGATCTTCTTTCCCAGGAACATTGCGTCCCGCAGGGTCGTGGAGCTGAATATTTCATTCATGACAACGATGCTCCGGGAGGTCGCCGCGCTCAGGATTTCGTGAAATCTCAGGAGATCGTCCTGGAGCTTCCCGCGTCCATTCTGGACCGTTTCCGCCTTTTCGAAGTGCGTGAACAGGCGATCGAACAGGAAAAGCCGGGCCTTTCTTCCGGGGACGGGGCAGCCGAGAGACGCGAGGTAGTGAAGTTGACCGAAAGCCCTGGCAAACGTCGTTTTGCCGCCCTGGTTCGGGCCGCTCACGACGATGATGCGTTCGCTTCCCACGAGGTGAAAGTCATTGCAAACGACTTGCTGGCCCCCGGCATGAAGTTTGTGGGCAAGGGCCAGATCAAAGCAGTCGAAGTCATAGACTTCCTTGGAGTTTCTTGTGACCTCAGGATAGCAAAAGTTCAGGTGCTTCAACTCCGTGAGAAACTCGAGATAGGAAACGTAGAACTGGATCTCACGGTCGAAGATGGCGATCGTGTCGTCGAGGTAGCCGATATGCGAGTCGCAATACGCGCTGAGGCGGAGAAAGGCGTCCGGGTACAGGATCGAGACACCGTCAAGCACCTGCGCTTCGACATGGTTCATCTCCTCGGACGAGCGGAACTTGACCGAGTAGTCCTTGACCGCGGCCTGCTGGAACTTCTCGAAAGTCGCCTCGACCTCGGCACGGTAATCGGTCTCTCCCTCGTATCGGCGGACGCTGATGAAGCCGTATTTGATCAGCAGGGAATATCGGATCGCGGCAAGGTCCTGCTTGAGACTCCTGGTTTCCGCCACGAGGGAGGCAAAAGCCTCGGACCGTATGTAGCTCCTCACGTAATCGCGGAAGCTGGAGAGGCCGCGTGATTCGAGGTCCGCCCGGTCCAGGTCCGCGGAGAGGGATTGAACCGCTTCGCAATAGAGCTCCACGGCGTCAAGAAACCAGCTTTGCTTCTGGCGCCAGTAGTAGAGTTTTTTCGCTCGAACGAGATGCTCTCTCATCTCTCGCATCTTTTGGGCGAACGATTTCACCATCTCGAGGTGCGTCTTCTTTTCGAGGTCGCGCATCACTTCGTGGCGATAGGTGATGGCATCGATGCTCTTCAAGGAAGAATAGAAGTACGGCTTCAGGCTGTATTCTTCTTTTGTCGCCGTGATGACATCGATGACCTGGTCGAGATTGAGGTCGCGGAAGAACGCGGGTGCCTCGGCCGTTGCCGCGGCGGCGCTTTCCTGTGCGGAAATGAACAGCACGCTGAAGGGATTCATATGGGAAGCGCCTGCCCCATATCGAGGCGCGCTCGGGACTCGGCACTATCGAAATGCATCCTTCCCACCGCCTTTACGCATAGCGTGTTCTTCAGCGTCAGGCATCATCAGCCTTCAGGCGGTTACGGGAGGAATGCCATCTCCTCTTCAATAGTAACAGAAAATTCAATCTTTCGCAGGATCCCGGCCCGGCAAAGAAACACACCTCTCAGTTCGAAGAGGGAGATCCGCGCCGTAGGTTGATGTTGTCAAGCTGGGCAAGCATGATCCCCGCGGCTTCATCAGGCGAAATCGTCTTTGGCCGGGACAACTTCCAAGGCACCTGGATCTTCCGCAGGGAAGGTACGAGCTCGATGCGGTTGAACCGTACAACCGTGCAATCGAGATCGCTCTCCATGAGCAGGCGCAAGGCTTCTTCCACGTTCTTGAGGGCGGAAGATCCGATCAGCCCCAATGCGCTACGCATGGCCTTGCGCGACCCGAAGAGAGTCTCTCCCATGTACGGAACGCCCGAGCCGGTCTGCCAGACCAGCCTTCTCACGCCCACGCGCTTCATGGCGGTGATGACGGCACTCGCCGCTCGTTTCGTCGAATCAGGGGCAATTCCTGCGTCGAGCCCAAGGACAGACATCACCGCTTCCACGTCGTTCAGGGCGCGTTCAACGGCACGTTCGTCCTTTGAGTCACCCCTGATGATCGTGAGTGCTTTGTGCGAGAGGCGCAGAAAGATCGGGAAGCGCACGAACGCCACGACACGGTACCCCGCTTCCAGGGCTCTCCTGACGAGACGACGGCCCAGCCGACCCGATGCGCCCAGAACCGCGATTCTCACGTTACAATAATACCACGAGAGAAAGGAAGAGGCGATGGCTGGACCTGAAGTCCCAGGGTTGCGGGTCCGCTCTTCCGAACCCACTCGCGGCGATGCCTCAAAAGACGAACTGCACCGCGCCGTACACCATGCCGGCGCTCGCCGGGCAGAACACGACCTTGTTCCCGCGCTGCAGCCGGCCGCACTTCAAGGCCATGTCCATGCCGACGGGGATGCTCGCCGAGACGAGATTGCCGTAGTTCGGAAAGACCTCGGCAAACATTTTCTCCAGGGGAAGGCTGTGATCCTTGCTGGCCG
>JBKQPS010000319.1:0-15431 GCA_052144915.1 Spirochaetia bacterium | reverse complement strand
ATATACACTCAATGTGTCGAAAAAGTTCGACGTGCGGTCCGCGAGTTTTCGACAGCCGCCGCGGGCCTCGTGCGATATGATGGGGGATATGCGGTATCGATGCGCGAGCCTTATTCTCGCGGTGCTCGCGGCAGCGGCGGCCTCAGGAGCCGATCACGGTCTCCCGGCGGGCCGCTCGGTGCACCGGCTGCCCCTGCGCGGGTTGGTGGCCGACCACGTGAACTATCTCCTGTACGTCCCCCCCGCCTATTCCCAGGGGCCCGCCGAGGACTGGCCGCTCATCGTTTTTCTCCACGGCAGCGAGCAGCGGGGAGACGATCCGTGGCTCCTGAACGACATGGCACTCCTGGCATTCGCGGACAAGGCGGGCGACTTTCCGTTCGTCGCCGTCTTCCCCCAGTGCCCGGCGAATATCCGCTGGCCACCGGGGATCGTGAAGCAGGTCCTTGACTCCGTGGAATCGATGCTGCGGATCGACCGTGACAGGGTCTACCTGACCGGCTTCAGCCTGGGAGGGCTAGGAACCTGGCAGACCGCGGCCGCGTATCCCGGCACTTTCGCCGCGATCGCACCGATCTGCGGCATGAGCGATCTCCCGGATGCTCCCCGCCTTGCCGGTACCCCGATCTGGGTGTTCCACGGGGCCCAGGACGTCAATGTGCCGGTGACCGAGTCCCGAAAGATGATCGATGCCCTCAGGAAAGAGGGCGCCGATGCGCGGCTGACCGTGTATCCGGATCTCGCGCATGACTGCTGGACGATGACCTACCGCGATTCCCGGCTGTACCTCTGGTTCCTCGACCATTCCCGGTCCGCGGGATCACGGACCGCCATCCGCGCCCTCCCGGGCCAGCCCGACGACTAGGCGCGTGCCACGCAATGGCACGACTGGCACTGATTGCCGCGGCCCTCGATACCGCGCTTCGCGCGGTGTGCACTAGGCGTGGATGGCCCAGCCTTCCACGGCGCGCATGGCCTCACCCACCGTTTCGGACAGGGTGGGGTGGGCGTGGATCATCGTCGCGATGTCTTCGGGCAGCAGCTCCGCGGTGCGCGCCAGGAGCAGCTCGTGGATGAGCTCCGTCGCGTCGGCGCCCACGACGTGGGCGCCCAGGATCTCCTTCGTCTTCGGGTCATAAATGACTTTCACGAAGCCCTCCGTCTGGTCGACCGCCACTGACTTGCCGGCGCCCCGGTAGGGGAAGCTTGCCTTGGCAAAGGCGATCCCCTTTTCCGCGGCCTTCCATTCGGGGAGCCCGAAGCTGGCGACCTGGGGCTCGCAGTATGTGGCCCCGGGGATGGAGAGGGGGTCAATGCGTGGGGAGGGAGATTTTCCGGCGATGCGTTCAACGGCGATCTCCGCCTCCTTGAATGCCACGTGCGCGAGCAGGGGAGTAGCCACCACGTCGCCCACCGCGTAGATACCGGGCACCTTGGTCTGGTTGTAGTCCCCGACGGGGATGAATCCCTTCTCGGGGACGATCCCCACCTTCTCGAGGCCGATGCCGTCCGTGTTGATGGTGCGGCCGACCACGACGAGGATCAGGTCCGCCTCCAGCGTCTTGCGCGCTGCCGCCTTGTCCTCGATGACGACACTCACGCCGGTGCCGCTCTTCTGCATGGACACGGCCTTCGCGGAGGTGGACATTTGCACGCCGCGCTTCTGGAACGCGCGCGCCAGCACCTGCACCGCCTCCGCGTCCTCGAGGGGGAGGATCCGCTCCATCATTTCCACCAGGTGCACTTCGACTCCGAAGCCGTTCCAGACGTGTGCGAACTCCACGCCGATTGCCCCGGCGCCGAGGATGATCGCCTTCTTCGGCAGCTTCTTCAGCATGAGGGCGCCCGTCGAGGACAGCACCTTCTGCTCGTCGAACTCGAAGCCCGGGATGATCCGCGGACGAGACCCGGTGGCGATGATGATGTTTTTCCCCGTGATCTTCTTCCCGTCCTTCAGCGTCACCTCGCTCTTCCCGGAGAAAGCCGCATCCCCGACGATGAGCTCGACCTTGTTCTTCTTCAGCAGGAACTGGACCCCCTTGGAGAGGGTGTCGGCGGCCTTTCGCGACTTGTCGAAGACGTGGGCGTAGTCGAAACCCTTCAGGTCGATCGCGAGGCCCATCTCCTTCAACGCGGGCAGGGAACGGAAGAGCTCCGCCTGGTGGATGAGGGTCTTCGAGGGAATGCAGCCGACGTTGAGGCAGACACCGCCGACCTTGTCCCGTTCGATGACGGCCGCCTTCAGCCCGAGCTGGCCTGCCCTGATGCCCGCCACGTATCCGCCCGGGCCCGCGCCCATGATGAGAACGTCGAAGTCGAAGCCTGCCATCTGTGTCCCTCCGTGTCTTGAAAAGCGTTACGCCAGTGCGAGCAGCGGCTTCTCCAGCATGTCTGCGAGCTCCCGGAGAAATGCGGCTCCCGCCGCGCCGTCGATGACGCGATGATCGCATGAAAGGGTGACGCGCATCCTCTGTCGGACGACCACCGCGTCGTTCTCCACGACGGGCTCCTTGCGGACCGCCCCGACGGCGAGGATCGCGGAGCCCGGCGGGTTGATGATCGCCGTGAACTCGTCGATCCCCGCGGCGCCGAGATTGCTGATCGTGAACGTCGCCCCGGCGTATTCGGGCGGGGTGAGCCTGCCCGCCCGCGCGCGATCGACGAGGTCCACGAGCTCGGCGTCGATTCCGGCAATGCCCTTGCGGCCGCAGTCCCGGACCACCGGCGTGATGAGCCCGTCCGGCAAAGCCACTGCGAGCCCGATGTCGGCCGAGGAATGCTGCAGGAAGGTGTCGCCGTTCCACGAGGAGTTCACCCGCGGGTGCCGCGCCAGGGCTCGGGCGGCGAGAGCCACAAGGAACGCGTTCACCGAGATCTTTTTCTGCCGCCCCTCGTTCATCCGCGCACGCGCGGCGAGGAGCTCATCCATGCCCACGGCCACGGTCAGGTAATAATGCGGAGCCGTGTACATGGATTCCGAAAGACGTCGCGCGATGACCTGCCGCATCCGGGAGACCGGGATGACCTCGTCACCAGGTCCGGGCTGGAGCAGGGCGGCAGCCGGAGGCGGAGGCGCGGCCCGCGGGCCGGCGGCCGGCGCGCCCGCGGCGGTCTCGAGGTCGCGCTTCACGATCCTGCCATCCGGACCGGAGCCCCTGATCGATCGCAGGTCGATCCCCCTCGCCCGCGCGATCTTCCGCGCGAGCGGCGAGGACCGCAGCCGCCCGTCGCCCGCGGCGCGCGCCGAGGGAGCGGCAGGAGGGGCGGCGCGAGCCGATTTCGGCCCCGCGGCGGTCATGCCCGCGGGAGCCTTCGCGCCCTCCGCGAGGAGTGATGAAATGTCCTCTCCAGGTTTCCCGACGATGGCAATCGGATCTCCGACCTTCGCCTGGCCGCCTTCCGGGAGCAGGATCTTCAGCAGCGTGCCTTCAGAGGTGGATTCGTAGTCCATCGTCGCCTTGTCCGTCTCCACTTCGCAGAGCACGTCTCCGCTGGCAACCGTGTCTCCCTCCTTCTTGCGCCAGCGCGCGAGGGTACCGGTTTCCATGGTCGGGGACAGGGCCATCATGAGTATTCTCTCAGGCATACAGGACTCGCTTCACCGCGTCCACGATCTTCTCCAGGCTCGGCAGCGCGGCGAGCTCCAGCGCCCGGTTGTACGGCATGGGCACATCCTCGCCGCAGACGAGCTCCACGGAGGCGTCCAGCTCGTCGAAGCAGTTGCGAGACACCAGCCAGGCGACATGGGAGCCGACGCTGGCGAAGGGCATCGACTCGTCCACGACGACGCACCGGTTCGTCCGGCCCACGGAATCGTACACGGCCCTTTCGTCCAGGGGACGGATGCTGCGCAGGTCCACGACTTCCGCGTCGATGCCTTCCGCGGCGAGGGCCTCCGCGGCTTCCAGCACCATGCGCAGCGGCTTGGAGTACGTGACGATCGTCACGTCCTTCCCCGGCCGTTTCACGTCCGCGAGCCCGAGGGGAACCAGGTGCTCGCCGTCCGGCACCTCTCCCTTCAGGCCGTACATCATCTCCGACTCGAGAAAGAGCACCGGGTTGTCGTCTCGAATCGCCGCCTTCAAGAGGCCTTTCCCGTCTGCGGGGGTGGACGGCGCCACGACCTTCAGCCCGGGAAAATGCGCGTAGAGCGACTGCAGCGCCTGGGAATGCTGCGCGCCGAGGTACTCCGCCGGTCCGTTGGGGCCGCGGAACACGATGGGCACGGTGAACTGTCCGCCGGACATGTAGCGCATCTTTGCCGCGTTGCTGATGACCTGGTCCATTGCCTGGAGGGAAAAATTGAAGGTCATCCACTCCACCACGGGGCGAAGCCCTGCCAGCGCCGCGCCGATTCCTATTCCCGTAAAGCCTTCCTCCGAAATGGGGGTGTCCATGACACGCGCGGGCCCGTACTTCTCCAGCAGGCCCTGGCTCACCTTGTAGGCCCCGTTGTACTGGCCCACTTCCTCCCCCAGCAGTATCACCGAGTCGTCCCGTTCCATCTCTTCGTCCATGGCCGCGCGCAGGGCCTCGCGGAATGTGACCATGCTCATGCGAGGATGTCCTCGTGCAGGGCGGACAACGGGGGATCCGGGCTTTCCTCGGCGAACTTCACCGCGTCGTCGCAGATGGCCTTGCACTCCGCGTCGAGGGCCGCGTATGCCTCTTCGGTCAAGTGCCCGGACTCCTCCATGCGCGATTTCAGGACGAGCAGGGGGTCCTGCTTCTTGTAGGCTTCCAGCTCTTCCGGCGTGCGATACTTTGCCGGGTCGCTCATCGAGTGGCCCCGGTAGCGGTACGTCTGCACTTCCAGGAACACGGGGGTCGATTCCGTGCGGGCCTTCTCCGCGGCCTCTCCCACTTCCTGGAAGACCTCCACGACGTCCATGCCGTTGACCTGCTTGCCGGGTATGCCGTACGAGGCTCCCATGACGACGAAGTCGGTGACGGAAGAGACGCGCCGGAAATCCGTGCCCATTCCGTACTGGTTGTTTTCGCAGATGTAGATGATCGGCAGGTTCCAGATCTTCGCCATGTTGAGGCTTTCGTGGAAGGACCCCTGGTGAATCGCCCCGTCGCCGAACCAGCACAGGACCACGCCGCCGTCCTTGCGGTAGCGGCACTTCAGGGCGACGCCCGTGGCCACCGGGATCTGCGCGCCGACGATGCCATTGCCGCCGAACATGTGCCCCGCCGCGTCGAAGAAGTGCATGGAGCCGCCCTTGCCGCGGGAGACCCCCGTCGCCTTGCCGAAAAGCTCGGCCATGAGGCCGCGGGCATCCATGCCGCAGGCCAGCGCGTAGCCGTGGTCCCGGTAGGCTCCCACCGTGTAGTCCCGGCGCAGGTCGATGGCGGCAATGGCGCCGACTGCGGCCGCCTCCTGGCCGATGTAGAGGTGGCAGAAGCCGCCGATCTTCTTCAGGCCGTACATCTGCGCGGCCTTCTCCTCGAACCTTCGGATGAGGAGCATCTTTCTCAGGAGCTCGGCCTCGAATTGCGCGCCGAGGCGATCCTTTTTCCCGATGGCCATCTGCCGCGCCTCTTTCAGAAATGAACGATGTCTTTCCTGCCCGCCATCGGCAGGTACCGGATCGCCTCTTCCGCAACCGTCTCCAGCACGACGAGGTCGCGCGCGTCGTGCGCGAGCTTCCAGAACGTCTGCAGGCGCGGGCCGAGGACCTCGAGGACTTCCGAACGGAGGGACGGATTCTCCACGACGTTGAGCGGCCCCCGCAGGGTGATCACCTCGTCCAGCGTCGGCGTCTGGAACATCCACTCAACGCGCGCGTGCGCGCGAACCTGGACGACCTTGGAGAACCGGGGAGCCGTGAGGGCGTACACCGCTCCGGGGCTTGCCGGCAGGAGCGTCGGGGTGAGCCAGCGCAGGTGGGGATGCCCGTCCTCGTCCACGGTGGCGAGCAGTCCGGTGCCGTGGGCCTCGATGATGGCCCCGACCCTGTTCATCACCTCGCGGCTATCCATGCGAGGAAGATAGAATAATCCCGACCCACTTTCAAGTTGGCCCGCGCGACGGTATTCCGCTATACTGCGGCGCATGCACATCTGGGAAACTCATGGCATCCACGTGGGGACCGGCCGGGACCACGTCAAACACGGCATCGACGATCTCGATATGGTCGTCGAGCAGGCCGTCGCGCGGGGTTTCCCTTCGGTCACCTTCGTCATCCACACACCGAGACTCACGCGATTCCGCTACGACGTGGAGCGCGCAACGGACGTGAAGTTCATCAGGGGCGACGCCTCCTACTTCGAGTTCTCCGACCGGATGAAGGACCTGAGGGAACGCGCGGCCGGCCGGATCCAGGTCCGCTGCGGCGTCGAGCTGGAGTGGCTGGGAACCGGGCTCGGCCTGCAGTGGAACCGGGCCAAGCTCTTCCAGGCTCATGGCGTGGATTTCGTCGTTGCCTCCGTCCATTTTTCCCCCGAGGGCATCCCGTATGACGGAACGGCATCGGACACGCGGGAGCTGCTGCGCATTCGCGGTGGCGTCGAGCCGTTCTGGGCCGCCTACTTCGACGAGTGCATAGAGATGGTGGACGCAAGCTGGCAGATGATCTCCGTGGTCGGGCATCTCGACCTTCCCAAGCTCCACGCGCCGCTGCCGGCGTGCCTCGCCGACCTCGAGGGCGCCGACAGCGAGACTGCCCGGAGGCTGTCCACGCTGCTGGAGATGATCGCCGAGCGCAACCTCGCCCTCGACGTGAATCTCTCCGGCCTCCGCAAGGGCGTGGGCATCTACCCTCATCCCGAGATCCTGCGCCGCGCGCGCGGACTGGGAATCCCGGTTGCCATGGGGACGGACACGCACGCGCTGGACGACCTGGGCCGCGACTACGCGGCGGGGCTGGAGGCCGTGCGGGACGCCGGCTACCGCTACTACGTTTCCTTTTCCCGGGGCATTCCCGAGAAGCGGCCCCTCCGCCACCGGGACGAGTCCTCCTTCCGGGTCCTCAACCTCGGCATGGAAATGCTCAACCACCGCTTCGCCCGGGAGAAACGGCTCGAGATTCCGCACCTTTCGTTCGGCGGCGGCTTCAAGGCCCTCGTGAAGGACTTTCCGGATTCCTCTTCCCTCGGCTCCTTCCACGCGCTGCGCGTCCGCAAGGAGGAGCGGTCGATCACTATTTCCGACCGGGTGCCGGCGTGGGAAGGAGGCGAGATCGCCTGCCTGTTCTCCCACCACCGGGATCTGCCCGGGACTCTCGCCGTGCTGCTGAACACCCTGGCCTCGGAGGAGATCAACGTCGAAACCGCGTGGTTGAACTCCCTCCAGGACGGCACGGCCACCGCCTACCTGACGCTGGGCGGTCCCCGAGAACGCGTCCGGGAGGCAGTGGAGTTCGTGCTGGGAACTGCCGCCGACCGGTTCATGAGGATCGAACCCGAGCTTCGTATGCGGCTTCCGCCCCTGAAATCAGCCGCGGCGTATCTTCTTGAAGTTGACGGGGTCTGGCTGCCGATCCCGATCTCCCGGCACATGATCGTCGCCGTGCACGCGAACAGGCCCGGCGTCCTGCTGGTTCTTCTCTCCGCGCTGGCCTCCCGCGGGGTGAACGTGGTAGACCTCCAGCTCGGGGCGCGGGGGGACAGGAACTTCGCGGCCCTTGGCGTCGAGGGGGACGAGCGCGACGTGGCGGAAGTGCTGCGGCAGCTCGGACCGACCTATGTCGAGGCTTCGCAGATCATTCTCGGAAGCGTGCCGTAGCCAGGAGATGCCGCCAGGAGCGGCTGCGATGGCGAGGGCGAGCGAGGGCAGGGATGCCCTGAAAAGCGAGCCCGTAGTGAGCCGAAGGACGTGGAGGTTGGACAAATGAAACGAATGGCAATCGCCGCGCTGGTTGTGCTGGCCGCTTTCTCCGCGTCGGCCCAGGCCGCGCATCTCCCCGACGGGCTGTACGCGGAAATCACGACCGAGCGAGGGCTCATCGTCTGCTTCCTGGAATACGAGAAGGTGCCCATGACCGTTTCCAACTTCGTGGGACTCGCGGAAGGAACGCTCAAGGCCAACGGGGTAAGCGGACGCAGGTACTTCGACGGGCTCACGTTCCACAAGGTCGAAGCGGGGTTCGTGATCCAGGGCGGCGACCCGAAGGGTGACGGCACCGGCGGACCGGGATACGAATTTCCCAACGAGACACGTCCGGATCTCACGCACGACGTCCCCGGCATCCTCGCGATGGCAAACGCGGGACCGGACACCAACGGGAGCCAGTTCTACATCACCATGAGGCCGGTTCCCCAGCTCGACGGCGGGTACAGTGTTTTCGGCCGAGTCCTGCAGGGGATGGACGTCGTGAAGGCAGTGGCGGTCGGGGACCATACGATCTCCGTGCGGATCCTGAGGGTGGGGGCGGCGGCCGGCGCGTTCACCGTGACGCAGCAGGGCTTCGATGCGCTCGTAGAAAAGGCGAAGGCCGCGAGGGAGCAGCAGAAAAGGGTGGACCGCGAGAATATCCTTTCCCAGATCGCGAAGAGGTGGCCCCGGCTCACGACGACGAAGTCCGGCCTGATGTTCGAGGTGTTGAAAAATGGTTCCGGCGGATCGCCGAGTGCCACGTCCCAGGTGAGCGTGAACTACACGGGCACACTCTTGAACGGTACGATCTTCGACAGCACAACCGCGCGGGGGCATCCGGCAACCTTCCAGGTGAACCGGGTGATCCCGGGCTGGACGGAAGCGCTCCTGGGAATGAGCCGGGGGGAAAAGCGCCGCCTGGTGATACCGCCCGAGCTCGCGTACGGCGCGCGTGGCTATCCCGGTGTCATCCCCCCGAACGCATTTCTCGTCTTCGAGGTGGAGCTGATAGATTTCTGATCCGGCCTGTTGACTATTGCGATCGGAGGCGTATATTGATGGATACGGTGAATTGCGGCAGGTGCGAGTGCACAGCGGCGATGCCCCAGTACTGGTGGTGGACCACGGGGAGGAGATTCCCGGGGTCCGCCTGAACTGATTGCTGCAGCTCAGGTGACCGCGGGCGGTTTCTCTCCCCGGCGAAGAGGAACCGCCCGCGGTTTTTTTGTGCGCGAAGCCCGGGCCTATTGCCCGGGTTTTATTTTGTTCCGAAAGGAGTCGTCCATGCTCGATGACCGCATTTTCCAGCTCCCGACCAGGGAGATTCCCCGGAAGTGGCTGAACATCCAGCCCGCACTTCCCGAGCCTATCCCGCCGATGCTGAACCCGGCTGACGGGAAGCCTGTCCCGCTCGAGGCCTTCACGCCCCTGTTTCCCATGGGGTTGCTCGAGCAGGAGGTGTCGCAGGCGCGGGAGATCGCGATCCCCGACGAAGTTCTCAAGGTCTATTCCCTGTTCCGTCCGACGCCGCTTATCCGCGCGAAGTTCCTGGAGGAGGCCCTTGGCACCCCGGCGATGATCTTTTTCAAGAACGAAAGCGTGACGCCCACCGGCAGCCACAAGCCGAACACCGCGATCCCGCAGGTGTACTACAACCAGCGTGAGGGCGTGAAGAAGCTCGTCACGGAAACCGGTGCCGGCCAGTGGGGCAGCGCGCTCGCATTCGCCGGGGCTCATTTCAACGTCGACATCAACGTGTTCATGGTGAGGGCCTCGTACGAGCAGAAGCCGTACCGCAAGATCATGATGGAAAGCTACGGCGCAAAGTTGCACGCGAGCCCGACGAAGGAGACGAAGATCGGTGCGAAGATGCTCGCGGACAAGCGGAACTACCCCGGATCCCTCGGCATCGCCATCAGCGAGGCCGTGGAAGTCGCGGCGACCTCGGGGGGCACGGTCAAGTACTCCCTCGGCTCAGTCCTCAACCACGTCCTCATGCACCAGACGGTGATCGGGCTGGAGGCCCGGGCGATCCTCGAGGACCTGGGCCTGATGCCCGACATCGTGATCGGCTGCCACGGGGGTGGCAGCAACTTCGGCGGCATCAGCTTTCCGTTCATGGAAGACAAGATCTCCGGCAAGCGGAAGGTCGAGTTCATTGCCTCGGAGCCGCTCGCCTGCCCGTCGCTCAGCAGGGGCGTGTACGCCTACGATTTCGGCGACGCGGGGATGCTGATCCCCCTGGCCAAGATGTACACGCTGGGCCATGGGTTCATTCCGCCCGCCGTTCACGCGGGCGGTCTCCGCTACCACGGCGCGGCGCCGATCGTGTCTCTCCTGACCAGCAAGGGGTTGATCCGGGCAGAGGCGCTGCGGCAGAAGGAGACCTTCGAGGCGGCGGTGCTTTTCGCGCGAACAGAGGGGATCATACCCGCCCCGGAAACGGCGCACGCCATTGCCTCCACGATCCGGGCCGCGAAGAGGTGCAAGGAAACGGGGGAAAAGAAGGTGATCCTCTTCAACCTGTCGGGCCATGGCCATTTCGACATGGCGGCCTACGAACAGTATTTCAACGGCAAGCTGGAGGACTACGAGTACCCGGAAGCGGAGATCCAGAAGGCCGAGAAGGATCTGCCGAAGGTCGGCTGACGGGCACACCCCGCGCCGCGCAAAAATCGCACGGCGTACCGTGCGCGCACAAACCGCACGGCGTACCGTGCGCGCGGCGGCGGGGCCGCCGTCTTCAGGCGGTGAACTTCTCCCGCGCCTGCTCGAACCACTTGTCGACGTTCTCGAACAGGTCGAGGTAGTCCCCCTGCTGGAGCTTCGCCTGGATGAGTTCGACAAGAGCGTTCGCGTCCATGCCCTTTCCCTTCGCCGCAAGGGGGCTTTCGGACCGCACCCGCCGCGCAAGACGGCGGTATTCGTCGATCAGCTCGGGATCCATCCCGCTGCTCGCCAGCGCGTCGAGGAAGATCGAGTCCGCGTCGACGAGCCACATGTACACGATCGCCAGCCCGTGGATGACGCGGAACTCCTTCTCCGTGAAGATGATGAAAGGCAGCTCGTTGTCCACGATCCTCATCTCACGGAAGTCGAAGAGGCCGTCACGGAACAACCCCGGCGAGGACCCGGGCGCGGCGCCCGCCTCCTCGTGCGCCGTGAGCGCGCCGGTCCCGATCTCTGCCAGCCGGTCGCGCGCGGCATCCCGCACCATGCGGTACAGTTCCTTCTGGTCGCCGTCCCCGGTGGGTGGATAGGGGAAGCGCTGGAACAGCCGGGTATCCGGATCCTCGGCGATCCACGCCAGGAGCGCCGCGAGCGTCTCCCGCAGGCGCCGGGACTGGAGAGGGAAGACCTTTCCCGAGCACTCTTCGTTGACCAGGGGGATAACGATCTTCAGCAGGTTCTTTACGAGGCAGGCCATTTCCCTCGGAACGTGCCTCTCGCGCACGCCGTTCCAGATCTCCAGCGGCTTCACGCCTTCCACGGTCTGCATGTCGAAGTAGAGTCCGCGCACGAACTGCACGAGACGGTTGTCCATCACTCCTGCTCCTGCCGCTCTGCCGCGTCCCTGGTGACGATGAAGTGGGTGGTCATGCCCCTGATCCAGGCCGCCGGCGTGCCGGGATCTCCCTCCACCGCCCGGCGGACGGGGCCGGCCTTGTCCGCGCCTGCGGCGATGAAAACCACGTGACGAGATGTTCTAAGGCAATCTGGGCAGAGGGTCAATCGCCAGCCCGGTGGCGCGCCTCCTCCCCTGATCGCCGCCGCGGCGAAGACCGTGGACACGCTGTGGGCAACAGGCACCTGCTGCCCGTCCGGCAGAAAAGCCGTTGCGCCGGGGAACAGCGAGGCAGTATGGCCGTCGGGACCTATTCCCAGGATGAGGATGTCAGGAATCTTTCCGCGCAGGTCCTCGCGGAAGATCTCTCCGTACCTGCGGGCGCAGTCGACAGGATCGCCCCGGCCCGGCAGCCAGGAGCGGATCGACGTTTCAGGGGCCGAGATCGGTCCGAGCAGCGTTTCACGCGCCATGCCCTCGTTCGATTGTGGATCCGTCTCCCTTACCCAGCGTTCGTCGCCGAAGTACCATTCGAACCTGCGCGCGGGAAGAGCTTTGTCGGAAATGCCTGAGGCGACCAGCCCGTACGTCCTTTTCGGCGTCGAGCCGCCCGCCAGGATCACCCTCGCTCGACCGCGCTCTCTTATCGACTCGACCAGGTAGGAGAGCACCAGCCCGCTTGCCTCCCGGGCGAGAGTCTCGAGGTCGCTCGCGACGACAACGTGTGGCGCGTCGGGTTCAGGCATCGGCGCGGCGTCCACCAGGGTCCGCGCCAGGAGCGCGGCGCCTGGCAAGCACCTCGCCGAAGACAGGATCCCGCGACAGCGTATCCACTTCCTCGAGGAGGATCTCCCCGTCAGAGGGCAGGCGATAGGCCCCTTTCTCCTCGCCGCGCGACAGGCAGCCCCCCCGGGTGCATCCGATATCCACAGCCGCTGCACCCTCGATCGTGAAGGTGATCCGAAATCCCTCCGTCAGCGGACCTTCCCACGCGTGATCGACCTCCACGGCCCGGGCGAGACGCACGCCGAGCCACTGGAAAAACAGCCACGCTTCCATCCGTGAACCCCCGTAGAGCCGCACGCTCTTCACCGCGGAGAGGAGCGGCCGCGTTTCGGCCGGGTCGAACGCGCGGGCGCTCTGCTCCCTCAAGACCCTGCCCCGCCGCCAGGAGAAATCGGAGACGAGAAAGCCATCGGCCGCCGCGTCTCGAAGGCCCTGGAGCGCGCCTATCGAAGAGGCTTCCGCGCCGGAGCCTCGCGACGAATCGACGAGCAGCTTGTCGACGAGGCCCGTCGAACCGACCAGCGCCGGGGTCCACTGCGCCGCGGCGTCCGGGAGGCTGTCCGGCATCCACGCGAACACGGGAAGATCCCGGATGACCAGGGGCGCCCACACCCCGGGGTCCGCGCCCACCCCGTCATCGCCGGATTCGATCTGGACCTCTTCGAAGCAGACCCCCCTGTTGCGCCTGTCGGGGAAGCAGCGGCCGCTCACCCACGCCTCGGTCTTCAGCGAACCCGCGCGGCGGATCGTGATGATGCGCGCCGGCCTCTTGCCCAGGAGGAACTGCAGCATCGTCTCCACGGGATCGGCGGCGCCCGGCGCGGCGGCCCCGTCGGAGCGGAAAATGATGAGGGTGAAGATGTTCGTCTTGGTGCCCGAGGAATACGGATTGGATTCCTTCTCGCGGATCCGCGCGATCTCCTCCTCGATGACCCGGGGATCCAGGGCGATGCTCACAGCCGCCTCCAGCGTCTCTCCGGTTCGCCGAGGAGCGAAGCCGCGGCCTCGGGCCCCGCGCTGCCGGCCCGGTAGGGAGCAAGCGCGGGAGCCTCCGCGCCCTGCCAGCCGTTGATGATTTCCGTGATGAACCTCCAGGCCGAGTCCACTTCGTCTTTCCGCATATACAGCGTCGAGTCGCCCAGCATGGCGTCCAGGAGCAGGCGTTCGTAGGCGTCGGGCAGCTCTTCACCGAAAGCGGAGCCGTACGAGAAATCCATGTTCACGGTGCGCATCTCCGTGGTCGGCCCCGGGATCTTGGAATTGAAGCCCATCGTGATGCCCTCGTGAGGCTGGATGCGGAAAGTGAGGATGTTGGGCGGAGTGGCGGCGGGTTCCTTCTCGGCGAACAGCAGGAGCGGCGGCCGCTTGAAGTGCAGGGAGATTTCCGTCGTCCTCCGCGACAGCCGCTTGCCCGTGCGAAGAAGGAACGGCACGCCGGCCCAGCGCCACGAATCGAGGAAGACCCGGATCGCCGCAAACGTCTCCGTGCAGGAACCGGGGGCAACGCCTTCCTCTTCCCTGTACCCGGGCGCTTCGCTTCCCTCCACGATGCCCTTCTCGTACTGCCCGCGCACCGTCTCCGTGGTGATCCGGCTGCCGCGAATCGGCGCGATGGACTTCAGCACCTTCACCTTCTCGTCGTGGATGCTGTCGGGATCCAGGTCTACGGGGGGCTCCATTGCGACGAGCGAGAGGAGCTGCAGCATGTGGTTCTGCATCATGTCGCGCAACGCCCCCGCGCTCTCGTAGTAGCGTCCGCGGGTTCCCACGCCGATGGTCTCCGCCATCGTGATCTGCACGTGATCCACGTAGCGGTTGTTCCACACCGGCTCGAAAATGCGATTGCCGAACCGCATCAGCATGATGTTCTGGACGGTCTCCTTGCCGAGGTAGTGGTCGATGCGGTAGATCTGCTCCTCGGGAAAGGCCTTCGCGATCCGTTCGTTCAGGCTGCGGGCGCTGGAGAGATCCCGGCCGAGCGGCTTTTCTACTATTATACGGGAGAAGCCCCTGACCTGGTCGACCAGCCCCGCGGAGCCGATTCGCTCCACGATCGTCTGGTACGCATCGGGAGGGGTCGCCAGGTAGAACAGGCGGTTCGGTGGTTCGACGTATTCCTTTCCGATCTGCGCGTATCCTTCGGGAGATTCGAAAGATGAGCGAATGAACCCGAGACCGGAGACGAACGCGTCCTTCACTTCCCCGGTCGCCGCCGGCGCATCGTCGGAATCCAGCCACCCCCGGACGAGGGCGCGGAACTTCGGAGTGTCCCATTCCCGCCGCGCAAACCCGACAATCCTGACCCCCGGCACGCTTCCCTTGAGAAAGAGGGAAAAAAGAGCGGGGACGAGCTTCCTGCGGGTGAGGTCCCCGCTCGCGCCGAAAATGACCAGGGTAAGCGGCCTCGGTTCACGCGCCAGGCCCAGTCCAGCCATCAGCGGGTTCTCCTGCATAGCGTAAAATGTTACATAATCGAAGAGATGGAGACAAGCTTCGGCAGCCCCTCGACCTTGCGGACGCCCTGGTCAGGCGCGTTCGTGTCACGGAAACGGCGAACCACCTCGACCATGGACGATGCGTTGCTGCTCGCTCGCGCCGGCTGCCCTGCCGGCACGGTGGCCACGGCCGACAGCCAGGAGAAAGGACGAGGGAGGATCGCGGGCAGGAGCTGGATATCGTTCCCCGGGGAGAGCCTCCTTGCGACTGTCGTCCTGAGAATCCCCGCGCTGGGGTACGCGCTCGAGGAGCTTCCCCTCCGCGCCGGGCTCGCCGTGGCCCAGGGCATTGAGGATTCAACAGGGATCGCTGCGGAGATCAAGTGGCCAAACGACCTGGTCGCCCCGCCGGCTCTGCCTTCCGCCGGCAGGAAGCTCGCCGGGCTTCTCAGCGAGGCTCACGGGGACGCGGCCCTGGTCGGTTTCGGCGTCAATTGCACCCAGACGTCTTTCCCGGAAGAGATCGCGCGCACCGCCTGCTCACTGTACCAGCTCAGCGGTAGCACGCCGGCGATCTCCTCGCTGCTCTTCGCGATTCTCGTGCGCCTGAAGGAGGCCCCGGCCGCCGCAGGGTGGCGGGACGATCTGCGCGCGCGTCTGTATCGGCGCGGGCAGGTCGTGACGGTCGACCCGATCGGTTCCGGCAGGGCCTTGCGGGGGATCGTGCAGGATATCGATGACCGCGGCCGCCTGATCCTCGAGCTCAGCGACGGCCGCCGGGAAGCCGTGACGCAGGGGGAGCTGCGGACAGCTCCCTGATCGGCCA
>JBKQPS010000318.1:0-21079 GCA_052144915.1 Spirochaetia bacterium | reverse complement strand
ACCGGACGACATCCTGAACAAGGCGGGACCCCTCACGGACTGGGAGCGGGATGTGATGAAGCAGCACACGACCAACGGCGCCTACATCCTGTCCGCATACCCCAACCCCATGGCCCGGGAGATCGCGCTGCGCCACCACGAGAAGTGGGACGGCACGGGGTACCCGCACGGGCTCGGCCAGGACCTCATCCCGCTTTCCGCGCGCATCGTTGCGATCGCGGACGTCTACGACGCCCTGCGCATGAGGAGAAATTACAAGGAAGCCTACACGCACGAGCAGACCATGGAGAACATCACCGCGGAGCGCGGGACGCATTTCGACCCCTCCCTGATCGACAGGTTCGTGGAGATCGCGGACATGTACAAGGAAATCTTCGCCACGATGGCGGATGCGTAGCGCGGCCGGACTTCAGCGGGGAGAAATACCGCGATCGGGCGGATTCAGCAGCTCATCCAGGACAGGCAGATTCTTGGGCGACGCAGCGGCCGCCGCGCGGTTTTCCTCCTGGATCGCCGCGTACACTTCCTTGCGGTAGACCTTGATCTGGGACGGCGCCTTGATGCCGAGCTTCACCTGGTCGCCCTTGATGTCGACCACCGAGATCTCCACCTGGTCGCCCACCATGATGCTCTCGCCGATGCGCCGGGCGAGGATCAGCATGAAGGCTCCCGCGCCACCGGAGGTGGATTCCGCGACCGCGCCATCTCCTCCAGGACCCCGTGCCGCACTCCCCACCGTGGATTCGTGCTGATCGACTGGCGGGCCGCGTGCGTGCGCCGGTTCACGATGAGGGGGCCCTGGAGGTTGGCCGTCATCCTCTGGTCCGCCGCGGGGATCGTGATGATGCAGAAGACGAGCAGGTCGTCGGGGCCGGTGATCCCGATCTCCTCGAGCTCCGCCGGGTCGACGTCCGGGGTGTAGTCGGGTCGAAAGAATTTCGGGTCCATGAGCACGAAGGCCACCTCGACGCGATCGACGGACTGCAGCCAGTAGAAGGGCTGCTGCGTCGCGTCCAGCAGGACGAAATCCTGCAGGTCCTCGAAGCCGAACAGGCCCCGGGGAAACCGGATGCGCTGCGCCTCCTCGATCTCGATCTCGCCGTAGGCTTTTGTTCGCACCTTCATTGACTACCTCAGGAAGTCGAGCAGTTTCGGGCGGTTGAGGATCCGGGCGGTCGCGGAAAGCGCCGCCTCGTGGGTGGTCTCCAGGGATCGCAGCTGGGTGATCGCATCCGCCATGTCAAGGTCGCGTTCCTGGGAGTCGAACCGGACCATCTCGGGCTGCTGGAAATCGAGCCTCTTCGCCACCGTTTCCAGCCTCGAGTCCCGGGCCCCGACGGCGCCCAGCACTCCGGCCAGGTTCGTGATGGAGTCTTCCATGCCGCGCAGGCCGGCGCTCCCCACCTTTTCCGTCGACCCCTCGAAAAGAGCGTTGCGGAGGTTGATCACCATGTCGAAGATCGAGCCGCCGAACACGCGCGCGCTCGGGGAGACGTTCAGGGGAGGGCGGCTCCCGCCCGGCGCGAGCAACCCGAGGTCCTGCAGCACCGTTCCGCCGCCGAGGTCTTCCGCCCAGATCTGGTGCGGCAGCGTGGTTTCCAGCACCAGGGCGTTCGTGACGGAGTCCACCCGAGCGCGGATCGGCGCGTTGGCGTCATTGATCTTCGCGGCCACGGCGGACACGGTGTCCCCGGGGGCCAGGTGGATCTCGGCGCCGTCTATGCGGATGAGGGAATTGTTCTGGACCCGGTACTGGCTCGCATCGACGGTGGAATAGATCTGCTGCTGTTCCGCCCAGAAGGCGACGTTCCCCGGCAGGTTCACCTCGACCTGCGAGCCTTCGGAGATCTCCGCGGCGTTGGTCCCGATATTGCCGAGGTAGTCGACCGATACGACCATGTCCCCGCTGCCGCCCGGGACGCGGCCCGGCGTCGTGCGGAACGGGGTGGTCTTCGCCAGGGTCCCGGCGAACAGCGAGTTGCCGCTCTGGTCCTTGGCATTGGCGATGACGAGAAGCTCCTCGAGGAGCTGGTTCACTTCCTCGCCGATGTAGCCCATCTGGGACTTGTCCAGGGTGCCGTTGGCTCCCTGGACGCCGAGCTCGCGGATGCGCTGGAGGATGTCCATTCCGCTGCGGAGGTTTCCCTCCGCGCTGGACAGCGTGCTGCGCACCTGCTGGATGTTCTTCCCGAATCGCTCCAGCCGGAAGGTCTCGGACTGGAAACGCGTGGAGCGCGCCGCGGCCAGCGGGTCGTCCCGCAGGTCCTTGATGCGGGACTGCGCCCCGATCTTGTTCGTCATCTGGTTCATGTCGAACTCACGCAGCCGCTGGTAGTAGCTGCTGTCCAGCGCCGGCAGCTGCGAGCTGATTCTCTTCATCGCTCTATACCCCCATCCTGTTGATGATCGTGTTCAGGAGGCCGTCGAAGGTGCTCACGAAACGCGCGATGGCCGCGTACCCGTTCTGGTAGGTGATCATCGCGGAAAGCTCTTCGTCCATGTTCACGCCCGAGATCGACTCGCGCATGTCCGTGAGGTCCTTCATGACCAGCTTCGTCGTATCCATGGTGCGGTTGGCCTCTTCGCCTTTCAGGCCGATGCCGGCCACCCGGTCGGCGAAGTAGCTGTCGAAGGTGGAGGTGACGCCGACCATGACGGGGGTGGTGCGCAGCTGCGCGATGGCAAGCGCGGCCGTCCCGTCCCCCACGCCCGCCGACCTTCCGTCGACACCGGACGCCGCCGCGACAGACCCCGGATCCAGGGCGAGCCTCGGGTTCACTTCGATCCACCCCGCCGGGTGCGCGAGCGGCGCCACGGCGAACTGCGCCTGCGCCGCGGGGTCGGCCGCGGCGGGGTCCGGCTGCCGAAGTGCCTGCACCGCGTCGGCCTTCTGCCACGTGTAGGCCCCGGTGGGACCCGACGCGTTGAGGATGCCGCTGTAGCCGACGAGGAATTGGCCGGAGTCCTCGAGCCCGCGAATGACGAAATCAGGATTCCCCGTGTCCGCGGCCGGGGTGGCCTTGAGCGAGAGCTTGCCGTCGGAGTTCAACCGGGCGACCACCTCGGAACCGGACAGGTTGACCCTCGTGATCAGATCCTCGACGGTGTCCGTGGGCCGGTAGTCCACCGTGACGTTCCCCTGCCGGCCCGGCAGCGTGAGGGTACCGGCTAGTCCGATCTCTTCCTTGGCCTGGAGCGTGTTGGTCCCGGTGACGCGGAAAACCCACGTCGAATCGAACGCGCCGGTCCCCTTGGAGTCGTAGTTGCCCGACACGTTCGTGACGAAAGGCCGCTCCACGAAGAAGTCCGTTCCCTTTTCCCCGTTCAGCCCGAAGCCCTGGCGGTGCACTTCGTTCACGAGATCGCTGAAGTTGATCGACAGGAGGTCGAGGCTCTGGATCTCCTGACGCGCGTCCCCGTCGCGCATTTCCATGAGCGCGGCGATCCTGCCGCCGCGGAAAATGGCCGCCTGCCGGGTGTCCGACCAGACCGGCACGGAGTAGCCTTCGTTCATCTTGTCCGCCTGGAGGGCGACCTGCTCGTGGTGCGCTCCCTGGACGATGTGCACGCCGCCGGTCGTCACGACGAACTCCCCGGCGGGGTCGTTGTACCGGACCGTGATGTCGATCAGCGAGGAGAGCTGACCCACGAGGAGGTCCCGCCTGTCCAGGAGGTCGTTCGGGTTGTCCCCGAGAGCCTGCGACTTCACGATCTGCTTGTTGAGATCGGCGACCTGCCGGGTGAGCTCGTTCACCTGGGTGACCGAGCCCTGGATGTCTCCCTCCAGCATGTCGCGTACCGACTTCAAGCCGCGGTAGCGCGAATGGATGCCGTCCACCAGCGCCTTCCCCGTTTCCAGCACGGACCGTCGCGATGCGATTTCTGTCGGGTTCAAGGACAGGTCCTGCCAGGAGCTCCAGAACTTGTCCAGGAGCGTGCGCACCGAGTGGTCGGTCGGCTCGTTGTACACCTGTTCCAGCATCAGGATGTACTTGTCGCGGGAGTCCCAGTAGCCCTGCACGTTCTGCTCGGAGACGATGCGGCCTTCCAGGAGCATGTCCTTGATCCGCTCGATACGGGACACCTCGACTCCCTGGCCAATCTGGCCCGGGGTCTCCTCCCGGTTCAGCTGGGGCTCGTACAGCGGGGGGGAGGCAACCATATCCACCCGCTGGCGGCTGTATCCCTCCACGGATGCGTTGGACAGGTTGTGCCCGATGGTCTGGAGACCCTGCGTGGTGGCAACGAGTCCCCGTTTCCCGAGCTCGATGGGTGCAAAAGTGGACTGCACGGCGTCCTCCTACAGTTTCCGATCGACGAGGACCGCGCCGCTCACGCCGCTCGGCGTTCCCCGGCGGGTGTAGATCTTTCCCCTCCGGTAGGGGAAGAGCTGCTCGAGGATCCTGTTCAGGGTCACGGCTAGAGCCTCGGCGGAATAGCGCATCCGGCTGGTCGCCGTTTTCAACCGCACGACCGCCATCCGCAGGCCGCGCCAGCTCTCTTCCATCTCGGAGCGGAGCAGGTCCGGAAGCCCCGGCAGGATGGCGGACATTGTCGTTTCGGTCGGCAGGTCCAGCGTCTCGCGGACCTCCACGAATGCCTCGTCGCGCGCCGTATCGGCCTCCAGCACGGCCAGGGAAGAGCGTTCGATGCCCTCCGCAAGCGAGAGGCTCGATCCCCAGCTCTTCTGCTCGAAGGATGCGCGGAGGCGTTCCACTTCCTGCCCGAGGTCCGCAAAGAGCTCCGCCTCGCGGTCGATCCGGTCCTTCAGCGCCCTCACGAGGGCATTCGTCCGCTCATCCATCGCCCGTCACCTCTCTTCTCAGTTCCTTCCTTCAATGTCGGAAGAACTTTCCTTCCCATGAGAACGGCAATCTGCTATCTTCTCTTCGGAGGGCAGGCATGACCACGGACCAGGACTTGATCATCATCGGCGCAGGAGGGGCGGGGCTGTCCGCCGCCCAGTACGGCGCCCGGGGAAACCTGCGCACCCTCGTCCTGGAGGAAGTGGCCTCGGGCGGGCAGGCGCTCCTGATCGACGGCCTGGAGAACTATCCCGGCTTCCCGGACCCGATCAATGGCTACGACTTCACCAGGAAATTCGAGGACCAGGCCCGAAGGTTCGGCGCGCAATTCGAGAACTCCGGCGTGACCGCGATCACGCGGCACGATCATGTCTTCAAGGTGCAGACGGAGAATGCAACCCTCACCACCCCCACGGTCATTCTTGCCACGGGAGCCGTGCACAAGAGCCTCGGCGTTCCGGGGGAGGCCGAGCTGGCAGGTCACGGCGTCTCTTACTGCGCCACCTGCGACGGCCCCTTCTTCAAGGCGAAGCGGATGCTCGTAGTCGGCGGCGGCGATGCCGCCTGCGACGAGGCCATGTATCTCGCCAACCTCGCCTCGGGGGTCCTCATGATCCATCGCCGGGACAAGTTTCGCGCGCAGAAATCCCTCGCCGCCCGGGTGCTCGCCAACCCGAAGATCGAGGTCCGTTTCAACACGGAGCTGCGGAAAATCGAGGGAGACCGCGTGGTGACGAAGGTGCGCCTCTTCGACAACGCCCGGCAGAGCGAATACGAGGAACCGGTCGCCGCCGTGTTCGTGTTCATCGGCTCTGATCCCAAGAGCGCCCTGGCCGCATCCCTGGGCGCACCCCTGGACGACGTCGGGTACGTGGTGACCAACGAACGCATGGAGACCCCGGTCCCCGGGCTGTACGCCGCGGGAGACGTCCGCGCCAGCCCCTTCCGCCAGCTCGTGGTCGCGGCGGCCGAAGGAGCAATTGCCGCGCACGCCGCGGGGCAGTACATCGACGAGCTCAAGGGAGAGAAATACCTCTGAGCACCGGGGCGCCGGCTTTTCGGCTCATCGTGCACCCTCGAATGGAGGGCCGGCGGAACATGGCGATCGACGAGGCGCTGGCCGAATCGGCGGGAAATGGCACGAGCCCCCCGGTCATCCGGTTGTACGGATTCTCTCCGCCGACGCTGTCCCTGGGACGGTTTCAAAAGGCAAAAGGCCAGTACTCGGCGCGAAACCTCGCTCATGACGGCGTGACCCTGGTCCGCCGGCCCACCGGAGGGCACGCGGTTCTCCACGACGACGAGCTCACCTACTCCGTGGCGCTCCCGAAGGAAAGCGGGCTGCTCGGGGGCAGCCTCCCTCGCGGCGGAGCCCGAAAGCGGGAAGTCTACCTGTTCATCGCACGGATGCTCCTGCACGGCCTTGCCAATCTCGGCGTCACCGGGACCATCAACGCGGAACAGCGCGGTGACGTCCACAACCCGGACTGCTTCGGGTCCGCCGGCGAGTTCGAGATCGCCGGCACCGGAGGCAGAAAGCTCATCGGCAGCGCCCAGATGACCACCCGGCAAGCGATCCTCCAGCACGGCTCGATCCCGCTGCAGAATCCCGGCCGGCGCGTGTTTCGCTACCTCGAGGCGGCGCAACCCCTGGATTCGCACGCGCCGTCCTGCCTGAACGAGGAAACGGGACGGGAGCTCACCTTCGAAGAGGTGCGCGATGCGTTTGCCCGCGCCTTTCGCGAAGACCTCGATGCCCGCGAGTCCGACCTGCTGCCGGAGGAACGTGTGAACGCGGACCGGATCCTGCGCGAGAAGTACGACACCGACGCGTGGAATCTCTCATGCTGACGGCCGGCGCGCGGCAGGCGGCCTTCCGCGGGAGAATGACACGCGTCGCCGCGCGGCGCGCGGCGGTCTGCGCGGCTCGGGCGGCGGCCTGCGCGGCGATGCTGTGCGTCGCGCCCCTGGCGTCGTCGGCGCTCGGCTTCCGCGATGCGGGAGATCCCGCCGTCCTCGCGGCGCGCATCACCCAGGCCATGACGGACGAGGAGCTGCTGGGACAGGTGTTCTTCCTCGGTTGGCAGGGAGTGGGTCCGTCCGCGGACATCCTGCGCTGGATCGGGACCCGGGAGATCGGGGGCGTGAAGATCTTCCCCCGCAACGTCTCGGACCTCCCGACTCTGGCCCGTGACGTGGCGGAAATGCAGAGGCTGGCCGCACGCGGCAGGTTTGGCATCCCGCTCTTCGTGGCCACCGACCAGGAAGGGGGCTGGGTCCGCCAGATCAAGGACGAGACATCCGTCTCGCCGGGCAATCTCGCCCTGGGGGCTTCCGGGGTTCCCGGAGACGCCTACCGCACCGGCTACTACCTCGGCCGCGAGCTCGCCGCCCTGGGAATCAACATGGATTTCGCGCCGACTGCTGACGTGTACTCCAACCCCGAGGCGAGCGTGATCGGGCCCCGTTCCTTCGGTTCGGACCCGGGCACCACCGGCCTTCTCTCCGCCGCATACGCGCGGGGGATGACGGACGCGGGCGTGCTGCCCACGGCGAAGCATTTCCCGGGACATGGCTCGGCGGACCAGGATTCGCACGGGCACCTTCCGAAGATCGACGTGGGCCTGGACCAGCTCCTGAATCGGGATCTCATCCCCTACCGCATCCTCGTGCGGGAGGGAATCCCCGCGATCATGACAGGGCATCTCGCCTTTCCACGGATCATCGGGAGCCTCACCCCCGCCTCTCTCTCGCCTTTCTTCCTGAAGGACGTTCTCCGGGGAAAGCTGGGCTTCAAGGGGCTCGTGATCACCGACGACATGGAGATGGAGGGCGTCTTGGCGGACGGCATGGACACCGCCGGTGCGTGCCGCCGCGCGCTGGAGGCGGGCAACGACATGGTGCTCATCTCCCACACCCCGTCGACGCAGGAGCGGACGTGGAATGCGCTTCTCGCGGCGGTCCGTTCCAGCCGGCAGTTTCGCTCGGTGCTCATGGAATCGGCGGCGCGGATCCTCGAGACAAAGATACGCGCGTTTCGCGGCGCCGCGCCCGCGGCGGCGAGCATCCCGGCAGGGGCGGGAGCTTCGGCGGGGCCCGCAGCATCGAATACATCAGCGCCCGCGCCTTCGGCTGACCTGCGGCTTTCCGTGCCGGCACCCGGGGCGAAGGATTTCTTCGCCCAGGTCTCGGCGCGCGCCGTGACCCTGGTTGCGGGAGCGAGGGTCCCTTTCCGCCCCGCGGCGCGGGAGAAGATCCTGCTGTGCGGGCAGTTCCCCGAGTTCATCTCGGAAGGGTTGAAGCGCTACCCCGCGGCGCAGACGTTCCAGTTCCCCTTCACCCCTTTCTACCGCGCGCGCGCGGAGGATCGCGCATGGGTGCGCGCGCACGCGTTATCGTTCGACACGATCATTTTCTGCGTCGCCGACTACAACAGCCTCGACGTGCTCCAGGATCTGAAAAGGCTCGGAAGCAGGGTGATCGTGATATCGGCGCTCAGTCCCGTGTACCTCTCGGAGCTGTCATGGGTGAGAACCGCGATCGCCGTGTACGGCGACGGCAGGGATTCCTTTCGGGCGGGGTTCAGCGTGCTGGGGGGAGATTTCCCCGCAACCGGCGTGCTCCCGGTGAGATTTCCCCCGCGGGAGCGGCAGTGAGCTGGCGGCAGGCGGGCAGGCGGGACCTCGGAGCGCTCCTCGAGTTCCTCCTTCCCGAGGAGGCGCTGTTCGTTCCCTTCACCTCGCGCCTGCGGGCCGGCTCCCGTGGGTTCGAAATCCACATGGATACGGATGCGACCGGCGCCGTTCGTGACTGCTTCCTCCACACCTCGAGCGGTCTGCTGCTCCCCGCGCTCTCCACGGGTGCGAGGGACGACCGGGAGCTGTCGGCCCTTTTGGGCAATCTCCGACCCATGGTGCATTCCATCATGGGTGTCGGCCGGTGCGTCGACGTCATCGAAGCGAACCTTCCCCTGCCGCCGACGACGCGCGTCGAGTATTTCCTGATGACGCTCGACGGGGATTCACGGCATCCGGTGCTTCCGCCCGAGCCCTCGGGGCTCCGCGTGCGCAAAGCGGACGCGTACGACGCCGACCTGCTCTATCCGATGCAGAAATGCTACGAGCTGGAGGAGGTGGTGATCGCCCCCGCGCACTTCAACGACGCGCAGTGCCTGAAGTCGCTGCGTCTCGCGCTGCGCGAGCAGCTGGTGTACGTCGCGGAGGTGGAGGGAGTTCCCGTCTCCAAGGCCGCCACCAATGCCCGGGGGTACAAGGTGGACCAGATCGGCGGGGTCTACACCGCACCGTCACAGCGCGGCAAGGGACTGGGCAGGGCGGTCGTGTCGGCCTTGCTCAAGGAGGTCTTCTCGGAAAAGCAGGCGGCGTGCCTGTTCGTGAAGAAGCACAACCGCTCCGCCCTCGCTCTCTACGAGCGCCTGGGATTTTCACCGACGGCCGACTACGTCATTTCCTACTACGGGCTCTAGGCGCCGAAGGCGCCCCGGGCCGGCGGCCCTTCGATTCGGCGGCCACGACGCGCCTGCATGATGTACCCCGAAACGGGGTACAAACGTTATTGTGACCGATCTGAGCCCAGGAATTCCCCTGCCGCGCTACGCCTCGACCACGACGCGGATTTCGGATCCCGGCGCGCCGGGGGGAATCACACAGGAGGAAACAGGTTTTCCGTTCACCTGGATCCGCTGGTCCTCTTTCGCACGGCCCGTGTTGCGAATACTGATCCTGTAGCTGGCGCCGCGGAATCGTCGAGTGACCTCGAGGTCCGACAGCTCCGCGGGCAGACATGGCTGGATCCGAAGACCGTCGAAATCCGGCCGCACACCGAGGATCCACTGGGAGACCGCGACGAAGTTCCACGCGGCGGTGCCAGTGAGCCACGAGTTCTTCGCTTCGCCGGGCCGGGCGGCCGCTTTTCCCGCGATCATCTGCGAATAGACGTACGGCTCCATCCTGTGCAGCTCCTGGATGCCCTCCAGGAACGCCGGGCTGATCTTGCGGTAGTACTCGAAGGCTCTTTCCGGCCTCCCGGCGATGCACTCCGCGATCATGATCCAGGGGTTGTTGTGGCAGAAGACCCCGGCATTCTCCTTGTACCCCGGCGGGTAGGAGGAGATCTCTCCAAGCTCCACGTGGTAGCCGGAGTATGGGGGGTCGTGTAGCGCAATGCCATAGGGGGTGTCCAGGTGCCGCCGTACCGAGTCCAGGGCGCGCACCGGCATGCCGGATTCGGCCCCCGCTTCGGCAATCGCGCAGAACGCGTTGGATTCGATATAGATCCGGCCCTCGGCGCATTCGCGCGAGCCCACCTTGCCGCCGGCATCGTCGTAGGCGCGAAGAAACCACTCCCCGTCCCACCCGTGCGCGATCACGCGGCGGCGCATTTCCGCGATCGCGCTTTCCGCCGCGCGGGCCTCTGGCTCTCTCCCGGTGCGACGGCACATCTCGACGTAGTCCCTCCCGATGACGAGGAACATCCCGGCGATGAGAACAGACTCCGCCGCGCGCCCGTCACGGCTGGTCGTGGTCTGAAAGGACTCGTCGGGATCGGTGGAGAAGCAGTTGAGGTTCAGGCAGTCATTCCAGTCCGCGTGGCCGATGAGCGGAAGCCCGTGAGGGCCCCTGTTGTCGAGGACGTGGGAGAAGGAACGCCCCAGGTGGTCGAACAGGGATCCGGTGTTCGAGGGGTCGTTGTCGAAGGGAACCTCCGCGTCGAGGAATGCCCAGTCGCCGGTTTCCTTGACATAGGCGGCCACGCCGAGAATGAGCCACAGTGGATCGTCGTTGAATCCCTCGCCCACGTCCGCATTGCCTCGCCGGGTAAGGGGCTGGTACTGGTGCCATGCGCCCCCATCGGCCCGCTGCGTGGAGGCCACGTCGAAAAGGCGCTGCCGCGCCCGTTCAGGGACCTGGTGCATGCACCCCAGGAGGTCCTGGCTCGTGTCGCGGAAACCGATCCCCCGCCCGATCCCGCTCTCGAAGAGGCTCGCGCTGCGGGCCATGAGGAACGTGACCATGCACTGGTACTGGTTCCACGTGTTCACCATGCGGTCAAGGCGCGCATCGCCCGACCGCAGCGAAAAACGGGAGAGGAGGTCTGTCCAACGCGCGCGCAGGACCGAGAGCTCGGCGTCCACCTTTGCGTCCGTGTCGAATCGCGAGAGCAGGGCGGATGCTTTCGAGGTGTTGGGAACGCCCGGTGCGGCCCATTTTTCGGCGGAGGGGTTCTCCACGTACCCCAGAAGAAACACCAGGCTCTTCTCCTCGCCCGCGGAGAGGGCGATATCGTGCTGAAAGGCGGCGATGGGGGACCAGCCCGAGGCTTTCGACCCCGAGAGTTTCCCCCGGATCACCGCCTGCGGCGCGGCGTATCCGCCGCAGCGGCCGGTGAAGCTCTCGCGGTCTGTTTCGAACGCGTTCGGAGGCACGTTCACCCCGTAGAAAGAGAAATGGTCGCGCCTCTCCCGGTATTCTGTGAGATGATAGATGATGCTTCCCTGCACATCGACCTCCCCGGTGGAGAGGTTGCGCTGGAAGTTCGTCATGTCGTCCAGGGCATTCCAGAGACAGAACTCGGTCATGGAGAAAAGAGTAAGGCTCTTCGCTGCCCTGCCGGTGTTCCGCAGAACGACGCGCTGCACCTCGCAATCCGCCCCGACCGGGACGAAGAACAGCACGTCCACCTCCACGCTCCCCTTGCGCGAACAGATGCGGGTGTAGCCCATTCCGTGCCGGCACTCGTACGAGTCCAGGGGCGTCAGGGCAGGCCGGCATCCGGGGTTCCAGACCGCCGTCCCGTCTGCAATATAGAACAGCCGCCCGTTCTGGTCCGCGGGAACGTCGTTGTAGCGGTACCGCGTCAGCCTCCGCAGACGCGCGTCCCGGTAGAACGAGTATCCGCCGCCCGCGTTGGAAACGAGCGAGAAGAAATCATCGGTGCCGAGGTAGTTGATCCACGGCCACGGCGTGTCGGGCCGGGTGATGAGGTATTCGCGGGCGTCGTCGTCGAAACGGCCATAGGTCATCCGGCGCCTACCCCTTGACCGCGCCGGCCGTGACGCCCTTCGTGATCTGCCGGCGGAACCCGAGGTAGAACAAGAGCATGGGCAGCATCCCGATCACGAGCGCGGCGAACTGCTTGCCCCAGTCCGCGGTGAGGTTCGACGTGAACTTGAACACGCCGAGGGGGAGGGACTTCAGGTTCGTTCTCGAGACGAGGATGTTGATGAGGGCGAACTCGTTCCAGAGGCCCGTGATGTTGAGGATCGCCACGGTCGTGGCGATGGGCACGGACATCGGCAGGATGATCCAGCGGAATATCCGGAAATACGTCGCCCCGTCGATCCGCGCCGCCTCCACCAGGGCATAGGGGATGCCCTTGATGTACTCGGTGCAGAGGTAGATCGCGGTCGGGAGGCCCGAGCCGATGTAGATGAGAAGCACGCCGAAACGGCTGTCGTAGAAAAAGTTCACCTGTCCGGATTTCAGTATGCCCAGCGCGGTGAAGAGGTCCGTGAGGAGACGGTCCAGCTGCGACACTTCGATGAACAGCGGCACCATCAGGGACTGGATGGACAGCAGGATTCCCAGCACGAAGCTCCCGTAGAGGATCGGCGTCGCCTTCGACTTGATCTTTGCAAACGCGAAACCGGCGAGGATGGAGAAGAAAATGATGCCGAGCGTCGCGCCCAGGGTGTAGATGACCGAATTGCCGATGAGCTTGTCGAACTCCCCGAGCCTCCACGCGCCGGGGTAGTTGATCGTCGTCCAGACGTGGGGCAGCCCGACGCGGTTGAGGCGGAACTCCGTCGTGCTCTTGAAAGAGCTGATGATGAGCCAGACGAGCGGGGCGATGGTCATGAAGGCGAAGATTCCCATCACGATGTAAGAGAGCGCCTTCCCGATGACGCCGACCACGCGCTTCGCGGGCTGGTTCTTCAGCGGTTCCGGCATGGGCTACTCCCTCCCCCCGTAGCGTTTCTCCACGAGCTTCGTGAGCACGATGAGGATCATGCTGAGAAACACGATGGAAAGCGCGATCGCGTTGGCCAGGGGGTAGTTCGGGGTGCCGAAGAACGCGGCATCGTACATGTAGATGGAGAGGAGCTCGGTGACGCGCGCCGGACCCCCGCGGGTCATGGCGAACACCAGGGCAAAGCTGTTCAGCGATCCGGCGATGCAGAGGATGGCCGCATTGACGATGACCCCGGAAAGGCTCGGCAGGACTACGCGGCCCATCACCTGCCTCTCGGAGGCCCCATCGATCCGCGCCGCTTCGATGATCTGGACGTCGATCTTCTGCATGTTGGCCAGGAACAGGATCAGGTACAGCCCCGTCCAGCACCAGAGGATGACAAAAAGCACGGGCAGCATCGCCACGTCCGGCTTGCTCAGGAAGGTCGGGGTCCACTTGGTGCCCAGCAGGTTCACGAGGTCGCTTTTCAGCACATCCAGCTTTGCCGGGTCGTACGTGAGAAGGAACTTTTTCAGCTCCACCGGCGGGTCCGTAAACGTCTGGCTCGCCACGGGTCCGCTGGCGTGGATGAGCTGCCGCACCACCTCATCGGTGATGTGGAATCCGCCCGCGGCCTTGAAGACCTGGTCGACCTGGTGGGAAATCGAGCTCGCATACATCCTGTTCATGATCTCCGCGATGAGGCCGTTCGGGGAGAAGATGATGGCCCACGTGATGCCGATGACGATCACCGAGATGATGTTCGGCATGTACAGCACGGCCTGCCAGAAATCGCCGAACCGCACGATCCTCCGGTAGATCAGGTACGCGAAGATGAAACCCAGCGGGAGCTGGCCGAAGACGGAGACGAGCACGATGTAGATGTTGTTCTTCAACGCCGACCAGAAAAAGACGTCCCGCACGAGTCTCCCGAACTGCTGGAAGCCGACGATTTTCCACGGCTGGCCCCCGAACATCTTCCCGCCGTTGTAGTTGCTCACCGAGAGGAGGATCGAGATCACAATGGGAAAGCCCAGGACGAGGAGGTACAGGAGAATAGCCGGCAGGACCATGGTCCAGTAGGCAAGCCGTTCCTCTGATCTGCCGTGGATTGTCCGGACCATTCGAGACCTCCGCGTTCCGGGAGAACAGAACGGGTGCCCGGTCGAGCGCCGGACACCCGCTGTCGATCCGGGCGCTCCCCTACTGGGTCGCCCGCCAGTCGGCCATTGCCTTTTCCGTGTCCGCGGCAACCTGTCGCGGGGTCTTGTTCCCCAGGCCGATGTCCTGGAGGCCCTTGTTGATGAAGTTGTTGCAGACGCCGGGATCCAGCACGCCATCGAGCACATACGAGATCTTGTTGATGCCCGCGTAGTACTTCGGCATCATCTGCGTGAACGGCTCCAGCTTGTCGCTTGTCACGCCCTTCAGGGAGGGAATGAAGGCTCCTGTTTCCAGCTTGATCTGCTGGACTTCCGGAGAATAGTAGTACTTCAGAAGCCGCACCGCGGCCTTTTCCTTGTCCGAGCCCTTGGGAACGGCCGCCGAGATTCCGAGACCGACTCCCGCGATGGCTGACACGACGCCGGGGTTCTTTTCTCCCGGGATCGCGGGAAAGTTGATGAACGCGTAGTCGGTTCCTTGCACCGCGGGGTCGATGAGCGCCGTGCCGGTCGACTTGTCGGTCAGGTAGAAGCCCTGGCGCCAGTCGCCGTCGATGATGAACGCGGCCTTGCCGGAGGCGAACAGCGTGGGTCCATCACCGTAGCCGAGCTGCATATCCGCGCGGGGGATGACCCCGTCCTTGAACATTGTGTCGATGAAGGTGAGAGCCGCCACGTACCCGGGATCGGTGAACTTCGTCTTGCCCGTCTTCACCTGGTCCACCCAGCTGTCGCCGAGCATCCGGCCGACGACCGTGGAGAACAGGCACGACTGCATCTGCCATCCATCCCCGTCAGGAAGCGTGATGACCTGGATGCCCTTCGCCTTCAGCTTGGGAACCATTGCCTTGAGGTCGGCGTACGTCTTCGGAAGCCCGAAGCCGTTGTCGGCGAGGAGCTTCTTGTTGGCGTACATCACCGTGGTGTAGGTGATGCTCTGCGGCAGCTCCGCGAGATAGCCCGAAGCCTGCGCCCGGGGATTGATGGCAGGCGCGACGAAGTTGGAGAGGAACTGCTTGCCCAGGAGCGGGGTCAGGTCCTTCATCAGGTGCATCTGGTGGAGGATCGCCGAGCTGGATCGGCTGGACGGCCACATGTAGATCACGTCGGGGATGTTGCCCGCCGCGATGTACGCGCCGAGCTTCTCGTGGAAGGGCTGGTTGAACAGGATCTCCATCTGCAGGTCGATGTCCGGGTTGTCGTCCTTGAACTTCTGCCAGATCGCCTGGTCCTCCGTGTACCCGGCCTGCGAGGCATCGATGTAGTACATGAATCGAAGCGGGGTCGCCTGGGCCATTGCGGTCATGGGCACCAGCAATGCCAGGACGAGGACGAGCGCCAGGAAAAGGGTCTTCTTCATAGCGCAAACCTCCTTGAACAGATTCTCTCCCCTCAACGAGGGGTGTTTTCCCTGAATCCCGCGGTGGCGTCAGCCGCCCGCGCACCCGGTGCGGCGCACGAACCGCGCTCCACCAGCCGCGGCGGAATCACCACGGCCGAGCTCCGCGGCTCCCTGCCCGCCATGAGCTCGAAGAGCATCTCCACCGCCGCCGCGCCGATCTCCTCGATCGGCTGCGCGATGGCGGTGACGCTCGGCGTGAGATGGGCGAAGAAGGGGTGATCGTCGAACGATATCACCGAGACGTCGCCCGGGACTGCCCGGCGCATCTCTGCGCAGGCCCGGAGCGTGCCCATCACCAGGTCGCCCGCTGCCACGAAGATTCCCGTCACCTCGGGTCGTGACAGCAGGATGCCTTCCACACAGCGCGCGGCCTCCAGTGTGTCGTAGGGACAGTGCACGACCACGGGGTCGGGAAGGCCCCGTTCCCGGAAACTGTCGCGCACGCCCTGCACCCTGTCGCTCACGTAAGGAAGCGTATTCGGTCCCGCAAGCACGGCCAGCCTCTCGTGGCCCCGCTGTGCCAGGTGCTCGGCCGCCATGCGGGCGCCGAGGGAGTTGTCGACGTCCACGTAGTGCGTCGTGATGCGCGCGTTGCGGCCGACGATGACAAAGGGGACGTTCTTCAAAAGGAGCTCCGCGAGCTGCTTCTCACCGAACTGCTCGGCGCCGATGATCGCCCCGTCGATGCGCCTGCCGCGCAGGATGCTGCGAAACGCCGAGTCCACGTCATCCTCCGCGCGCGCCGTGGACAGCAGGACGTTTATGCCGCGCGCCGCCGCTTCCTCCGTGACGGCGGTGAGAAAGACGGGCCAGAAGGTGCTTGTCAGGGTGTATTTCCCCGTGTGCGGAATCACGAAACCCACGGTGTTTGTTCTGCGGACGGCAAGCCCGCGCGCCGAGGCATCGGGATGGAAATCGAGAGACTCGATGAGCTTGAGAACCCGGCGGCGGGTATCATCGCCGACGCCAGCAACGCCGTTGATAACGCGAGAGACCGTGCCCTTGGAGACGTGCGCCATTTCGGCGATGTCCTTAATGGTCACGTACGCCCCCGTTCAGCATTTTTCACTCATTTCACGAAACCGTTTGCACGGTATAGCACCAACAACCTGAGACGTCAAGAAAATAAGGTTCATCTCTTAATTATCTATTATACAAATAATTAATTATCAGTTCGACATGACTTAATACAGCCGCCGCCGAGAAGAGGCTCATAAACCGACATTTTACTAAACCGTTTTCTCACTATCTTTTTGCCCAAAGGCCTTCGATCGCCGGGCTTCAGCCTCGAGCTTCCTCTGCAGTCTTTCACGCCGCTTCTGCATGTCGCGCCGGGTCCGGCCGTCCAATGGAAGGTTCCAGGAAAGCGCGGTTTCGACGAGCCCGAGGGCGTCTTCGAACCTTCGCGTCCTGTGCTCGTGGTGTTTCGCAAGCTCGACGGCTGCCCTCAGGCTGCGTGCGCTGTCCAGCAGTCGGGACCACGCCTCCGCCGCCTCGCCCCACTCGCGTCGCCGCTTGTGAAGGCACGCCAGGGCGACACCCGCCTGCGCGCTTCCCCGGCGAAATGCCGCCTCCAGCAGCGCCATTCCCGCGGGGTCGCCGGCCCTGATCAGCCAGGTGCCCAGCGCCCGCTCATCCACGCGTGCAGACGGCGTGCCCCCACCGAGGAGACCCCCGATCGCGCCGTACAGTCGGGCCAGGGAGACGATGTCCATGACGTTGTGATCGAAGACGAGCGGAAGCGTCCCCCTCCTTCCCGTCCGGAGGAACTCGAGCCAGATCAGGGGGATGTCCTCCCCCGCCACGTCCTGTTCCCGGGTGAATCCCAGCACGTGGCACTCCATGGAGCGCAGGCTGCAGTCACCCACGATGGACCTCCAGAGTCTTCTCGAGTGGTGGAGGAGATCCACCTGCGGACCAGGCTCCCACGGAATGCGGTTCATGAGGAACCGGGTTCGCAGGATGTGGCTGTCGAAGGTCTTCCCATTGTAGGAGACCTGCGCCCGCCCGTGCGGCAGCAGCTCGCGCACGGCGAGCAGGAACTCCGGCTCTCCGGGAAAATCCGAGAGGAAAAGCTGCTCGACCGCGAGATCCCTGCCCTCGCACCAGGCGGCGCCGAAAAGGAAGATCACGCTTCCGGCGCCGCCCGAGAGCCCCGTGGTTTCCGTATCGTAGAAGACCAGACCGCCGGACGTGACCGACTCGGGTGAGAAGCGGTCCGGCCAGACCCCGACGCCCCGGCCGGAGAAATACTGGCGCCTGCGGTAGAGATACTCGCCTTCGCGCTTCCAGTCGGGGAACCGGGGATCGCTTTCGAACTTTGGCGATGAGCGCAGGACGCGCCCCGTGTCAGGCCCTGGCGCCGCCTCCGCGCCCGTGCGCAGGAAATCGATGCGGCGGCGCGTCCGTGAGGGAACCGCCGCTCCGTCTTCTGCCATCAGCGCTCCCCGACGCCGGCCGACTCCAGCGCGCCGACCCATGCGCCGAGAAACCCGCGCACGGCGCGCTTCGCGTTCACGGTCATCGCGGGCGCTGCACCCTGTGCCGCGGGTGACATGTTCACGCCGCCCTGCTCGTCAGGCGCACCGATGCAGGAGGGACAGCCGTTTTCGCAGGGGCAGCTCGCCACGACCTCCCGCGCGCCGCGTGCGATCTGCGGCAGGTTGGCCAGGAACCCTTCCGACAGCCCGATGCCCCCCGGGTACTGGTCGTACACGTAGAGGCAGGGCGCCTCGAAGTGCGGGTCACGCACCCGCTCGGACACGCCGAGGTCCCGCGGATCGCAGAGCAGGAAGACCGGCGCGACGGTGCGCAGCAGCACGCCGAGCCTCTGGATGACGATCCCGCGCTCGGTGTCGGAGAGCGCGGCAAAGGCCCGGCCGGGAGCCGTGTCGCCGTCGAAGAGCAGGACCGCGGATCGCGTGTGCATTTCATCCGCCGGCAGGGTGATGTCTCCATATCCCACGTTCTCGTTCGTGTGGTACTTCAGCTTCTTGAACTTCGTCGCCTGCGTGCGCACGAGGATGTCGCCGAGTGCGGCGCGGGTGCCCGCGGCCGTCCGTTCCTCGTCGACGACGAGGACCTTGATGTCCGTCTTCACGATGGAGTCGGTCCAGTAGTCGGTGTCCGTCTCCTCCACGAAGCATCGGCGGTTCTCCAGGTCGAGCTGCTTCACCGCGTACTGGTCGCCGAGGTGGATATAGATGGCGTGGTCGAAGACGAGCAGCTTGGCGGAGGGCATGTCCATCTCGCCGATCACCTCGTCCCTTCCGCGTGTCGTGTCCACGATCACGACGTTCTCCGGCGTGGATGTCCGCAGGGACACATTCTCCGCCGGGTACGAACGGTCGGCCCAGTACCACTTTCCTCCCGCGTGCCGGACGACCCCCTTTTCCGCGAGGTAGTCCAGCAGGTCCCCCGTGCCATCCCCGAATGGCTCCCCGTCCTCGAATGGCAGCTCGAAGACCGCGCACTTCAACTGGTCGGTCTGGATGAAGATGTTCCCCGGGTCGATGTACCCGTTTTCCGGTGAACGCGAAAAGAAATACTCGGGGTGCTGGATCACGAACTGGTCCGTGGGGGAGGAGGATGCGACGAGTATGGAGAGGGACACGGTGTTCCTCCGCCCCGCCCTGCCCGCCTGCTGCCAGGAGGAAGCGATGGTACCGGGGAAGCCGGCAAGGATCGACGCGTCCAGGCCGCCGATGTCGATGCCCAGCTCGAGCGCGTTGGTGGAGACCACTCCCTGGATGCTCCCGTCTCGAAGGCCCTTTTCTATCGCGCGTCTTTCGTTCGGCAGGTAGCCGCCCCGGTAGGACTGCACCGTGATGCCGTGGTTGTCAGTGAAGTAACTCTTGAGAGATTCCCTTATGTACGTGGCGATGAGCTCTGTCCGCACGCGCGAACGGGCGAACACGATGGTTTTCACGCCCGCTCTCAACAGCCGGGTGGCGATCCGCTGGCTCTCCAGCACGACGCTTCGTCGGATCCCCTGCACCCGGTCCACCAGCGGGGGGTTGTACAGGACAAAGTGTCTTTCTCCGGACGGGGCGCCGTTGTCGTCCACGAGCGTTGTCTCCTGCTCGAGGATCCGGCCGGCCAGCTCGTGCGGGTTGCCGATCGTGGCCGAGCAGCAGATGAACACCGGCGAGGCGCCGTAGAATCGCGCGATCCTCTTCAGCCGGCGGATCACGCTCGTCATATGGCTCCCGAAGACTCCCCGGTAGGAATGCATCTCGTCGATGACGACGTAGCGCAGGTGGGTGAGCGCCTTGATCCACTTCGGATGGTTCGGGAGGATTCCCGTGTGCAGCATATCGGGGTTGGTGATGATGATCCGTCCCTCGTCCCGCGCCGAGATCCGGATGGAACCCGGCGTGTCCCCGTCATACGTGAACACCTTCACCGGGATCTCCCCGCCGAGCACGACCTCGTTCAGCTCGGACTGCTGGTCCTGGGAGAGCGCCTTGGTCGGAAACAGGTACAGGGCGCGCGCGTCAGGGTCTTCGAGAAGCGCCTGGAGAACCGGCAGGTTGTACGCGAGGGTCTTTCCCGAGGCAGTGGGGCTGACCAGGACGACGCTCCTGCCCGCGCGCACCTCTTCCCAGGTCGACAACTGGTGGCTGTAGATCCGTTCAATGCCGCGAGCCGCAAGGGCGGTACGGATTCGCGCGTCCACCGCGGGAGGGATGTCCACGTACGTGCCGTCCCGCGCGGGAACAACTTCCCAATGCGTCACCCTGTCGCTGAACTCCGGATCGCGCCGCAGTGACCCGAGAAAGTCGGCCAGCATCCCCCTCCCCCGGATCTGATAGTACCACGGCAAAAGTGGGCAGGCAATCCAGGAGGCGTGACGCTACGGTTCGGCCCCAAGCGCGATCTGCCTCACCATGCCCGGGGGGATCCGCGACATGTGCGCGTCCTTGTGCACGAGGATGGCCCCTGCGGCGCGCGCGGCGGCCGCAATGATCGCATCGACAAGGGGCAATCGACCGGGAACGGCCTGCCTCAATTGCCGCGCCAGCTCTGCCGTCGCACGATCCACCGAAAGGCAGATCGTCAATTCGTTCAGGTATGCGTCCGCGGCTCTCGCTGATTCGGCGTCATCCGTGATCTCCTCCCGGAGACGCCCTTTCAATTCAGTGATCGTGACTGCGGATATCCCGATCCGCGAGGTTTCATCCGACCACAGCCTCTCGACCACTGCGGCGCCCGGCTCGTTGAAGTAGTGCGCGAGGAGCGCGGAGGTATCCAGCACGTGCGTGACGCGGCTCATCGCCCGTTCCTGGCCTTCTCTTCCTGTTCGCGCTCGCGCTGAAGCCGATCGACAGCGCTGCCGTCCAGTCGCCGGAAGCCGTTCCCCCGACCGCGCAGACCTGCGGCGAGCGTCACATGGTCCGGCAATACGTGCACCTCCAGCACGCCCTCCTGATTGGTCGTTCGCCAATCCAGACGCGTGCCAGCTTTCAGGCCCGCCTTGGCGACGATCTCCGCCGGGACGGTCACCTGGTTTTTCCCGGTTATACGCGTAATCACGGGAAGATTATGGTCCTTGAAAACTATTCTGTCAAGGAATTAATAGAGTCCTTGAAATGCTCAGAGATTCGCTTTCCTCGCCATGGAAGGACTTCACGGGGCCTCGCGGGCCCGGCTGACTGGCCGCCTTGACCGTGGCCCGGGGCCGACATACACTTTTTTCCAGAGGACGCCATGGCAAAAATCGTGTCGATCATCCTGGG
>JBKQPS010000317.1:0-3546 GCA_052144915.1 Spirochaetia bacterium | reverse complement strand
TTCCTCCCGTCCATCCTGCTCGAAGCGATCCCTCGCGCATCGGCTCTGCCCCGTCCGGGCACATGCGTAATGGTGAGCACAGCTCGCCGTTTTGTACAACCGATCCACGGCTGCCGGCTTATTCCCTATTGACCGGGGGCGCAAGGGGTATAGGCTAGAGCGAAATCGTTGCTCAGTAATGGCCTGCTGCAGCGAGGGACGCTTGGCCCCCAGAGAGGAGGTGAAAACAGGAAGCCGGTTATTGGGCTTGGAGCAGACACTTGGATCACAAAGACAAAGGGAAAATCCATGACGACAAAAGGATCAAGGTTGGTCCTCTCGGCTTCTGTTATCGTCGCAGCGCTGCTCGTGAGTGGAGTCACGCAGGCAGGGGCACAGACAAAGGCGGTGGGCACGAAACTTCGACTCGAGTACCTGATGACCTTCCACGGTGATTTCGTCCCGCCAGTTGATATCGGGCAAATTACCGCTGGGCACAGGCAGATCTTTGTCATCAGCGGGGGGAGCTTCGAGGGGCCAAAGCTGCGAGGGAAGATCCTGCCGGGGCCTGTCGATTGGTTCATCACCTCTTCCGATGGAGTTGGGCACATGGATGTCCGCGGCACGCTGCAGACGGACGATGGCGCGAACATCTACATGCGATACGAGGGAGTACAGGTGATGACCGCGGCCGCGGGGGCCAAGATTTCGAAAGGCGAAATCGTCGACTTCGGCGAAGTCTACTGGCTGGCCACGCCTGTCTTCGAAACGGGGGATCCACGCTATTCCTGGTTGAACAACATAGTAACAGTAGCCGAGGCGCGCCTCGGCCCGAATGCGGCGTGGTTCGAGTACCGCGTCTTCCAGGTCCTGGACTGACAGTCTTGAGGAGGTGCAAAAATGGCCAAAGGCGCAATTTTCATCGGTTGGGGTGAACCCTTTCCCACCTATCGAGAGAAAGCTCTCAAGGTTTTCGGCGAAGCCATGCAATTCAACAAGCGCCTGCAACAACAGCGCGAGATCGACAGCTTTGAGCCTGTCATTCTCGACTACCACGGCGGCGATCTTAGTGGTTTCGTATTGATTCGAGGGGATCGTGATAAGCTCAGCCGACTTCGAACGAATCCTGATTTCATGAGCCTTATAGTGAAGTGCGCTTTGGTGGTGAAAGACGTTGGGGTGATCGATGCATTCAGCGGAGATGATGCGGAGACAAGACTCGCGGACTATAAGAAACAGATGTCGGACGTGGGCTGAGAGGGCATGAAGCTGTACCGTCGGGGGTTTGAGAATACCGCCACCCCCCGACGGTGCTGGTACTGCCGTCAGGCCCGGCGGGCAGCCCCTCCGGAAAGATGGTCGGCCAGGCGCAGAGCAAGGGCGACTATCGTGAGTGTAGGGTTGGCATAGCCGCTCGTCGGGAAGACGGCGCTCCCCGCCGCGTAGAGGTTGTCGATCCGGTGGAACCGGCAGTCAGGGTCCACGACTCCGTCATCGGGCGACGCCGACATGCGGAGGCTCCCCATGTGATGGTCGCCAGTGGCGAGTGCGGTCTCCGTCCTGCCGAAAGTCCAGCGCTCCGGTCCGCCGGAGAGATCAGTCAGAATCCTGAACCCGGTGGACCCGTTGCGCTCCAGGTGGTCACGGACGAGATCCAGAGCCGTGGCCGCCGTCCGCTTGTCCTCCTCGCGGAGCCGCCAGTCGACATGTGCCGCGGGCTGCCCGAAGACGGGATCGACCTCCGCGTGATCGAGGCCGATCACGCTCTCCTCATTGGGAACCTGTTCCCAGTTGAGATTGACTTCTGCCCGGTCGCCCGCGGGGTCAAACCGCAAGATGACGCGGAAGTTGCCAATTCGTTCCTCCACCAGGGTCGCGGCCGTCGGAACAAGGACGCCCCAGGCGTTGAATATTTCGTACTTCGCCATGAGCCTGGGGTCCACGAGAGGGGCGTTGTCGTGAACGAAAGCTTCTTCCTTCTCCCCTCCGGGGCGGAGCCGGATCTGCTGGTCGCGGAAGAAGTTCCTGGTCTCCAGGGGGAGGGGCGTGGCGAAGCGGGCCTCCGCGGCTGTCGTGAGGAGAGGGTGAACCATGAAGCCGCGGCCGAGGTGATCATGGTGATTGTTCCCGAGGTCACCTGAAAGCTTGAGCTTCCGGGCGGTCTCTATGCCTCCCATCGCAAGGACATAGCGGTCAGCTTCAACGTGGAAGCGTCGATCCGGGCGTCCTTCGCGCAGAGAGGCGCAGACAAACCGCAGTACGTGCCCGCCGTCGAGGGTTCCACCGGTTTCAATGGAAAGGAGGTGCGCGTTGAACAGCACCGTCACGTTCGGCGCCGCGTGGAGCGCCTCCCCCAGCTGGACCTGGAACTGGCGCACGGGCTCCGCGTACTGCGCGTGAAAGACGGCCCGGGCAAGACGATCCTCCGTCCTCCGCGGGAAGCCCGCACCGCCGAGAACGCGCTCCCAGAAAGCAAGATCGTGATAGTTGAATGGACCGTATCGGCCGTACGAGTTCGCCTCGGCGTACCAGGGATCCAGCGAGGCTCGTGGGATTGGCCAGGCGGCAGCGCGGTACCCTTGCCTTGGCAGAAAGTCTGTCTCGTCGAGGGGCCGGGCCCAGAATCCGAAATGATTCGTCGTCCCACCGTACATGTTGAGCCGTGAACGGCGCAGGAAAAGGGGATCAACGCTGCTCAGGAAAGGACCGAGGGTGCCCCCGTAGGCCTTCTGCCGCGATCCGGATGGAAGTCCACGGTCCGTTGGCAGCCCGCTTGCCAGGACGAGCACCTTGAGCGGCGAGCCGATGAGACGGTGCGCAAGAGCCAGTCCCGCGGCGCCTGCGCCGGCGATGCAGATGTCAAAGCCTCGCAGGATTTCAACCGCCTCCAGATCGCCGGATTCAACGTACACGAGTGTCCTGGCGGCGCAGGTATTCGTCCACGCCGGACTGCCAGGCGGGCAAATCATGTCCGGTCACCAGCCGAAAGAGCCTGCAGTCCAGTACCGTGCGTCCCGGCCTTCTCGCCGCCCGCGCGACGGCGGGGCTTTCCAGCTTCTCCAGCGGCACCGTGCGTCCGGCCTTTGAAAGCACGTAGCGCGCAAACTCCAACCGCGTGCAGCCACCGAGACTGGTTACGTGGTATGTCCCGTGCGCGCCGGTGGGTATGAGAGCACGAATTGCCGCCGCCAGGTGCGGGACGTACGTCGGGGACTCCAACTGGTCATCCGCCATCCGCACCAGGCCGTCTTTGTCCGCTGCAGTCAAGACGCGGTCCACGTAGTTCTTTGGCCGGTGACCGAAGAGCCACGCGGTCCTCACGACGTACGTCTTCAGCCAGATGCTGGCCGCGAGCCTTTCCCCCGCCAGCTTTGACTTTCCATACTCGTTGATGGGGTTCGGCGGTGAGAGCTCGGAGTAGTCTTCCCGTGCCGCGCCGTCGAACACGTAATCCGTGGAGATGAGCAGGTACTCGGCAGAAAGCGCCCGGGCGGCCAGCGCCAGGTTCTGCGATCCCACCGCGTTCACCTTCCAGGCTGCATCCGGCTGCTTCTCGCAGGCCTCCAC